>NZ_JAJNAY010000001.1:300000-582500 GCF_021010565.1 Chryseobacterium turcicum
AAAAATTACGGGTCGTACAAAACATTACATCAATGCCTTTGGGGAAGAGCTGATGATTACTAATGTAGAATCTGCGTTATCTAAAGCTTGTTCGGAAACTAAATCTTCAGTTACTGATTTTACCGGAGCTCCGATTTTTATGAAAGAAAATGAGGGGGGTGCCCACGAATGGATTTTTGAATTTAGTGAGCATCCTGAAAATTTAGAAGTGTTTACTGATATTTTTGACCGTCATCTTAAAACCATTAATTCAGATTACGAAGCCAAAAGATACAATAATATTACATTGAGAAAACCGGTGGTTCACATCGCTAGACCCAATCTTTTCTATTCCTGGCTTGAATCTAAGGGCAAACTGGGCGGACAAAACAAAGTTCCGAGATTGAGTAACGACAGAGAGTATATTGATCCTTTATTGGAGCTTAATAGAGTAAGAGTATAAAAAAACCGCAGAATTTCTGCGGTTTTTATGTTTTATTTCTTTAAATCTTCTTTCAGCTTTTTCGCACCGTCTTCTACTTTCTGAGCGCCTTTTGAAGCAGCATCTTTTACACCTTTGCTCACATCTTGAGCTCCCGATTTTAAGTCTTTTCCTACTTTATGGGCTTCGTCTTTAATATCTTTACCGGCTTTACTGATGTCTTCTTTTGCTTTTTGAGCCGTATTGTCTATTTTGTTACCTGCTTCATCTACGGTATTTTTAATATCGCTTTTCGCTTTATCTATTTTTGAAGTATCTACCAATCCGGTACCGACTTCTGTAGTCGTTGTAGTCGTTACAGATCCGTCAGGATTTTCAGTTTTTTCAGTTGTTGATGATTTTGTGCATGCAACAAATAGTGTAGACACAGCTACTGCTGCTAAAATGTGCTTTTTCATAGTGTATATTTTTTAATTATTCTGTTGTTTTTGTTTCAATTGATTTATTTTCAGCTGCTTTTAGTTTTTTCTCAGCTTCTGCTTTCTTTTTATTCTCTTTTTCAAGTTCTAGGGTAATTCTTTTTTCTTCCTGTTGCAATTTTAATACCTCTTTTAAAGAATCCTGATATTTCTGCGAAGACATTCGTATTTGTCTTGCAATATCTACAGAAGTAGCCCCTGGCGAAAAAGAATCTATTGCGGTCGTATCGTATTTAATTTTTAATTCCTGAGTGGTATCTACAACTGGTTCGCGTTTAGAACAGGCAAGTGTTAATAAAGATAAAATTAGACTGGCAAAAACTACATTTTTCATGCAACTAATTTAATAGAAATTCGGCAATTACAGGATAGTGATCCGATAATTTTACAGAATAATCTACCTTATAGCTTTTAGGAATAATGCTGCTCGATGCAAAAATATAATCTATTCTCAAAGGAAATTTATAATCATGGAAACTTGTAGAGCTGCCATTTCCGGCTTTTACAAATACATCATCTAAGTTTTTAACCAAATTATAATATTCCCAAGAATTAGGAACCGAATTAAAATCTCCCGCAAGAATCACAGGATAAGGGGAATGATCAACCGCTTTTCTGATTTTTCTTACCTGATCTTCGTGTGTTTTGAAAGTAGGAATCAGTCTTGAAAGTAAGGCTTCAATTTTATTTTTTTCTTGCTTCTCAGAGTTTTTGTCCTCCATTCCAAGCATATTTTTATTGAGTCTGAAAGGTTCCAGATAAACATTGATAACCCTTACTATTTTACCATTAATATCAATGTCTGCATAAAAAGAATTGCCTTTAGAATCGTCATTGATTAAATCTCCCTGTCTAATAATTTTATGTTTGGTTTTTAATATCACCGAAGGATATTTTATCAAATCACTTCTTACCGCTCTGTTGGTATCTTTTTCCTGAACCAAAATAATATCGGCATTTTGATCCGTAATATATTTTTTTACCTTACTCCAACCTGAGCTTCCATATTTTACATTAAATGTTAAAACTTTTAGGTCTGTTTTTGCGGAATCGATTTCGTTGTTTTTCGGTGAAAAGTTGACCCATCGTCTTACAGGATTATAAAAAATAAATGTTGAAAGAATAAAAACGAGTGCTATTTTCTTCTTTTTAATAATCCAAATTAGGGTAAATATCAGATGGGCAAAAATTAAATAAGGAAAACCGAGCGAAAGAAGATTGAGCTTGCTGAAATAATTGGGTGGTATCCAGGCATTCGCAAATGTACTAAGTAATAATATTAAAACTCCTAGATGGATGAAAAGTAAAAAAGGAAACCGCTTCATGAAACTCAAAATATCTGTTGAGTAACAAAAATTCTGCCAATCAGTGATTTATGAAATTTGAATAGCGATTTTAATCTATTTTGAAAGTAGCTATCACCGGAAAATGATCAGAAAGATTGACCGAATGGTCAACAGTATAGCTCACTGGTTTTATAGATTCTGAAGTGAAAATATAATCTATTCTTAAAGGATATTTATAATCGTGAAAGCTTGTTCCGCTGCCTCTTCCTACTTCATAGAAAGCATCTTTAAGGCCAGTTCCCAAGTGATAATATTCATAAGAGTTGGGAACAGAGTTTAAATCTCCTACTAAAATTACAGGATAGGGAGAATCTTCAATATTTTGGCGTATGGTTGCTATTTGTTCCTGATGTTTTTTAAACGTAGGAATTAATCGCTTTACAATACTTTTTACTTTTTGCTCGTCTTGCTCACTATTTCCGTTGAGTTTGACCATGCTTTTTTCAAATTTGAAAGGTTGAAGATAGGTATTGATGATGCGGTAGGTTTTTCCTTTGATTTCTATATCGGTTAATTCTACAGAAGCATTGAAGTCTTCATTGTACATGCCTGCAAATAACTCTTTATGAAATACTTGTTTGTATTTTGAGTAGGTCCCAACGATTGGGTTTTTATATTTTTTTTCTAAATTATTAAACTGATACTCGTAATCTGCATCTTCCTGAATTAATACAATATCAGCATTTTGTTCATTAATAAATTTCTCAATGTTTTCTGGACCAAATTTCCCCCCTTTTACATTGAAAGTAACAATTTTAAGATTTGCTGTTTCTTTACTTTCAGAAGAATAATTAACCCATCTTTTGACAGGATTCAAGAAAAATAAACCTAAAAACATAAAGACAAATGCTCTTTTTTTCCAGCTAAAAATCCAGAAAAAAGTGAGTAAAATATATCCGACTACCAAAATTGGAAAACCTAAAGGCAATAAATTAAACCAAGGGAAAATTTTTGGTGGAATATAAGCATTCAGTAAAACTCCTGTTAGCAGCAGTAATAATCCTAAATGTAGAATGAGAAATATTAGTCGGAAAATTTTCACAATCTGTTATTTGAATCGGTATAAATGTCTTTTCCAAATAAGAGCTAAAATAAATCCAACGATTGCACCTCCTACGTGAGCTAAATGCGCAATTCCCCCAACATTTCCGGTAACACCTAATGCTATAGAAACAACAATGACTACTGGTAGTACATATTTTACTTTTACTGGAACGGGAATAAACATGATGCCGATTTTTGCTTCCGGATATAAGGTAGCAAAAGCTGCGATAACCCCGAAGATTGCTCCGGATGCACCTACCATTGGTACTGAAATAATATCTTTTAAATTTTCTATTAATCCTTGTTGAACTAAAACAGCTTCTGGGTTTCCTCTAAATTGAACAGATTCTCCAGCTAGATAACTATTAATATCAAACCCAAAACTCTCTAAACTTCCTTTTATTTGTTCGACTTCAACAAAATTCCATAAATTGAATAAGAAAAAGGCACCCAGCCCACTTAAAAAATACAGAATTAAAAACTTTTTGTCACCCAAACTTTGTTCTAGTATGGGGCCAAAGCTAAACAGTGTCAACATATTGAATAAAATATGCATAAAACTTCCATGCATAAACATGTGAGTGATGATTTGCCAAGAGTGAAAAAAGGGCGAGAATGGATAGAACGCCGCTAAATATGCATTTACTTGATTGTTATTTAGAAGAGTCACTACAATAAATACAATAACATTTATTATAATCAAACCTCTGGTAAGTGGGGGTATATTATTAAACATCTATTTAAAATTTATTTTTAAAATCATTAAACGGAATTTCATAAAAACATCTTTTCCCGTTGGGTAAAAACTCAGGGAAACCAAGTGCTGTAAAATCTTTAATTAGCTGTTCGGCATCAATTTTATAGATAAAATCAAAACGTGATTTCGAATGCATTTTGTTCCATTTGTTTTGGTAAAACTGCATAAATTCTTTTTCGTTTTTATATTCTAAAATCTCAAAAAGACTTTCTAAAAACGTCATCACCTGAGATTCTTTCAAACCTTCAGGCACCGCTTCAATTCTTAACACATTTTCGTGAGCAATGTGCATATCAAAACCAATTTCGGGAAGATATTTATTAATTGATTTATACTTGGCCTTCTCGGTTTCATTCATGTGGTATTCCAACGAAAACAAAAGAGATTGACTGTTGTTTGTAGCTTTTTTAGATTTTTTATTATTTTCTGTTACCAAAAGACGGTGCATTCTGCCTAAATCAAGCATTAATGTGCGGTCTCCTTTATTGAAAAGCCAATATCCATTAGGAAGGCGCATTAAATCTTCGTCAAAGTCTTCATCTTCAAAAAGATTGATTTTTGAAGGTTCCGCAGAGATATTCTGATGGTACATTTCTGTAAGGTTCTGAATTTCTGCTTTTATAGACTGTCTTTCTTCTAAAAAAGGATTGTAATTGCGGTCAACAATAATTTCCGGCATTTTAAGGGTTCCGATATTATTGCTTTTGCTCGGAAAACTTTGATGCATTATCGCATCAAGTTTTGGGTCTCTTTCAAAATCAAGACTTGGTGCTACATTGTAAATTCCTAAAGAACGTTTGATGGTAGAGCGGAGTAGGGCGAAAATAAGATGCTCATCTTCAAATTTTACTTCCGTTTTTTGTGGATGAATATTAACATCAATCTTTTCAGGGTCTAATTCCAGGAAAAGAAAAAACGTAGGAATATATCCAGGTAAAAGCAATCCTTCAAAAGCTTCTTGAACGGCTTTGTTGAAATACGGACTTTTAAAAAATCTTCCATTTACAAAAAGGAATTGTTCGCCACGTGTTTTTTTAGATCCTTCAGGTTTTGCTACAAAACCATGAAGTTGGCACCATAAAATATCTTCTTTAATAGGAATCAGTTGTGGATGTAGCTTTCTGCCGAAAATATCGACAATTCGCTGCATCTGAGTTCCTTTTCTTAATTTAAAAATCGGTTCGTCATCATGAAAAAGAGAAAACTCTAAACCTTCATGAGCGAGTGCAACACGCTGAAATTCATCAATAACGTGTCGGAATTCAATATTATTATTTTTAAGAAACTTTCTTCTTGCAGGAACATTATAGAAAAGATTTTTAACTAAAAAATTAGAACCTTCCGAGGTTTGCACCGGCTCCTGAAACTGGAAAACTCCGCCTTCAATGTAAATATTGGTTCCTAAAGCTGCGTCTTTAAGTTTAGTTTTTAATTCTACCTGAGAAACAGCAGCAATAGAAGCCAAAGCTTCACCACGGAATCCCTTAGTTGCTATTTTAAAAATATCTTCAGTTCCTCTTATTTTTGATGTAGCGTGTCTTTCAAAAGACATTCTTGCATCGGTCTCAGACATTCCTTTTCCATCATCAACTACCTGAATAAGGTTTTTCCCCGCATCTCTTACAATCAGCTCTATTTTTGTTGCTCCCGCATCAATAGAATTTTCCAAAAGTTCTTTTACAATAGATGCAGGACGCTGCACCACCTCACCGGCTGCGATTTGGTTGGCTACATGATCGGGTAAAAGTTGAATAATATCTGACATAAATGAGTATGAACTTACAAAAATAAGCAAAGCAAACAAGATTTAAAATAATAAAACCCTGAATTAAGATTAAGTTATCCCGAACTTTTGCACAATTTTATTAACAAAAAGCCTCTGTTTGAAAAAACAAACAAAGGCTCCAAACTAAGTATATGCAATTTGTGCTGCTACTTTAAAATAATTGCTACATCATTTTTTCTTCTAAAATCAATTTAGATTTTTCCGGTCGTTTTTGTTTTACGACGACTTCGGCGCTTCCGTGTATTCTGTCGTATAAATAAGCCATCAGATTAGGCTTTTTATAAATCTTTGAATATCGGTAGTTGGTGTAGAAATGTCTTAGGTGAATTTTGTAAAGATCATACCCGATAACGACCACCAAACAACTACTGATGACATAAAATACACTGAATTCAAGATAATAATACGTTAAACCCGAAAATACAGCGCCCATCACATAAGCAAGCATTACGCTTGATAAAAGCTTTGCTCTTGCAATCAACTCAGGGTCTTTTCTGTATTTTTTGTGCGTAAACATAGACATTAGAATCCCCAAGTCGGTGGTTGTTCCGGTAAGATGGGTAGTTTTTACCAAAAAGTTTGAGATACTCGCCGTTAAACCATTCTGCAAACCCGTTGCAAAAAGCATTAAAGCGACTAGGTATTCTGCTTCTTCCAGCGTTTTCTGATAATAAAACTGACCGTAAATTCCTACTGCTAAAAGACATAAAATCTCAATAACAATAGGCATTGCGTGAGCAAAATACTTACTTTTTTTATTGAAGTTGATAACGAAAAAGTTGGCGGTAAAACTTCCGAAAAAGAATAAGAAGATCCAGGCTCCGACAACCGCAACCTGATTCCAGTTTCCTTTGCTTATTTCTGCTGCAAAAACAGCATAATGCCCTGTTACGTTTGAGGTAAATGAGAGAAATATTAATAGAGATGCAATATTTATAGTTCCTGCCGTAAAAGCAGTCAGCGTCCCCAGTTTTATGTTGTCTCCCAACGTCCTGCTGTTACTATAATTTCTTAACATTTTAATTAAATTTTAAATAGTGATACATTGAGAGTATTAAACTTCTACAAAGACTTCTGCAAGTCTGCCTCTTTCAGGCATAAACTCCGGAGTTCCCAATACCATTTCATGAGAAACCAATTCTTTACACTTTTTGAGGTAAGGATTTAAATCAAATTTTCCTTTGGTATTTTTATTTTTAAGCGAAGGCGAATAGTAGGCTTCTGTAATTTCTTCAGCTTCTACATAATTGTTGAATGCTCTCTGGAAGCTTCCTGAAAAAACATCGCAAACAACCTTGTGTACTAATTGCGGATACTTGTTAACAATAATTCCGTAGGCATCACAAAATTCCTGCGTTCTTATTTTGCTGAAAATGTTAGATTTTGTGGTGAAGAGAAGATCTCTGATAGAATCTCCCATGTCGTAACCCGATACCAGTAAAATTTTGTACTGAGTGTCATTTTCCTCTGCGTTTTTCTCTTTTAAAACTCTTTTTAAAATATTTAAAGATTCAAGAGAATAATCTGTTGCTATTAAAATGGTTTTGATCATATCTTTAGATTTAGTTATGTACTGTCTTTTTGATAATACAAAACTATATCTGTAAGATTAGAAGCTCTTTGGAACGAAATTAAAATGTAATTAAAGAGATTAAAATGAGATTAGAATTTCATTTAAAGAAAAGCTTCTTTTTGAAGCTAAGATGGGTTTTCTTCCTTCTGAGTACCGTAAATAGTAGGAAAACGCATTTGTACCGTAGTTCCCTGATTTTCGTGTGAGCTCACCAACAATTCTCCGTTGTGCATTCTCACAATATTTCTGGCAAGAGGAAGACCGATGCCATAACCTTCGTAATTTCGGGTATTGGAAGCCCGGAAAAAAGGATCATAGATTTTATTCATTTCAGATTCTGGAATACCGATTCCATTGTCTTTTATAATGATGTAAAGGTCTGTATCTGTAGCTCCCAACGACACTTTTACCTGTTGATGATTAGAATATTTGCAGCCGTTATTGATAATATTTGCAACTGCAAGATGAAGAAGCTGTTCATTCCCCTGCACTTTCAGTTTTTTAGGGTTATCAGGAAGCATACTGATGTCTAAGAAAATATTGTTTCGGGAATCTATTTTTTTTAAAGTCTCGATAACATCCCATAAAAGTTGGTCAATTCTTACTTTATCGATTTTTTGAATTCTACCGTCAAATCCGGTTTGGGCGATTAATAAAAGTGCTTTTATTTTTTTATCAAGCTTTTCGGCTTCGTCTAAAATAATCTCGAGCGTTTCTTTATACTCTTCTGCAGTTCGGTTGATAGAAAGTGCCACATCAGCTTCACCCATAATCGATGTAAGCGGCGTTCTGAGCTCGTGTGAAACGTTTCCAATCAAATGGTTTTGAGTTTCAAAAGAAGTCTCAATTCTGGTCAACATCGTATTGAATGTTTCAACCAATTCATTAAGTTCTTTGTTGCCTGGTTGAGGTTCTAGTCTTAAATGCAGGTTTTCAGAGCTGATTTCTTTTACTTTTCCAGTGATTTTTAAAATCGGTCTGAATAAGGTTTTAGACAAATAAAAAGAGAAAATCATGCTGAAAAATATCGAAAGAATCATACATGTGATCAGTGTTCTTTTTAAAAAACCAAGATAATGTACGACGTAGTGGTTTTTGGCTGAAGCAATGGCGATGTAATCTTTGTTTTGATATTTGAAAGTCTGACCGATATAATAAAATTCAGAATCGTTGTAATTGGCTTCACCAGATCTGATTATATTTTTAAAAAATGTGTCCGGAATATGTACTTCGTGGGAGATTTTTTTGAAATTTGAATCTGCCGGAATGGCAAAAACATAGTCTCTTTCCATCGGAAGTTCTTCGTCATTCCTGCTATTGAGAATGTAGTTTTCAGGAAGATCGAGATGTTCTTTGCTTTTCTCAATCTGTACAATTGTGGTTGTACGTATTTTTAACAATTCATAAAACCTTTGATGCGAAAAATTAACAATAGAAAAGTACACCGATCCCCCAAAAATCAAAATAACGGTTGTAAAAACAGCCATCAAAAGGATCATTGTTTTAGTTTGATTGGTAACGACTCTATTAAACATTTTCTAAGGTTTTTTTAAAACATATCCCATTCCTATTACGGTGTGGATGAGTTTGCTATCTTCTTGGTTATCTATTTTTTTTCGTAAATAATTGACATAAACATCCACAACATTAGTTCCCAGTTCGTAATTAACTCCCCAAACGGCATCTAAAATTTCGGCTCTTGAAATTACTTTTTCGGGATTATTGAGGAAATACATCAGAAGTTTATATTCTGTAGATGTTAAAGAAACCTCTTCATTGGCACGAATTACTTTTTTGGTGTAATCATTCACTATTAAATCTGAAGCCTGAAAAACATGCTCGTTATCAATTTCGTTTTCGGCAGCGTTTGGGGTATTAATTGGGCTGCTTCTTCTAAGCAGAGATTTTACACGGGCTACCAATTCGATAAACTTAAAAGGCTTTACGAGATAATCGTCGCCGCCATTTTCTAAGCCCAAGACAATGTTTTCTGAAGTTCCCAATGCGGTTAAAAAAAGAATAGGAACACTTTTGTTGGTTTTTCTGATTTCTTTGCAGACATCCAGTCCGTTCATTTCGGGCAACATAATATCGAGAATGACCAAATCGAAATCATTTTCCTGCACCAAACTGACGCCAGTGCGACCGTCAAATGCTACAGAAATTTCATATCCTTTTTCCTGAAGTCCTTTTTTAATAAAAGAGACTACGCTGGTTTCATCCTCAATCAGAACAATTTTTTTCATAAAAATAGTGAACTTCACAAAAATAGGAAAAAGATTATAAACGGGAAATTCTGTTTTTTGATTTTAGCTCAACAAAAAAGACGAATGTAAAATTCGCCTTTCGCTATATATGGAATGTGTTTTTAGTTTTTATTTGAAAATAGGATATTAATTACAGCCTGAGCAATATGATCTGTCTACATATTGTTTGCTGCTTCCGGTGTAATAATAGCAGCCGCCTCTTTTTCCAACATATAAAGTACGACCGTTATAAGTACAATCTTTGCTTGTAGAAGCAGTTGTAGTTCTTTTCTTTTTACTTTTTTTGCTATTCTTTTTAGGTTTTGTATTTGAAAATTCTGTTTTAGCAGTTGAATTTTCTTTGGCTAAAAAGTTAGCAGGTAATAATAATCCTAAACCTAAAAGGCTTGTAAATAGTAGCTTTATCATGGTTCTTAGTTTTATGAATAATTTTCTAATGTCTGATGTAGCTGCTCCCTGTAATTATATATTTCATCCAGGTTATTTAGCAACACTTTTTCTCCGGCATCTTTTCCGTTATGGAATGTTTCCAGATATTTATTTGCGGTATTAAAATGCAATCTGCAAAGAGGTTTTCGATTATTGTCATCCAGTAAAATCCCGAAA
This sequence comes from Chryseobacterium turcicum, assembly GCF_021010565.1. Classification (NCBI taxonomy): domain Bacteria; kingdom Pseudomonadati; phylum Bacteroidota; class Flavobacteriia; order Flavobacteriales; family Weeksellaceae; genus Chryseobacterium; species Chryseobacterium turcicum. The sequence goes on from NZ_JAJNAY010000001.1 coordinate 310,280, forward strand.
TAGGACAAGGTATCTCTGTAAGCAATTCTTACAGAAGGAATTTTTTCTCTCAAAATAGCTTTTACAATCTGAAATCCTTCCAGTTCTTCTTCGGTAGTTACAATTTTAGAATCATTATTTTCATCGATTGATGGTGATGTTTTTATATCATCATCCTGCTTTTCAATTTGCTCATTAATGCTCAGTGCAGATTTTAGTCTGAAACTAATAGATTCGTTAATAGAAGTTGTTAATGCTTTTTTTGCATATTCTTTAAACGAAATCATTCGGTTTGCAGTTAAAGGTTTTTCAAAAAATCGGTTAACTAATAGTTTCACTAATTCATCAGACGGATTTTCTATTTCTTTTTCAAATTCTTTTCTGATGGCCTTGATGTATTTTAATGCTTCTGCAGAATCCAGAATACTTTCGAGGTTGTAATCTTTCTTGGTAAAGCTTTCCAGAATTTTAATCGAACTGTCTTTTAAGTCTTCAATATTGATGGTGAAAAACGGCTTTTCATCCATAATATTAGGCTTTTCAAGATCTGTATAAAAGTTGTAGACAATTCCGTTGGTGAGAACGCCGAATCTTGTTTTTGAAACATGATAATATCTGTGAAGTTGAGAATTGTGTGCATCAACATTTTCCTTCCAATGTTTGCATTCAATAATAAATATAGGTTCATCGTTGTTTTTGATAACGTAATCTACTTTTTCACCTTTTTTGGTACCAATATCACAAACATGCTCGGGAACAACTTCTGTAGGATTGAAAATATCATACCCCAAAATCTGTATAAAAGGCATTACAAAAGCGTTTTTTGTAGCTTCTTCTGTGCTGATTAGCTCTTTTAGGCCGACCACTTTTTGGTGTAGTTGTTCTAATTTAATTTTAAGATCCATAGTGTTATTATTTTTAAAGAGTTTCATCAACAATCTCTGCAGTTGGAGCATTCGTTTTTACAGAAGAAATTCCGATTTCCATGCTCGATTTTGAACTGTAATATTGGCTTTTTCCAATGATTTCACCGTTTCTTGCTTTCAGAACGAAATAGCTTTTATCATTTACAGCAACTCTTCTATCATACCTTGAATCATCTTGTGAATTGATTTTTACAGATTCAATTCCTTTATGACAGTTTGCTTTTATAGTGTAACCTTCACTGGTTAGTATAATTTCACCGTTTTCGGCTTTCAGATTAAATTGATATTCATCGTTTTTTCTTTTGCTGATCGTAAATTTTCCCATAATTGATTTTGTTTAATACCCCAAAAGTATAAACCTTTCAAAACCAATCCTTACGGGAAACCGTAAAACAAAAAACCTTTCAAAATATTGAAAGGTTTAGAATGGCTAATTAAGATGGGTTATATAATTCCTAAATCTTTGCAGAATGCAACCAATTGTTCATTATTGCTTATTCCCAAATCTTCTTTCAGGGTATTGAGCTTCTTTTCAATACTGCTCAAACTGTTGGGTTTTATATTATTGTTTTGTAGAAATACCGGAATGTTTTTTTGTAAAACCCCTTGAGAAAGTAGTGAGACTAAAGTAATATCGTAGTTGGTGAACTCATAATTATTTAATGTCTTTACGTCTTGTTTAAGGTCTAGGGAAAGATAATTTTCATTGTTATAAACGGAAGCAATTGCTTTTTTTAATTCTTTAGAATCGTGTCTTGCTTTTCGCACATAGCCGTTTATGCCATAATCATTAAAAAGCGAGTCGATTATTCCGGATTTATGTTCGGCGGAAAAAACAATAATTTTTAAATCAGGTTGCTCTTTTCGGATGGCTGAGATTAACTCGCGACCGTCTTTTAATGTTTGAGGATGATGGTCTTCTTCATAATAAAGATCGGTGATGAGCAAATCATACGGTTTTTTTTCGCGAATGGCTTTCTGAGCTTTTGATAAGGCATCATCACAATAGTAGACGTACTCAAAATTATCAATTTTGAGATCTTCTAAAGTTTTTTGCACTGAAATATTGATACTTTCGTGATCTTCGGAAATTAAAATTTTTTTAAACATTTTTATATTTTTAAGAAACGGGAAATGATATGTTAATCTTAAGCCCTTTTTCGGTTTTGGTTTCAAAAGTAATTTTTCCGTTGATGTTTTCTATACGGGAAACCGTATTTGATAGACCATTTTTAAAAATTAACTCATCAGAAACCCCAATTCCGTTATCTGTGTATTGAATATTAATTTGATTATTTATTCTTTCAAACTTAAAAATAACATTGCTTGCCTCACTGTGCTTTTTCATATTGACCAACAGTTCACGAATGACTTGGTAAACGTCAGCTTGAGTGGAATTGGTCGTGTCTTTCCAAGTTTCTTTTTGATTTCCAACGGTGAATGTATTGATTTTCTCATTTTTAAAAGAAGCGACTAATTTTGAAATTTTTTCGTGGAAAGCTTCATCGTGAGAATCAGGATTTTCGTAGGAGATATCTCTAGATTTTTCATAAACAAATTCCAATTCATCAAGCGCCTGTTCTTTATTGAAATCGTCTTGATTTTCAATTTTTGTCATCACCTGATAAATTCCGTTGGCAACGACGTCGTGTACTTTTTTGGATGTTTTAAGCTGTTGTTCTTTTAATTTGTTTTCAGATTCTAGTAGTAGTCTTTGTTTACGTTTTCTGTACCAAATTATTCCTGAAATTCCTGCAATTAAAGCTAAAATAGAAATACTATAATTTAAAATTTGCTGTTTAATAATCTGGTATTTTTTTTCAGAAATATCTTTTTGTAATTTTAAATTTTGTGCTTTATTTTCTTCAGTTTCAAAACGAATTAAAGCAAATTGATTTTTTGCAGAATTTCTTGCTAATGTGAGACTGTCATTAAGTGAAGTAAATTCGTTAAAGTATTTTACATAATCATTAGGATTTTGAATTATTAAGTTTTGTAATACTTCTAATTGATCGTCAGGATTTTTCATTTGCTTTGTCACTCTATATCTATCATTCGAATACATTCGTGTCTTATTAATATCCTTATTGTGGTAGTATTCTACAAAACTTGCCAAGACATAATTTTGTCCACTTACATCTTTTTCTTGTTTTCTTATCTTATACGACTCTTCATAGAGTGGTATGGGATTATAGTTATTATTGATTAAGTAATTTGCTTTTGCATAATTGTTTATAACACGAGCATAATCAACTTTATTAATTTTCGCTTTTTTACTTTTAAGAATATATTTAAAATGATTTAAAGCTCTGAAATATTCTTTTTTTTGTAAATATGAATTACCAATATTATTAAAATACGCTAATTTAGTAATAGTGTCATTTGATAATTTAATTGCTTTACCATAAAATTCTATAGCTTTATCATATTGTTTTAAATTTTCAGATACTATTGCTAAACAGTTATAGTTTGAAGAGAGTATTTCTAAATTTTCATTTTTTTTAGGAGACAAAATTTTATTTGCTTCGATAGATACTTGTTGGCTTCCATAGTAGTCGCCTTGGTTAGACATAATAATTGCCATATTTACTAACGATTTTCCAGCCATTAATGAATCTTTATTAATTAAAAACTCTTCTTTTGCAGAGTTATAATATTTAAATGCAACCTCTTCATTTGTCGCCTCTTTAGCCAAAACATAATTCTTATTAATTACGGTTTTTAGGGGAGTTTCGTTTTTTTCTACATCTTTACATGAGAAGATAAGATAAAGAATACTAAAAAGATAAAGTCGTTTCAAGTGTTATTAATTTAGCACTAAAATAAAAAAAAGAGCCGTAAGAAACGACTCTTATAAAAATTAAGTTATAATGGTGGTTTTTGACCACTTCCTCCACTTGTATCTCCTGGATCAGTTCCGGTTCCCGGATCAAATCCGGTTCCTCCTGAGTTTTGTACCGTTATCGGATCTTGGTTGTTATTATTGCAGTTTGTTGTATTTCCGTTTGAAAAAGCTAATCCCAGTAGCATCAATATAAGTTGTAACATTGTTGTAAAAATTTAAAATTTTGCATAAGTGTTCTTCCTTGCGAAACAGATCACAAGCAGTGGAACACGATTAAAAAATTGAAGCGCTTCTAAATTTTTGGGAAGTAAACCTTCAAAAACGGAAGAGAAACATCTGCTTCCCAACCCGGAGTTTTCTTCCGTTTTATCAGGTGATATTAGAAATCAGTTTTGTAGATTTGTTTTTGTAATTGTTTGTTTGTCACTGATTTCTGAGGCAAAGATGAGGCAAAGAACAGAGCTAGGGTTAGAAAGTTTTTGGAAAGTTTTTGGAAATTTTTTATGCTTTGATATACGGGAAACCGTAATGCTATTTTGTAAAAACTGCTTATTTTTTCACCATAATAACCATGAGTATGTCAAAATTTTTACTTGAAAAAAAGAAACTAATTGAAGATGTATATGAAAAAGCCGCAAAAGAGACTACAGAAACGTCTTTCAGTGGGATTTTGCTACATCTTGAGCAAGTTTTAAAAGATGATTTTGAATCATTGAGTTACAAAAGTTTTGAAAATTATTACAAAGCTTTGGTAGAGAATGGTGAAGATTATAAAATTAAACCTTCAATTTTAGATAATTTGAGCAACTATTTAGGATTTGATAGCTTTAATGATTATTGCTCTGGCTGGAAAAGTTTTGAATACAAGATACATCAGGCATTATCAAACTTGGTGATAACTGTTATAAACAAACCAATCATTAAGATGCCCGAATTTCTTACCAAACAAAGTAATTTAGGGATTTTGGGAGTACTTTTAGTAGGTGGTTTTTTTGCAGGAAATAAAATTGTAAATAATCAGCCTGTAATTATTTCTAAAGAAAGTGAAACCGCAAATATTTCTAAAGAAAATGCTCAGATTTTAGGAATTGTTCATATTCCGGTTAAAATGGAAAGTACTTTGTCTCAACAGTCACCAAGTATGTCTGTAAAGCAACAAAACTGTATGTATTGGGATGACAAAGAATATAAACTAGCCTACTGTGATGATAAAAACCCACAGATAGAATTGAAGCCGATAAATGAGACTCTCGTAGCATACTTCCAGAGAATTACTAGAAAAGATACTTTAACGGTAGACAATGCGTATGGAAAAGTTTGGTACTCTAAGCATAAAGGAAATGTTGAGTTTTTTACGAGCGATGGAGTAGATCCGAATAATGGAAGAGAATTAAGAAAAGCAACAGAATATATCATCGATAAATATGGCGGAATACAAGAAGAAGCGCAATAAAAAAAGCGAAGAAAAATCTCCGCTTTAATCTTATAGTAAATCTGTTTCCAGCATTCCTAATTCTCCGAAATATTTTTTGAACTTCTGAATTTTTGGCCCTACCACTGCGCTGCAATAAGGCTGTGTCGGGTTTTCATTATAATATCCCTGATGGTATTGTTCTGCTGGCCAGAATTTTTCAAAAGGTGTTAATTCTGTAACGTAAGCTCCTTGCCATCTTTCTGATTCCTGAGAGGTTTTAATCGCTTCTTCAGCCTTTGCTTTTTCAGCCTCGTCTTTATAATAAATGACTGAGCGATACTGAGTTCCGATGTCATTTCCTTGTCTGTTCAATTGAGTCGGGTCGTGAAGGAAGAAAAATACATCCATTAATTGTTCGTAAGAAATAATTGCAGGATCATACGTAATCTGCACCACTTCAGCATGACCGGTTTCTCCTGTACAAATTTCTTCATAAGTAGGATTTGCCTTATGGCCACCAGAATAGCCTGAAACTGCAGATTCTACGCCTTTTAAAATATTAAAACAGCTTTCTACACACCAAAAGCATCCGCCACCAAAAGTGATCTGCTGTAGATTATTTTTATCCATTTTTAAGTTGATTGTTTTGTTTAAATGTTCTTTTTTTGAAACTTTAATAAGCCTGAAAAAGGAAATCAAAATTATGAAAAAGTTTCTCATTTAAATAAGGTTTTAGTTTTTAAGAATAAATGATAACAATAGATTTCACAAATCATCAGTAAGAAATCTGGATGTGTTTTTTTACCGCAAAGCTTAATTTGAAAGTATCATTAAATAAGCCAGGAAAAACCACTGAATCTATTTGCCACGAATGCACGAATATTTTAAGTAGATTAAGAAAACAGTCGTGCATTCGTGGCTAAAAATATTTTCAGAGGAATTAAAAAATCTGTGGGAACTAGAAACAAAAAAAGCACCCAAAAGGATGCTCAATATTTTAAATTTAATTCAGATTATTTTTCCCAAACCAAAGCACTTGCACCAAGAATGGCTGCATCTGCTTCATCCAGTTCACTGAAAACCAATCTTACTTTGCTTCTGAAAATAGGAAGTAGATTTCTTTCCATATGAAGTTTGGCAGGTTTTAAAATGAAATCTCCAGCTTTTATTACTCCACCGAATAATAAAATCGCTTCAGGAGAAGAAAACATGACAAAGTTGGCCAAAGCCTCACCCAATTTCTGACCGGTATATCTGAAAACCTCAACCGCAACAGGGTCTTCTTTTAATGCACATTCGTGCACGGTTTTAGAATTGATAGACTCTTCCGGGTATTGATTAAGCATAGAATCCGGGAATTCTGCTCTCATTTTTTTTGCGGTAATGGCAATTCCTGTCGCCGAAGCATAAGCTTCTAAGCTTCCTTCAGAACCTGTGCTCCAGTGTTTTCTACCACCTGGCTTTACAATGGTGTGTCCCAATTCTCCTGCAAAACCGTCGTGACCGTAAATTAAATTTCCGCCAGAAACGATTCCGCTTCCTACACCTGTTCCCAGAGTAATCATGATAAAATCTTTCATCCCTCTTGCAGCACCGTACATCATTTCACCTAAAGCTGCTGCATTGGCATCGTTGGTCATTTTGCAAGGGCTATTAAATTTTGCAGTCATTAAGTCGGCAAAATTGATAATCCCTCTCCAAGGAAGATTGGGAGCGAGTTCTATTGTTCCTCTGTAATAGTTTGCGTTGGGAGCTCCCACACCGATACCTTCAATTCCACCTTCACAATGTTCATCAATCAATGGCTGAATCTGCTCGTGAAGAGCATCAACAAATTCTTCTGGTGTACCGTATTGGTCTGTTGGCAAAGAGCCTTTGGTTAAAATCTGACCTCTGTGATTGACGAGACCAAACTTAGTATTGGTTCCACCGATATCGATACCTAATGCAACCTGTTTTGACAAATCTACTACTGACATTTTCTTATTGTATAATTTCGAGGCAATAAATTTATAAAAAAGATTGTATTAATAGTTATTAAACCTAATTTATTTGAAAACTCAGATTGCTTTTTTTGCCTTTTTTCTTCTTCCCCACCAGATTAAAAATCCGGTTACAGGAAGTGAAGCACAAATTAAACTTACAATAAATGCAATGATTTTGGTTGGAAGCCCCAAAATAGATCCTACGTGAATATCATAATTGGCGGCAACCGTTTTTTCACCAAAGTTTTTGTCTTCGTGATTGTAAGTATGTAAAAGTTCACCCGTATTTTCATCAAAAATCAAACTACTGTTTTTGTGATAAGAATAAGAAAGGTGTTTTACAAAAACGGAGAAATTAGGATGCTCATGATCATCCATATGTGGATGCCCCAAATCGATTGCAAATCCGTAAGAGTCTGGATATTTTGCTTGAGTGGTAGAAATAACTTTATCTAAAGTAGTTTCGTTTCTAAGTTCTATCGGAGCTTTGGTTGTGATGTGCGAAAAGTCTGGATACACTGTATTTCCTCCGGAAAAAACAAAATAAATCATCATCTGAACAACAAGGAAGGCATAAAACAAACCGGTAATCGAAAAGATTAAAGCAAAAATAGAGGCGTAAAAGCCTAAGATATTATGAAGGTCGTAATTCTTCCTTTTCCAGCTTTTTATATTTTTCCATTTGAATGAAAAACGTTGTTTTCTTGCGGCTTTATTTTTTGGCCACCACAAAATAATCCCAGAAATCAACATAATGATGAAGATAATCACGGGAATTCCGACAACATATTTTCCCCAGTCTTGTTTTAATAAAAAGCTCCAGTGAATAGATTTTACGATTTGAAAGAAGCCCATTTTTTCGTCATAAACCTTTAAAACTTTTCCGGTGTAAGGGTTTACATATGCAGATTTGTAGATAGGAAATTCATCAAAATAATTCCAGGCTTCAGTGTTGTGCTCATACCACCAGAACTGGTAAGACATTTTTTTGTCTATCGGTACATTGACCCAATGAATTTTGTATTTTTCTTTCATCTGCTCATCTACCATTTTTTCTAAAACACGAATCGGCAGAATCTGTTTTTGTGCAATATTTTGCTCGTTGTGATAGATAACATCTTGACGGGTAAAATTTTCAACCTCATCTTTGAATACAAACAAAGTTCCGGTGATGGAAACAATAAATATAATCAGACCGATAGACAAACCAAACCACAAATGCAGTTTACCTGTCCATTTTTTGAAAAGACTCGGTTTCTTTTTAGGGTGGTGTTTTTTCTTCATAGAAAATTACAATGTGTAAATTTAAAATACGTTTATTCAAATCAATTAAAATCTATATTCGACCATGAAGGTTCCTCTCATTCCCAAAGCATTTACAAATTCAGAATCTCTGGCATTCCACCATGCAATTGCAGGCTGATAAGTAGTATTGAATAGGTTTTCTATTCCTAAAGAAAGCTTCCAGTTTTTATCGATCTCGTAATTTGATTTAAAATTAATAATCGTGTATTCCGGAACTCTTCCTTCGCCATAAGCATACAGACCTGTTTTTGAGTTAGGGCTGAATCTGTCTTGCTCAAAAGAATGAAGCATATCAAGACCTAAAGAAAGAGATTGGGTAGGTTTTACCTGAACATAGGCCAAAACTTTTGGTGCCGCAATTCTGCTGTTGTTTACTTTTGCAGAGTAATCACCATCGTCTTTAAGCGAAGTAATCCCTTCTAACCAGCTATAACTTCCACCGAAGTTGATCCATCTTGCAGGTGTAAAATGTAAGAATCCTTCAACACCATACACCACTTCAGGAGACCTTTGAATCGTAAAAGCTCTGTCTGCACCTTGTACAAAAGACGCTCCCAATTTTGAGGTACTTACGTAAGATGTTACTTCATAATTTAACCAATTCGAAATCTGTCCGGTAGCGCCAAATTCATAATTGTTTACAATAATTGGTTTGGCTTCTATTTGGGCTAGACTGCTTTGTGTAGAGGTTCTTAAAATTCTTCCAATCTCGTTGATAGAGTAAGATTGAGAGAAGCTTCCGAAAAGGTTGATTTGATTGTTAATATTATAACGAAGACCAATATTCCCAACCAAGGCATTGTATTTTAAATCTCCTCCGGTTACAAAAATACTTTTAGTGAAGGTTCCGTCACTTTTTACTGAAGAAAGTGTGTTGAAATCTCCTACATTTACTGTCATATTTTCGTATCTCAAGCCTCCTTTTATCGTTAATTTTTTCAGTAAATCAATTTTTAATAAAAGGAAAGGTGCGGTATTGATCATATCCATATCCGGTGTCCAGTATCTTCCGTCTTCAAGCTTTTGTACGGTTTTATCGTTGAGTAAATCCAGACCATAGATTACTTCAGCCTGAGAATTTGTGGCAGACCAAAGTTGGGTATCAAAATTGATTCTGGCGCCCATTTTTTTAGAAATAATATTCGATTGTCCGCCTCCGAAAAAGGTATCGCTATACCCGTAAACTGTTCTGAAATCCTGCATATAAGCATTAACATTCAATGCAGTAGAACCCCAAAAAAGATTTTTGTTGTCGTAGTTTATTCTGTAATTATGATTTCGCGGAGTTCCTTGCGGAGTAGTTTCTAAGCTTTTACCTTCACCTTCACCGATGGTTGGTGTAACGCCGTATTTTCCGGTTTTTATACCTAAATTTAAATCAGATTTTGAGGCATAACCCATGTAAGAAACTTCAATTCTTTGGTCATCATTAATATCATAACCCAATTTCAGCAATGCATTGTAATTATTCATTTGTGCTGTGCTGTAAGTGGGGCTTAGCAATACGCCATCACCATCTTTTGCATCACCGGTTCTTTCATACGCCAAAGAAGCTACATAATCGAATTTTTTGATTTTACCAGATAAAAGCTGGTTTGCTCTGAAGCCTAAAGTTCCACCGTAAGGCTGCCCGGTAATACCGACCTGAGAAATTCCCGATATTTTTTTATCTGTTTTATTTCTTTTAGTGATATAATTGATGATACCACCATCAGCACCATTTCCGTAGATTGATGAGGCTCCTTTTATAACTTCAATTCTTTCTATTGCCGAAGGATCGATAGATTTGATGTCTCTTGCACCGTTTCTAAGCGGAGTAGATTGAGGAATACCGTCTATAAGTACCAAAACCTGTCGACCTCTCAAGGTTTGCCCCGAATTAGAAGTCTGCCCAGAGCTTGGTCCTAAACTTGGTACGGTATATTGTAGGATATTAGAAATGTCTGAATTAACAGTCAATTGCGACTGAATCTGTTTTTCGCTAACAATTGTAATAGAGCTAGGTATTTCTTTGATGCTTTCCTTTTTTCGGGAAGCTGTAAGTACCACTTCATCTACATTTTTTACTTTTAAACTGTCTTTTTCCTGTGCAAAAACAGCGATTGTGCTAAGGCAAGCTACTGATAAAAGAGCCTTTTTCATAATGTTTTCTTTCCTTGTTTTTTACGTTTTCCCCACCATACCAAAAAACCGGTTATCGGTAATGAAGTGCAAATTAATCCTGTGATAAACCATAAGATTTTGCCGAAAATCCCGAAATATGATCCTACATGAATGTCATAATTGGCATTGGCGTATTTCTCAGCATTCGTTAGTTTCTGATGAGGTTTGTTCAATAATAGTTTTCCCGAATATTTATCGTAGAAAAGTTGGTTTCTTTCGCTATATCTGCCGTCTTGACCATATACAGTAACCGGAATGTTTTCCAGCTCTTTTCCTTTTTTGTTTTTTCCGTTTAATGGAATTCTGAAACTTGAAGACTGGCTGTATACTTTTTGAGTTTGAAGAATCGTAAGATCAAAAACCGAGTTGTTTTTTGTTAAAAGTGAATCTGGTGATTGTATAGCCTTTTCTTTTGGAAGTTCTAAGCTACCTGATAATGCAAAATTAAATGAGTTTTTCAGCCAAGGGTAAGCAAAATATAATCCCGAAAGGCTTAATAATAAAGCAATAAACGAAGCATAAAATCCTAACACATTGTGAAGGTCATAATTTTTGCGTTTCCAGGTTTTTACATTTTTCCAGTCGAATGAAAAACGACCTTTCCGCATTTTTTTGTTTTTTGGCCACCAAAGAATAATCCCTGTAATAAGCATGATGATAAACAAAACAACCGGAATTCCGACCACATATTTCCCCCAATCTGATTTTAAAAGTAAACTCCAGTGGATTGACTTCAAGATAGGGAAGAGGTCATATTTTTCGTTATAAATTCCTAAAATAGTACCGTTGTACTGATTAACATAGATGAGTTTATTGATTTTTACTTCATCAAAATAATTCCACGCCTTTTTGTCTTTCTCGTAAAAAGTAAATTTGTAAGATTTGTTTTTATCTAAAGGTATTTCAACTGCGCTTACCGGATATTTTTCATTGAGTTCCAAAGAAATTTTTTCTTTTAAAACTTCAATAGAAAGAGGTTTTTTATTTTCCGTTTCTGCTTTTACATAAATGGCTTCTTTTCTAAACTGATTCTGAATTTCATCTTTAAAAACATACATCGTTCCCGATAATGAAACAATGAAAACAATGAGGCCTACAGATAAGCCAAACCATAAGTGTAATTTGGCTGCCCATTTTTTATAGACACTCGGTTTCTTTTTATGATGATGATGCTTTTTTTTCATGAAATTTTTAAGAATGCGTAAATATAAGTCTTTCTGTTTTTATTTAGATTGATTCTATTTAATGCTGATTTTATCTAAATAAATCTGCCAAACTTCACTTGTAGTTTGGCAGTATTTTATGCAATTTTAAATTAGAACTTGTAGTTTAAGCTTAGAGATAAAGTTCTCAATCTCTGAGGGGTTACTGTAGACCATCCAGAGAAATATTTTTTATTAGCAATATTATCTAGTTTAAGAATGATGCTGTATCTTTCTTCTGTGTATGAAAGTGAAGAATTCATGATGATATAACTTGGAAGTGGGAATGCTCCCGCATTACCCCTGTTAAGGGTATAAAATCTACTTGCCGAATTCCCTCCGAAACCGATACCGAAGTTTTTCAGAGAACCGTCTTGTATTTTATATGTTCCCCAGAAGTTGATGAGATTTTTGGGCCCTGCATCTTCTGTTCTGTGACCAGGATATCCTTCTTCTCCTTTTACAACATTACTATCATTATAACTGTATCCTGCGATAATATTCATTCCCGGAATTGGGCTACCCAAAATACTCACTTCGAAACCTTTGCTGTCAACTTCACCTCCTTGGTTAACATTGGTGCCATTACCCATCACTTTATTTTTTACATTAATGCTGTAATAACTTGCTGTAATAGAGAATTTATCACCTGCTAAGTTGGCTTTTGTTCCCACTTCCCACTGATTGGCATGCTCAGGTTCAAAATAACGAAGCTCGTTGCTCAAAACATTTCCAAGATTATCAGTTATCTGTACCGGAGAAGGATCAACATTTTTAAATCCATTCATATAATTTCCGAAAATCGATACTTTGTCTGGAATAGGCTGATAAACCAAGCCTAATTTAGGTGAGAAAGTTGTTTTGTCTTTAGAGTCTTCAGTGGCATATGCACTTGCTCTTCCTGTAAAATGGTCCATTCTTAAACTTAACATTGCTGATAGGTTGGGTAAGATGTTTACCACATCAGAAATATAAGCACTGTATATTTTTGCTTCTGCATGACCTATTTCTTGTCCTGCTCCAGCTAATGCATTGTCAACGGCAGATTTGGTTAAAAACTTATCTTTAGTATCACTTTGGGCAACGATATTTACGGTACCATAGTCAATCCAGCCAGTTCCTCCTTGAATAAAATCTCTTTGGAAATAATCTAAACCTACGAGTAGTTTATTTTTAACATTTCCTAAGTTGAAAGTGCCTACGAAATTTTGCTGAATGCCTGTTGTATTGGTTTCACCTCCTACATCAGAAATGAATCTTGTGAAATCTTTCCCGTTAGATTGATCCCATAGGTATTGATAATATCCGTCAGTTTTTGAATTACTTCTTGAGAAAATGGTTTTTGATGTCCATTTATCAGATATTTTATAGTTGGCAGAGGCTTGTAGATTAAAGGTTGTATTATTAATCGTTAAATCATCACTGGTATAAGATTTTTTATAATTTTCTTTAAAAACTCCGATTGAATAAAAAGTTAGCGGATTATATCTATTTAAGAAAAGCATTGGTGCATTAGCAGACTCGCTTTTTTTGATTTCCGTGTTTACATAAAAAGTAAGCTTATCGTTAGCAATAAATTTAATAGAAGGAGCTACATAAAAAGATTCGCTAAAACCTGCATCTTGAAAAGTATTTTGTTTTTGATAAGCAGCATTTACTCTTGCAAATAAGTTTTTACTAAGCGGTGTATTTACATCGGCTGTCACTCTGTTTAGACCATAACTTCCGTTAATATAATTTACTTCACCTCCAAAATGATGATATGGTTTTTTGGTGATTACATTAATCAATCCACCATAAGAAATTACACTTCCTCCATATAATGTTCCAGATGGGCCTTTGATGGCTTCAATGGTTTCAGTTCCGGCAAGATCTAGTGTTCCGTTTGTGAGAGAAGGCATTCCGTTAGTTAAACTTGGCTGTAACGAAAAGCCTCTCATGGTATAATATTCTCCACCGTCATTTCCTCTTCCTGTAGATTCCCAAAGTCTGGCAATCCCAGTGACGTTTTTTAAAGCATCATTAAAGTTGGTAACAACCTGCTCTTTAATTACATTCTTATTGACAATATTATAAACCTGGGGATTTTCAATTTCCTTTAAAGGCATTTTGTTTACCGACTCTCTATCTCGAGTAATGTATCCTTGTACAATGACTTCATCGATTTTATTAGTTTTAACGGTATCTTTTTCTTGTGCAAAAATAAATACAGTTGATAATAATGAAGCTGAGATTAATAATTTATTCATTGTAATACCTAAATTTTCTGCAAATATATTCTTTTTAATTATTCTAAATAAAAGAATGAATTAATATTTATCATATTTTTTAATAAGTATTATTCTATAAATAACAAAAACCCACTTCAAATGAGGTGGGTTTTTGTGAAATCTATAATTTGTCTCTTATGCGGGAATTTCTCCTCTGTATAAGAATGAAATAATTTCTTTATTCATCTTGTCTACCATTTCGCTGAAAAGGTGGAAAGATTCTTGTTTGTAAATTACCAATGGATCTTTTTGTTCGTAAACAGCTCCTTGAGAAGATTTTCTCAAATCGTCCATTTCACGAAGGTGAAGTTTCCAGTTTTCATCAATGATTGATAAAGTGATATTCTTTTCAAAATCATTAATCAGGCTGTCACATTGTGAATCGTAAGCTTCTTTTAAATCGGTAACGATTGTTAACGTTTTTACACCATCGGTGAAAGGAACCTGAATCATTTTAAACATAGAACCTTGATTTTGATATACATTCTCAATAATTGGGAACGATTTTTCTTTCAACAAGTTCAGTTTCATATTATAATCATCCTGAGCTGCTTTGAATAGAATATTGGTAAGTTCCGGAATTTGTTTTGATTTAAAATCATTTTCAGAAACCGGAGATTCCATCGTGAAGTTTTTAATGATTTCAAATTCAAAATCTTTGTAGTTTCCTGTTGCTTTAGCTTTGGTTACAATAGAATTTGAAACATCAAAAATCATATTCGTAATGTCATACTTCAAGTGATCTCCGAACAATGCGTTCTTTCTTCTTTTGTAGATTACGTCACGCTGCTTATTCATTACATCATCGTATTCCAAAAGTCTTTTTCTTGTTCCGAAGTTGTTTTCTTCTACTTTTTTCTGAGCTCTTTCGATAGATTTAGAAATCATAGAATGCTGAATTACTTCCCCATCTTTATGACCCATTCTGTCCATCATTTTAGCGATTCTTTCAGAACCGAATAAACGCATCAAGTTGTCTTCCAAAGAAACGTAAAACTGCGAACTTCCAGGGTCTCCCTGACGTCCCGCTCTACCTCTCAACTGTCTGTCAACACGTCTAGAGTCGTGTCTTTCTGTTCCGATAATTGCTAAACCTCCCGCTTCTTTTACTTCTTTAGAAAGCTTAATGTCGGTACCACGACCTGCCATGTTGGTTGCAATAGTTACAACGCCTGGCTGACCGGCTCCGGCAACGATTTCTGCTTCTTTTTTGTGAAGTTTTGCATTCAACACCTGGTGTGGAATTTTTCTTAACTGAAGCGCTTTTGAAAGTAATTGTGAAATTTCAACAGAAGTTGTACCCACCAATACCGGTCTTCCCGCTGAGGTTAGTCTTTCAATTTCTTCAATTACAGCGTTATATTTTTCTCTGTTGGTTTTGAAAACCAAATCTTGTTTGTCATCTCTTTGAATCGGACGGTTGGTAGGAATTACCACTACGTCTAATTTATAAATCTGCCAAAGTTCTCCAGCTTCAGTTTCTGCTGTACCCGTCATCCCCGCAAGTTTGTTGTACATACGGAAATAGTTCTGAAGAGTAACCGTTGCAAAAGTCTGCGTTGCCGCCTCAATTTTTACGTTTTCTTTCGCTTCAATTGCCTGGTGTAAACCGTCAGAATAACGACGACCTTCCATAATACGGCCAGTTTGCTCATCCACGATTTTTACCTCTCCATCGATTACCACATACTCGTCATCTTTTTCAAATAAGGTATAGGCTTTCAATAATTGGCTCATAGTGTGAACGCGCTCAGACTTTTCAGCAAATTCAGCAAATAATCTTTCTTTCGCTTCAAATTCTTCTTCTTTAGATAAATTTTTAGCTTCTACTTCTGCAATTTCAGTTCCGATATCTGGAAGAACGAAAAAGTTAGCATCAGAGTTTCCTTGAGACATGTAGTCTACACCTTTGTCTGTAAGGTCAACCTGATTGTTCTTTTCTTCAATTACGAAGTATAAATCTTTATCTACAATCGGCATCTCACGGTTGTTGTCAGCCATGTATTGAGCTTCTGTTTTTTGAAGCAATGCACGGTTTCCACTTTCCGATAAGAATTTAATTAATTGTCTGTTTTTTGGCAAACCTCTGTAAGCCTGAAGTAATTTGAATCCTCCTTCTTTAGTGTTTCCTGCAGCGATTAATTTTTTAGCTTCATTAAAAATAGCAGAAACAGTTTTTTTCTGTACTTCAACAATTCTATCAATAGAAGGCTTTAAAATATCAAATTCTTGTCTGTCTCCTTGAGGAACAGGTCCCGAAATGATTAATGGTGTTCTTGCATCATCTACCAATACAGAGTCTACCTCATCCACAATCGCGAAGTTTAGTTCTCTCTGTACCAATTCTGTAGGCGAAGTTACCATGTTGTCTCTCAGGTAATCGAAACCAAATTCGTTGTTGGTTCCATAAGTAACATCTGAGTTGTATGCTTTTCTTCTTCCGTCAGAATTCGGTTGGTGATTATCAATACAGTCGATAGACATTCCGTGGAATTGGTACAATGGTCCCATCCAAGCCGAGTCTCTTTTCGCAAGATAGTCATTCACCGTTACTACGTGAACACCTCTTTCAGGAAGTGCATTTAAGTAAATAGGAAGTGTTCCTACCAAAGTTTTACCTTCACCGGTTGCCATCTCAGCAATTTTTCCGCTGTGAAGAATTACACCACCAATAAACTGCGTATCGTAATGCACCATATCCCAAACTACGGGCGTTCCGGCTGCATTCCATGAGTTTTTCCAAACTGCCTGATTTCCTTGTATTTCAACAAAATCTTTTCCAGCAGCGGCTAATTGCTTATCCCAATCTGTTGCGGTTACACGAATTTCTCCGTTTTGAGCCCATCTTCTTGATGTTTCTTTAATCAAGGCGAAAGCTTCCGGAAGAACTTGCAAAAGAACTTTTTCTTCAATTTCGTAAGAATCTTTTTTCAAAGCTTCTATTTTAGAAAAAAGCGCTTCTTTCTCATCAACATTGGTAGCGTTTTTTATTTGCTCTTTAATTTGTTCTATCTGCGCTGTGATACTGCTTGTCGCTTCTTTAATTTTTGATTTAAATTCAGCGGTTTTATCTCTCAAACCATCATCAGATAATTCTCCAACGCTTGGCTCAACAGCTTTGATTTTTGTTACAACTTTTTTTACTTCCTTTAGGTCCTGCGCTTTTTTGTCTCCCAAAAACCCTTTAAGAACTTTATTTAAAAAACTCATAGAATTTGATTTAAGCTCAAAGCTTATTGCTTTAAGCATATTAAAATTACACGCTTTGGTGTGTGTTATATATTTAAAAAAGCTTTAAGTATACTACCTAAAGCTCAATGCTTTTCATTAATATTCGTCTTCGTTCCAAAGATAATCTTCATCTGTTGGATAGTCGCTCCATATTTCGTCGATAGCATCATAAATCTCTCCTTCATCTTCAATTGCCTGAAGGTTTTCTACCACTTCCATTGGTGCACCAGTTCTGATTGCGTAATCAATCAATTCGGCCTTTGTCATCGGCCAAGGTGCGTCGCTTAAATATGAAGCTAATTCTAATGTCCAGTACATAATTTATTATTTTTTGCAAAAGTATAAAAATAGGTTATATTATAAACTTTTTTTATGACTTGATTTTCAATTCTTTTGTTAATTTTTATCTATATTTTACTACAAATGCCTGTATACTTGCAATCGCAGTAGATTGATGTCATTTTCTCAAAAACCATTCCACAAATTTTTTTGTGCCATTTTGGAAGTTGGTGGTAGGGTTGTAACCGATTAAATTTCGTGCCTTGGTAATATCTGCGCTGGTTTTTTGCACATCACCGGGCTGTAATGGCAGTATTTTTCTAATGGCAGTTTTATTAAGATTTTTTTCAATTTCTGACAGCATTTCCGATAACGTGACAACTTCGTTTTCTCCTAAGTTGATGATTTCATAGATTCCTGAGCTTTTCTCAAGATAAACCACTGATTTTAATATCCCGTCAATAATGTCATCTATATAAGTATAGTCTCTGGCTGTGTTTCCGTCACCATAGAAAGGGATTTCATTATTTTCTGAAATGAGTTTTGTGAATTTGTGAATCGCCAAATCAGGTCTTTGTCTAGGCCCGTACACTGTAAAAAATCTCAGCTGAATCATGTCTATTCCATAGAGACTGTGGTAAACATGCCCTAATATTTCACCGCATTTTTTTGTTGCTGCATATGGCGAAATAGGTTGGTCTACATTATCGGTTTCACAAAAAGGAATTTTTTCATTGTTTCCATAGACGCTTGAAGATGAGGCGCAAATGAGTTTTTTGATGCTAAATTGGTTGCACAGCTCCCAAAGATTCATCGTGCCACGTATATTGACTTCTTCGTACTCTAAAGGTCTTTCAATAGACGGTCTCACGCCAGCAAGAGCGGCTAAGTGTATGATTACATCAATTTTATGATTTTGAAATATATTTTCTAATCCTTTTTTATCTCTGATATCCTGAAAATATAAAGTGTAATATTCTGATGTTGAAATGGAAATTAGATGTTGAATATCGTTTTCTTTTTCAGAAAATTCAAAATCAAGGTTTTTTTCAAGAGAATCTAAAGTATTTTTAATTTTTATCTTATAATCGTAAAAATTATCAAAATTGTCAATGTTTATGACAGAATGTCCTTCTTTCAATAATTTTTCTATCAAATGAGAACCAATAAATCCACTTCCTCCTGTTACGAGATAAATCATTTGTTAAATTTGTTTTACAAATATATCTATAAACTAAAAAGAATCTCAGCTTTTGCTTGAGATTCTTTTTTTTAACTATAAATTTTTTATTACTTGATGATTATTTTTTGGGATACAGAAGCTCCGCCTTCTTCAATATTTAGAATATAAATTCCTTTTGACAAGTTAGAAACGTTTATTTCGCGTGTAATAATCTTGTTTATCATTAATCTTCCTGTTTGGTCGAAGATTTTTACGTTTTTATCAGCGTTTTTAGTGGAAGTAATGAAGATTTTGCCTTCAGTAACAGAAGTAGGATAAATATTAAATTCTTTTTTGATGTTTTCGCGAATTGCCAGACTGGTAGCGGTTCCCGTAAGCTTTATATCGTCAACCCTGAAGCCTGCATTAGAATCTAAAACATTAGTTATTCTTATTCTCAAATTAGCTGTTGCTGGGATTGTTCCGGCGGGGCTTATTAAAACCCAATTAGATGTTGCTGTTCCGGTGGGTCTTGTATAAGTTAGCGGTGTCCAAGTTGTACCATCTGCGCTTACCTCAATTGTAAGTTCGTTGTTTGCAGCGTTTGTGCTTTTATAGTGACCAAGTGTCATGGCAATACCCGTGTAGTTTGTGGTATTAATTCCTTCTACGATTAATGTTTTTACAGGGTTTCCTGAAAGTGTCGTTACATTTCCTAGATATCCACAACCATTTCCGCTTGCTCCGGTATACCCCTCTGATGGAGCAGATGTTCTTACATCAGCAGTACCAGAATAAACAATAGGGCTGCTGTTTTGAAATCCCGAATAAGCTGTTAACAAAGTGGTTGCTGTAGGATTTCCAAAGTTTTCTGAATAAATCGTGGCTTGTGCAAAAAGCAAAGATGTCAGTAAAATCGACAAAAAAGAGTACATTTTTTTCATTGTGTGTTTTTTTTTTTTATTAGTAGTTAAAGTACGAAATTGTTTTTAAATACCTGAAAAAAGTTTACATTTATATCTTTAACAAATAAATTTTTTTGAAATGTACTTTTCCGGACAAATATTGAAAATGACAACCCATGATGCGCAACCGATACAATATTATCTCAATCTTTCAGGAGATCTTATCCATATGAATGAATTGCTTGGAAAAGAATTAACGATAAAACATACCGGTTTTCAATGTGTAAATTGTGGATTAAATAAAACGATTTATAGAATGGGTTTCTGTAAAAGCTGCTTTTTCGAAAGTCCTTATGCGAGCGATACCATTATTCGTCCTGAGCTTTCTACAGCCCATTTAGGAATTGGTGAGAGAGATTTAGAAGTAGAAAAACAAATCCAATTGCAGCCACATACCGTATATTTAGCTTACACGGGTGATGTGAAAGTGGGAGTGACGAGAAATACACAAATTCCTACAAGGTGGATTGATCAAGGCGCAACATTTGCTTTACCGATTGCAAGAACAGAAAACCGCTACGAAGCCGGAATGATAGAAGTGGCCTTAAAAGAACATCTTTCAGACAAAACCAACTGGAGAAAAATGCTGCAGGATGATTTTGAAGGGGAGATTGATTTGGTAGATTTTCAGCAGAAAATAAAAGAATATTTTCCTGAGGATTTTCAGAAATTTTACTCTGAAGGTGAAGAGATGTGGAAGTTTGATTACCCGTTTGAGAAACCAGAAAAAGTAACTTCATTCACTTTAGACAAAAAGCCTGAGTTTACAGGTAAATTAATTGGAATTAAAGGACAGTATTTGAGTTTTGAAGGAGGGTATTTTATGAATGTGAGAGGGCATGAAGGATATGTGATTGAGTTGACTGTGAAAAATTAATATAATGTATTAAATATTAAATCATGAAAAAACCTTGGGTTAAAAAGCTTTTAATAGGTCTGGGAATTTTATTTGGAATCGTTTTGATTGCCAATTTCGGACTTAATATATGGCTTAAAACCCAACTTCCTGATTATATCAAAAAAAATACAGAGTACAAAGTTTCTTATCAATCTTTAGATGTTGATCTGGGAACCGGAAATATTTTTGCAACCGGAATAACGGTTAATAATAAAAACCCAAATAATACTGAGGTGATTGGTCTTCAGGGTACTATTGATACACTGAAGATTAGTCGTTTTGGTATTTATGATGCGTTGTTTAATAAGACCATAAGTTCTTCAGATTTACTGCTTTCAAAGCCTAATCTCAATATTATCCTTGCCAAGCCCAAAGATCAGAAAACGGGCAAAAAAACAAATCCAGTAAATTTTGAAAATATCAGAATTAATAAAGGAACAATCACTGTTTTTAAATATACCAAACAGAAATTCGTAGGCGTAAACGAGCTTGATTTGTTTGTTGAAAATCTTCAGATGACAGAAGAATCGGTAGAAAATAAACTTCCGGTTGTTTTTGATCGTTACAGTATTCGAGGTAAAGATTTTTTCTTCCAGCCGGACGATATTTACACCTTGAAAATTGATAATATTACCACAACAAACGGACAAATGTCGGTTGAAAACTTTCAATTAACACCGATTATCACATTTGAACAGTTTAAAAAATTATACCCTCAAAAACCTCAAATGATTCAGTTCAGTATTCCTAAAATGAATTTTAAGGATATTGTTCTGAAAAAAAATAAAGTTTCTCTTGCCAACGCAGACTTCCAAAGTCCTTTTCTGAAAGTGTATAAAACCGGATTTGTGGCATCTAAAAAAACTGAGAAAAAGAGAAATTTTGAGCTCAATTTAGAAGACATAAAATTAAGCAATGCTAAAATTCAAATTGTAAAACCAAACGAAACCGATTTATTTTATGCTGAAGATTTAAGTGTAAATGTCAATAAACTAGAATTTACCAAAGAAAGTTCGCAGGAAGTAATTCCTGTGCTTTATAAAGATTTTAAAATTGCAGGAAAGGGAATTTATTATAATGATCAGCAGGATGTTTCTATAGAGAATTTTAGTTTAAATCCAAAAGGCGGACAAATACGAAATATTGTTGCAAAACCTACCAATTCGCCAAAAATGGCAATGGATTTTAAAACAAATCTCATTCAGTTTGCGATTAACGATTTTAAATTTGTTGATAAAAAATTAAATCTTGATGTAAAAGATGTTTTAATTGACGGTCTCAACGGAAAAATTACTGAAGGAAAAGTGATTGCCAAGAAAAAAACAACCGTTGAAGGAATTCAGTTCCCGATTGTTGTGAGAAAAATTTCACTTAAAAATTCAAATATTACTTACGAAAGCAAAAAGCAACCGTTAACATTTAATGATTTAAATGCAACTGTAAATCAGCTTGAATTGGTTGAAAACAATGCCAAAAACGGGATGGCTGTCAAAGTAAAAGATTATGCTTTAACCACCAAAAACTTTGTTTACAAAACCGAATTCTACAAGATGAATGTTGGCGCTTTAGCTTTAAATAAGAATAAGATTGAAATCAATCAGTTTGCGATGATTCCTTTGGTTTCAAGGGCACAATTTATACGAATGATTCCTGTTGAAAGAGATTTATATGATATTAAAGTGAACCAGATTTCTGCATTGGGAAACTGGGATCTTTTTTCTGAAAACAAATCTATCAATGCGACAAACGTTACCATTAATTCAGCGAATGCCAATATTTTCAGATCTAAAATTCCTGCAGATGACCCTAAAATAAAACCTCTGTATTCGAGAATGTTGAGATCAATTAAAATTCCGATGTATGTTGCCAATCTTCAACTGAAAAATTCTTTGTTGGAATACGAAGAAGACACCCCAAAAAGCGACGGGCCGGGAAAACTGACATTCAGTAATTTTAATATGAATGTTAAAAACCTGAATTCTGCCAAAATGAAAGGGAAACCAACCAACGTACAAATAGACATCAACTGTATGTTTATGAAGTCATCTCCTTTGTCTGTAAATTGGGGATTTAATACAGCAGATCAAAGCGATCATTTTACCATTGCTGGAAACCTCGATAATATTCCTGCAACGGCGCTGAATTCGTTTGTTGTTCCTTATATGAGTATTTCTGCGACAGGCACCATTCAGCAGATGCTTTTTAATTTTAAAGGAAATCCGAAAGGAATTGGCGGAACATTCAATATTAAACACAAAGATCTTAAGATTTCTATTTTAGATAAAAAAAGCAAAGAGAAGAAAAGGCTTTTGAGTGCCGTTGCCAATGTTTTTATCAAATCAGATTCGGGTAAATTTCCGGAATCTGTGGTTGTGGAAGGAGTGGAAAGAGATCCTACAAAATCATTCTTCAATATGTTTTGGAAAGGTGTTGAGGATGGTTTAAAGAAAACGTTGGTCGGAATTAATGTTGACAAAACTAAAAAAACAGTAGAAGGAGCTGTGAAAACGGTGCAAGAGGTGAAGTCTAGTGTAAAAGAGGTGAAAAAATCGGTACGGCAAGCCAAGAAAGACGTCTCCAAAGAAATGAGCACATCAAAAAGTAATGTTTCTGAGCAGAAAAATGATCCTGAAAAGCCAAAAGAAAAAAAGGGTTTGTTTAAAAAAGTATTTAAGAAAAAAGAAACTCCCGAAACTGAATGATTTCGAGAGTTTGTATATAAGATTAGTTTGATTTAATATTCATCACTTTCATGAACCGGAATATCTCGTAAAAAAGTATCAAATTCTTCTCCGGAATAATTGCTTTCGGCACCGTAAGAATCAATAATAATTCCTAAATTCTTGTGATTGTCCTGCAAAACATACAAAGCAACATTGTCATCAGGGTTGCTGTCACCTTCAAAACGATAGGTTTTCAGAATAGACAACTCTTCAGGAAGGTAGTTTTTTTCAGAATTATCATATTTCATTTGGCATTGATCATTCATTCTAAATTCTTTGTGAATTCCCCTTTTTCTCAAGGTTTCCATGACCTGACTCAGGGTCGACATTTGATCATTGTTTTCTGAATTTTCCATAATAATATTTTTATTTGTTACTACAATTATTAAACCATACTTAAGGGGGGAAATTTTAATTCAGTTTTAACAAAATACATCAATAGATTAACGAAAATTGTTATGATTCAAATATAAAAAGGTACACTATTTGATATCTTACAATTCAAAATCGTAAAAAACATGAAAAAAGAAGTAGGAGTTTTACTGGCGGGAGGAGTCGGTCTTTTGGCAGTATTAAGTTTTATAAGCGTAAAGAAGATTTTAGGTAAAAAACATAAAAAGTACAACGAATACTATTCAGATCATCACAGACATTTTGATAAAAAAAATCATGATGATGATCATGGTATTGAGTTCTACGCCCTTAAGTAAGAAGTAATAAATAGATATAAATTTTTTCAAAATCCGGCATCCAATTTTTTTTGGTGTTGGATTTTTTTTGTGGAAAAATTGAGTGTTAAAATTGAGTGTTTTTAATCGAAAGGTTTATAATTTTACGTGATTAATGCAAAACGAAAATATCATAAAAGGTCAAGGTGCTCAGCGAAATGTAATCAACCGTTTCGACAGATTTACTTTTGAGCCTGAAGATGAAGATTTCGAAACCATTAAAACTTCTTTTACCGAAGTTTTTCCAAAAACCATTGTCAATCAGGTGAAAAGCCAAGATTTACCGATGGAATATTCTATGAATCCTTACCAAGGTTGTGAGCATGGTTGTTCTTATTGTTTTGCACGACCAACACACGAATATTGGGGTTTCAGCGCCGGAATTGATTTCGAAAGAAAGATTATGGTGAAGAAAAATGCTCCCGAATTATTAGAAAAATTTTTCAAAAAAAGAGGCTACAAACCAGAACCCATTTTAATGTCGGGAAACACCGATTGTTATCAACCTGCCGAAAGACAATTTGAAATTACCAGACAATTATTGCAGATTTGTCTTGATTACAGACATCCTGTAAATATTCTTACAAAAAATGCGTTAGTGCTTCGAGACTTGGATATTTTAAAACCAATGGCTGAGCAAAATTTAGTTTCTGTGTCGCTGAGTATTCCGACAATGAATGAAGATTTGCGCAGAAAAATGGAGCCTCGAACTAGTTCGACAAACAATAAACTGAAAGCGATAGAATTACTTTCTGAAAATAATATCCCTGTTAATGTTATGGTTGCGCCAATTATTCCGGGGTTGAATAGCGATGAGCCTTTAAGTATTTTAAAATCTATTTCAGATGCTGGGGCTCAGAGTTTTGGCTATACTTTGGTCAGGCTTAATGATACGGTAGAGCCTGTTTTTGTAAAATGGATTGAAACTCAGTTTCCGGATAGAGCCCAGAAGGTTTTAAACTTAATCCGTTCTATGCGTGGTGGAAATCTAGGTGACAAAAGCTATTTTGAAAGACAGAAAGGCAGCGGAAATATTGCAGAGATGATTCACAATACGTTCAAAATCGGAAGAAAAAAGTTTTTTGATGGGAAAGAATTTCCTAAACTTTCTACAGAAGGATTTACAGGAACGAAAGAACAACAATTGAGATTGTTTTGAGAATAAAAAAGACCTCTAAAAAAGAAGTCTTTGTATTTTATGGTAAGAATCTATTATCCAATTAATTCTTTTGCCTGTGTTAATGCGGCTTCGGTGATTTTACTTCCGGAAAGGAGCTGTGCAATTTCATTCAGTTTTTCTTCGTCGTTTAGAGGAATAATCGTTGACTGGGTTTTTCCGTTAACGTCCTGTTTTACAACTTTATAATTGTCATTACCTTTTGCGGCAACCTGTGCTAAATGAGAAATAACAATCAATTGCATGTCTTCAGACATTTCACGCATTAGATTTCCGATTTCTTCGGCTACTTTTCCTGAAACTCCGGTGTCGATTTCGTCTAAAATTAAAGTGGGAAGCTCGTCACTTTCAGCAATAATCTTTTTCACAGCGAGCATTACACGAGATCTTTCACCTCCCGAAATAGCAGTTTGAATAGGTTTTAATGGAAATCCTGAATTTGCTTGAAATAAAAGCTGAATGTTTTCTTTCCCAAACTGATTGTATTCGGCAGCTTCGCTGATTTCAATATCAACTTTAGCTTTTTCAAGTCCAAGTTTTTTAAATAAATCTTCTGCTTTTTTAATGAATACGGGGACGCTTTTCTTTCTGTTTTTTGAAAGTTTTTGGCTTAAAGCTTCCAGAGATTTTTCTTTTTTAGAAATGTTTTCAAGGATTTGTACAATGTAAGCTTCAATTTCTACCGTTCCTTTTTGTTCACCCGAAAGCTGATTTCTGATTTCTTTTAAATCTTCAATATCAGTAACATTGTGTTTAAGGAAAAGACTGTTTATTTTATTATTAAATTCTAAAAGCTGTGCTAGCGTTTCAGGATTGATTTCAATATTTTCGGCTTCATCTTCAAGTTCTGCAATGATATCCTTAATTTCTACAAAAGATGTTTCAAATCTCTCGTTAAGTTCTGCGAAATTGGTTGAAACTTCTGATATTTTCGAAAGTTTAGATTTTGCATCATTAAAAAAGGAGAAAATTCCTATTTCTTCCTGATGAAATCTCGACAAAAGCTGAGCTAGGTTTTCTGAAATCATTCCTGCATTTTCCTGCATAGAAAGCTGGTTCTGTAAATCTTCATAGTTTACATCATCCATTTTCAGGTCTTCAAGCTCATTCAAAAGAAATTGCTTATAATCACTTTCTTTCGTGCTTTCTGAAAGTTGAGTTTGAAATTTTTTTAGCTGAGTTTTTAAATTTTGGAACTCAGAAAAATCCTGCTGATAATTCTCAATCAGGTTTTTGTTATCAGAAAGTCCATCGATGATTTTAAACTGATATTCTGAAGTGAAAAGATTAGAGGTTTCAAACTGAGAATGAATATCGATTAGCTGAGAAGTCAGTTCTTTCAAAATATCCAAAGTCACCGGAACATCATTGATAAATGCCCTTGATTTTCCTGAAGGTAAAATTTCACGTCTGATAATGGTCTGATGCTCGTAATCGAGGTCATTTTCGATAAAGAATTTTTTAAACTGATTATTCAGTTCAAACTCTGTCTCAACGATGCTTTTATCTTCTGTTTTTGAAATTGATTTGATATCTGCTCTTTCTCCCAAAATCAACCTGAGGGCACCTAGAATAATCGATTTACCTGCGCCAGTTTCACCGGTAATTACCTGTAAACCATTTTTTAAAGACACATCGAGAGCATCAATAAGAGCAAAGTTTTTAATGTAAATTCTTGAAAGCATAGGTCAAAAGCAGATTACGTTTGTTACTGCAAATATAAAATTTAGAAGTCAGAATTAAAAAATTAAAACCCCTACTTCCATTTATTCCACTTAGATTCGGTATTCTTTGGAGAGAAAATAATCATCTGCTGTTTCAAAGTCCCGATGTTTATGGGTCCATTATTTCCAGAATTGAAAATATTGAATATCTCATCCGCTTTATTATCCATAAAAAGATTAAAGAAATAATTCTGCTGGAAAGAGTTTTCGTAGGTTTTCAGCTGTATTAAGGCATCAAAAATAATTTTCTTAGCTTGTGTTTGGTCTTGATTAAACAATCCGTCTAAACCAGCTCTGTGATACGTATAAATGGTAGAACGAAGTTGGCTCATATTAGGATTAAGAATTTCTCCAATTAAAATAGAACGGCTCCTAGGCTCATTAATCTGATTCCAACCTTCGTAATTTCTGTTTTGAGAATTTTGGGCAATCTGTTGTGCTTTTGAAAACCACTGAGTTCCACCCATTGACTGGAAGCTGTCTGCATCGTACCCTAAAATAACATAGACATAAAAACTGATGACATCAATTAAGTTTTTTCCCGAAAACTGTCTTTCGTTGAAAATAAGGTTTTCGTTTTCAACATATTCAAAAGCAAATCTGTTATCCTTAAGATTTAAAAGGGGAGATTCGTATGAACTGTTAAAAACAGGACGCACTGCCTGAATAACTATAGCGCCTTTATATTTGTTTCCGTCTCGTTCGCTGAGAACTATTGCAAAATTTGATTTTATTTTTTCAAAATTCTGAAGTTTTTTACCTGTCCAGCTTGTATTATTGATAAAATCTCTGAGACTTTTTTCCAAAGCTTTATAGACTTGTGTATTGCTTCCACCTAAGCTCTGAGAGTTTATCTGAACTGTCGCCAGAAGTTCCTGGGAAAAACTGAAATTGAATACAACGAGAAAAAAGAGTATGATTATTTTTTTCATTTGACAAATTAAAAGTTGAAAACGGAAATTTATAACATTTATTTTAAAAATTGAGCTTCAATACAATCGAGAATATCTTTAGCGACATTTTCTTTTGATTTTAAATCAAATTCCATTTTTTCTGTTGGTGTGAAAATCTTTATTTTGTTGGTGTCGTTTTTAAATCCAGCCCCTTCATCACGGAGTGAATTTAGAACAATCATATCCAGATTTTTCTTGGCGAGTTTTCCTTTAGCATTTTCTTCCTCATTTTGAGTTTCCAAAGCAAATCCTACCAAAAACTGATGCGATTTTTTCTCACCCATTGTTTTCAGAATATCTGGGTTTTTGATTAATTCAATCGTAAAAGTATCTTCATTTTTTTTAATTTTTTCTGAAGCTATTACTTTCGGCGCATAATCTGCAACTGCAGCACTCGCAATCCCAATATCGATGGTTTCGTAATATTCAAAAACTTTATCGAGCATCTCTTTTGCTGACGTAACGCGGTGTAAATCTATATTTTCATGTTTCTGTTTCAAAGAGCTAGGTCCTGAAATAAGAATCACTTTTGCACCTCTTTTTGCTGCTTCTTCGGCTAATGAAAAGCCCATTTTTCCTGAAGAATGGTTTCCTATAAAACGAACAGGGTCAATGGCTTCATACGTCGGTCCAGCTGTGATTAGTACTGTTTTTCCTTGTAGACATTTTTTTTTGTCAGAATTAAAGAACTCCTCTAATGTTGTTACGATGGTTTCGGGCTCTGCCATTCTTCCCTGGCCGACTAATCCACTTGCCAATTCTCCACTTTCGGCGGGAATTACAGTGTGGCCAAATTCTTCAGCAAGCTTAAGGTTATTTTTGGTTGAAGGATGTTGATACATGTCTAAATCCATTGCTGGAGCAATAAATACCGGGCATTTTGCCGACAGGTATGTTGCAATCAAGAGATTGTCACAAATCCCGTGAATCATTTTTGCTAAAGTATTGGCTGTACAAGGTGCTACAATCATTACATCTGCCCAAAGTCCCATTTCAACATGGCTGTTCCAGGTTCCATTATCACCGTAAAAATCACTGTAGACAGGTTTTTTGGAAAGGGTAGAAAGGCTTAGTTTGGTTACAAAATGTTCTGCATCAGGAGACATAATTACCTGAATTTCGGCTCCTTTTTTCACTAAATCTCGGATGAGGAAATGAATTTTATAAGCTGCTATTCCGCCAGAAACGGCAATCAGAATCTTTTTCCCTGAAATACTCATGTAGATTTTTTTAAAGGACTAATTTACTGATTTTTTCAAGAATGTCTTTATCTTAATGGTCTGCATTTTATCTGCCATTAAGAATTTAAGCAGAAACGATATATACAAACAACAAAAATCATAGAAGAAACGAATCTTCTATGATTTTATATTTTATAAGAATGAAATTTATTATTTTCTTTCTTCAGTCTTTCTGAAATAAATATCACCGTCTAACCATTCTTGGATAGCGATAGATGTTGGCTTTGGAAGCTTCTCGTAATGTTTTGAAATTTCGATTTGTTCTCTGTTTTCGAAAACTTCTTCCAAAGTAGAGTTGTGAACAGCAAATTCGTCTAATTTATTGTGTAATTCAGTACGGATTTCTGCATTGATTTGTTCTGCTCTTTTCCCCATGATCACAATAGCTTCATAGATTGAACCTACTTTATCTTCAATCTTATCTTTATCGTAAGTAATAGTATTTACTTCTGCTTTTGTATCTTTTACGCTCATTTTGAGAAAATTATTTTAATTATAAGATGGCAAATTTACGAATTATCTTTGGATTTTGAAAGTCGCCGCAGGAGGAGGTGTGTGTAACGCCGCACTGTCTCTCTGAATCTGCATTGCTTTCTTCTCGTTAGCGATTTGTTCTTTAAATTGCTGCTCTATTTTACTCTGTTCTGCAAGCTTAGCGGCAATTTTTTTCTGCTTTGCCGTAAGTATTGCCATTTTTTCTTCCATTTGTTTCTTAGCGACAACAAAATCTTTTTTCTCTTTTTCGAGTTTTTGTCTTAAATCTAAAGCCGTTTTAGAATATTCTGTATCTGGAAGTTCTTTTTCGACCTGTTTGGTAAAAGCCAATGCACTTTCGATACGCTCGCCTTTTAGTTCATAATTTGAACCTACAGCTAAATTATAACGTGCTTTCATCATGTAATCGTAGATTTTCGGACGAAGCTTTGTACTTGGGAAATCATCCAAAACATTTTCAAAAGTAGTTACAGTTGCTTTGTAATCTCCCATTTTGAAATATTGCTTAGCATTTTCGAAAGCCTTGAATTCTAATTTATAAGAAAGCTCATCAATCATTGTGTTGATGTTTTTTGATCTTTCAGAATTAGGATACGCGTTCAAAAATTCCTGAAGCTCATTAATTGCCAATTCTGTACTCGTTTGATCTAAGTTATAATCCATAGATCCATTGTAGTAACATAATGCAGACATATAAGCCGCCTCTTCTTTTCTGTTATCCTGAGGGAAACTTACCGAGAAGTTTTTAAACTGATTTCCTGCCAGTCTATAGTTTTTATCATAATAATTGGCATATGCAGAATTGAAAACCACATTGGGCGCATCATCTGTACCTGCTACCAAATTTGGAAGTCTGTCATAAAGTGCCAATGCGTTTTTCCATTTCTTTTTAGCAAAATTTTCGTTTGCAGCTTTAAGAATAAAGTTTTTGTCTGCACTTCTCAGCGCTTTTTCCTGCTGACTTTTGCATGATGCTAAAACAGCAATAGCGAAAATACCTAAAATATACTTTTTCATATAAAATGTAACAGTTTTCGGGTTTACCGACCTATTAATTTGCAAAAATATAACTTTTTTGCTAAAAGATTTTTTTTTATGATTATTTAACGTAAAATTAGTCTGCTGAGTAGCCCAAAACAGCAAAAGTATTCATTAAAAGATTCATTCTTACCTTTTTTTCAGCTTCTTTGGTGTATGATTCATCATCTTTGTGAGGTACATACAGTTCATAGAAATTCTTATTTCTGATGACAAATAAAGTAGAACCAATAATGGTTGTAAGAATATCCTCAGGTTTTGGTGTAAAGGTGAAAACTCCCGAAGTAACTCCTTTTTTGATGACTTCATCAAGTTTTTTTACAAAAAGCTGATAAAAATCTAGAAGTTCATCCTTAAGATTTTCTGTGTGTCGAAGTTCCTGTGTAACAAAACCATGGAAATAATTGTATCTGAAAAGTTGGCTTACGATATATTTTATCATTTCTTTCATCTGCATTTCTGGTCTGCCGTCTTTTATGGTATCAGCAAATTCTGAAAAATTTTCTCTTGTTTTTAGTACCCGATATTGATAAAGATAAGACATCATTTTTTCTTTAGAACCAAAATAATAAGAAATCATAGCCACATTGATGTTAGCCTTGGTGCAAATATCTCGTACAGATGTTCCCTCATATCCCTTCTTAGCGATAAGTTCTTCGGCAATATCAAGAATATGAATCTGTTTCTCAGAAAACTTTTTTCCCATAATCACGTTTTCAGTAAAGTTAAGACTTTTTAACATATCAGTAAACAGTTGTTTAAGAATTTTAATTCTTGCCTTAATTGTAGTATTTTTGAATATGGATTTTTTTGATTTTCATCATCATAAAAAAAATATAAGCCACGGAATTTACAATCTAGAATACGATGAAGCTTTACCGGAATTTCTTTATTC
This sequence comes from Chryseobacterium turcicum, assembly GCF_021010565.1. NCBI lineage: Bacteria > Pseudomonadati > Bacteroidota > Flavobacteriia > Flavobacteriales > Weeksellaceae > Chryseobacterium > Chryseobacterium turcicum. The sequence continues at coordinate 341,878 of NZ_JAJNAY010000001.1, forward strand.
CATAGGAATTCATCCTCAAGATATTCAGTTGGAGAATATTGACAATCAATTTAATTGGTTGAATTCTAATATTGTTGAAAACTGTTTTGCAATTGGTGAATGTGGTCTTGATGGTTTGATTTCTATCGAACCAAAAATACAGGAACAGGTTTTTAAAAAGCAAATTGAAATTTCTAATGAGTTTAAAAAGCCTTTGATTATTCATTGTGTAAGAAAATTTTATGAAGTAATTTCTTTCAAGAAAATGGCAAATCAACCGATGATTATTCACGGATTTAACAAAAAACAGAGCATTGCTGATGATTTGCTTAAAAATAAATTTTATTTGAGTTTTGGAAAAGCTGTTTTGTATAATCTATCTTTGCAGAATGTTTTAAAGACAACTCCTTTAGAAAAAATATTTCTGGAAACTGATAATGAGGATTTTAATATTCAAGAGTTATATCTAAAAGTTTCAGAATTGAAAGGGATTTCTTTAGAAAAACTTAATGTACAGATTTTAGAAAATTTAGAAACGATTCAGCATGGATAAAGTTTGGCTTGAAAGAACAGAATTACTGATAAAAGAAGAAGGTGTTGAAAAATTAAACAAAGCAGCTGTTTTGGTTGTGGGTTTGGGTGGAGTAGGTTCTTTTGCCGCTGAGTTTTTAGCCAGATCCGGTGTCGGGAAAATGACAATTGTAGATGGTGATACTGTAGATATTACGAATATTAACAGGCAGCTTCCTGCTCTGCATTCTACTGTAGGAAAACATAAAGTAGATGTTGTTGCAGAAAGATTGATGGATATCAATCCGAATCTTGAGTTGATAAAAGTGAATGAATTTTTAAATCCTGAAAGAATGGCAGAAATTCTAGATGGTGGAAATTTCGATTATATATTAGATTGTATTGATAGCGTTAGCCCGAAAGTATCATTAATTATTGCGGCAAGACGCAGAAAAATAAAAATTGTAAGCTCGATGGGAGCCGGCGGAAAATCTGATCCTTCTAAAGTTATCGTTCGAGATATTCACAAAACTCAGCATTGTCATCTTGCAAGAGAAGTCAGAAAAAGACTTAAAAAAGAAAAAATTGATAAAGGAATACGTTGTGTGTTTTCAGATGAAATTCAGGATGAAGATAGCTTGAAAATGACCGATGGAACCAATTATAAAAGATCTTTTTATGGAACCATCAGTTTTCTTCCTGCAATTTTTGGACTGTACGCTGCTGCAGAAGTTATCAACCACTTACTGAAGAAAGATTAATGTCAGATTTTAAATATCCAAAACAAGAAAAGCTCAAAAAAGATACCGAGATTACTTTACTTTTTGCAAAAGGTAAATGGAGAAGTTGCGGAAATTTGCGAATTATCATTCTTAAAAACCATCAGGATTTACAAAATGAAAATGTAAAACTAGGAGTTTCGGTTTCTAAAAGATATTTTAAAAAAGCGGTGCACAGAAATCGTATAAAAAGACTTTTGAGAGAATGCTACCGTTTAAATAAAGACCTTTTTAAAGCAAGTTTTGGTGAAAAAACTATCGCTATGATGTTTTGGGTTTCGAATGAGCTTCCTGAAAAATTTCAGGTGGTAGAGGCAGAATTTATCAAGCTTTGTGAAGCTCAGAAAAAACAGCAATAAGATTTGCAATTAATCATTTTATTGTTACTATGAATATTGCGATTCTTTGGAGTGCAATTTTTTTTGTTTGAATAAACTGTAATTAGTTATCGATGTGCGTATTTTTTGTAGCTTTAAACAAACAATTGATGACCATGCTAGACCAAATTCCTTATCTTCCCTATGTTCTGAGTGCATTTATCGGAATCGGACTTGCTGCGGCAACCGGTTTTAGAGTATTTTTACCAATGTTTGCGGTGAGTTTAGCTTCTTATTTTCAATGGATTCCCATGAATGAAAGTTTTGAATGGCTTTCCGGTCTTCCGGCGTTAATTACCACAGGAATTGCCACTTTAGCAGAAATTTTAGCCTATTATATTCCAATTGTTGACCATTTACTCGATACCGTTTCTGTTCCGATGGCAACGATTGCAGGTTCTGTACTTTTTGCGAGTCAGTTTGCTGATTTAGGAACGTTTCCACAATGGGGATTGGCTTTGATCGCAGGAGGTGGAACTGCAGCAACAATCAGTTCGGGGTTTGCAGGAATTCGAGCTGCTTCTACTGCAACAACCGGAGGTTTGGGAAATCCTGTTGTAGGAACTACCGAAACAGCAGGTGCCGGGATTATGACTGTTTTGGCAATGGTTGCTCCGGTAATAGCAGCTTTTCTGGCAATTTTGATTGTAATTGCTGTGGTGATTTTAGCTAGAAAGGCTTTGAAGAAATTACGAAAACGAAAGGAAGTCTCGAATAGTAAGGTTTAAAAGTGATTAGATTTAAATGAAGATAGTTTATCTCGCTGATTTTGCTGATTGAGCAGATTTTTTTTTCTTTTTTATGTAAATCCGTTTTCACTAATATTCGATAATTTAACGCAAAGGCAAACAAAGAATATTAAAATTTGACTGTTTTACAAACTAAAGGGCGTAAACTTAGCAAAGAAATACAAAAAGATATAGAATATGAGAAATTGCGGACAAGCATTTCTTTTTATCTTCTTAATCTGCGAGAAATAAAACATCACATTATTTAATTTCAAAACAATCTCTATCATTCAAAAACTGAAAATGATTTCTGAAATCTTTAAGCTCTTCTAAATTTAACTCTGCTGAAACCAGATTTCCATTCTTCTGAGAAATTTCTTTGCCATCTGCAAAAAAACAATGGGAACTTTCCTTGTAAAAAAGATCATTTCCATCGGTTCCTATTCTGTTTAAACCGAATACATATGACAGATTCTCAATAGCTCTTGCTTTCAGTAAATGTTCCCAGGCTCCAACTCTTTTTTCCGGCCAGTTGGCAACATATAAAATAGCGTCATAGTCATCATTGTTTCTCGCAAAAACCGGAAATCTCAAATCATAGCAAACCTGCAACAGAAACCGAATTCCAAGATGTTCTACAATAGCTCTTTCTTTTCCCGGGGTATAGATTTTATCTTCACCTGAAAAGGAAAATAAATGCCGTTTATCATAAAATGTTACTTCAGAATTGGGTTTCACAAAATACATTCTATTAAAAAACTGATTGTCAACTTTTATAGAAGCACTTCCCGAGAATGCTGCGTTTTTCTCTTTTGAAATTTTCTTTAAAAATGCTAAAGATTCTTCATTTTTATCTGAAACTTCAGCAGCATCCATGCAAAATCCTGTAGAAAACATTTCTGGGAGAAGAAATAAATCTGCTTCTTGATTTTGTAGTTGGTTTTCAATTAATTGAAAGTTTTCGTTTTTGTTTTTCCAGATGATATCCTGATTTAAGCCTATAATTTTCATATTTCTATTTCAAAACTTGTATAAAATTACTGTTTTTAAATGGTTTCGGTTTTATATTTGCTGCAAATTGTGATTAGTAATAATTTAAAATTAAAGTCTATGAAGAAATTGGTTTTTATGTTGATGGTTTTTACCGGAGTGGCAGTCAGTGCACAAGCTTATACGGGAAAAGGCGACCAGAAAGTTAATTTAGGATTCAATGCATGGGGGTATGGTACTGGGATTTCCGCAACTTATGATTATGGTTTAAACCAACTTATATCTGTCGGAGCTGGTGCAAATGCTTATTTTGATGGTTACAAAGACAACAATAAAGACAATAGGGTTTTTATATTTGGAAGGGTTAATTTCCATTTAAGGGAAGCTTTAGAACTGCCTGAAAAATTAGATATTTATCCTGGAGTTGATTTGGGAGTGCTCGGAAGAGACTTTGGCATTGGTGCTCACATTGGCGCTAGATATTTCTTTACAGAAAAAGTGGGTGTTTTCGCAGAGGTGGGAAATAACGGAAGTCTGGGAGTTTCTTTCAATTTTTAAAAATTAGCCATAATATATGACAAAGCTTCTCATTTAGAGGAGTTTTTTTGTTTGGCATCCTTTTGATAATTATTACCTTTGCAAATTAAAATCTAAAAACAATTAATGGAATTAGCAATTAAGATCTTTCAATTTATATTAAGCATCTCTATCTTAGTAATTCTTCACGAGCTTGGGCATTTCTTACCCGCAAAATACTTTAAAACCAAAGTAGAAAAATTTTATCTTTTCTTCGACCCTTATTTTTCTATCGTAAAGAAAAAAATCGGTGAAACTGAATACGGAATTGGATGGCTTCCTTTTGGAGGTTATGTGAAAATTGCCGGAATGGTAGACGAAAGTATGGATACTGAGCAATTGAAGCAACCTGCACAACCGTGGGAATTCAGAGCTAAACCGGCTTGGCAGAGATTGATCATTATGATGGGTGGAGTTACCGTAAACTTCTTCTTGGCTTGGATTATTTACGGATGTCTTTCTTTCTTTAATGGAGAGACTTCTTTTGATACTGCTAAGGTCAATGCTCCGATGAATTATACGAGTGTTGCTAAAGGAATGGGTTTTCAGGATGGAGATAAAATCTTGAAGGTTGACGGAAAAACTCAGAATAATCTTGATAAACTAGCCTTAGACGTTCTTTTGAGTGACGAAATTACTGTTTTGAGAAACGGAAAAGAAGTGACTTTCCCTACGAATGATGATGGTAAAGCAATGGCTTTCAAAGATGAAAATCCTAGAGCATTTCTTACGCCAAGATTTCCTGCGGTAATTGATTCTATTTTTAATCCTAAAACGGCGCAAGCTGGTTTAAAGGTAGGTGACCAAGTGGTTGCTGTCGATGGAAAGAAAATTTCTTATTATGATGAATTTCAGGAGACAGTAAGAAACAACGCTGGAAAAGACCTTAAAGTAGACGTAATGAGAGGTGATGCAATTCAGCCGCTTGTTTTATCGGTATCTAAAGAAGGAACTTTAGGTTTGGCTTCTTATAAGCAATTGACTAAATTCTATGAAACAAAACATTTTACTTTTATAGAATCTATCGGAAGAGGTTTCACAAGAAGCATTGAGAGTTTGACTTACCAAGTGAAACAGTTTAAATTAATCTTCAACAAAAAAGTACAAGGATATAAAAAAGTTGGTGGGCCATTGGCAATCATCAAAAATATGCCTGTTGATAAAGCAAATGATGGAAGCGTATCTATCGACTGGACGGCTTTCTGGAGCTTTACGGCAATGTTCTCTGTTTGGTTAGCGTTCTTAAACTTAATTCCAATCCCGGGATTAGATGGTGGTCACGTTATTTTTACGTTGTATGAAATGATTGTTGGTAAACCAGTTCCGCAGAAAGTTTTAGAAAATGCTCAAATGGTTGGGGTTATCTTCCTGTTAGGCTTAATGTTACTGATTTTTGGAGCAGACATATTTAAAATTATCACCAATAAATTTTAAAATTTTTGAAAAAATAAATAAAAAAACTTGCGTGGTTCAAATATCAATCCTATATTTGCACCACTCTAAAAGAGGAACATTCCTCCTTAGCTCAGTTGGTTAGAGCATCTGACTGTTAATCAGAGGGTCCTTGGTTCGAGCCCAAGAGGAGGAGCCTGATAATCAAACACTTATAGAAATATAGGTGTTTTTTTATTTTACTACTTACAACAAATTAACAACAAACATTACTGGATAATCTTAGATACACAATTATTAAAATATAATTGAGCTTTTTGAACCTTTGAACCTTTTAAATACTAACAGCTTCATTATTAGCATTTAACGAATGTTTCAAAAGTTCATTTAAGTTCAAAAGGTTCATTCATTACGTTTGCTTCATCAAAAACCTAAGCAAGTTCATAAAAACGGATTTCCGTTACTTTTAAATATACGAATTTGGTACATTTTGATAAACCTGCAAATCTGCACTTTTATAATATCGTTTTTGGCGACATTTAAACACACGGGATTCCGGGTATTTAGTTTTCCATAAAGTTGTGGGAAACCTGCTCCACATAATTGTGGCTGAGGTTGTTCATAACTCTATTATTAACCTCATCAAATACGACTGTCCAAAATTGGACAAACGTTTGCTTGCCCAAAATGGCAAGCATTCTTTTAGCTCGTCCAATTCGTCCGATTTTGACCTGCTACGAATAATTTTCGTAGTAGCTTTTTAGGCGTTCAGTTCGTTCGATTCTGATAATATCTAAATGGTGAGAATTCAGCCTATTTAAAAAATGTTGTAAGTGATGTTGTAAATATTTTCTGAATATTATAATCTTCAAAATTATGATAATGAAGAAAATTAGATTCACTCCTCTCAATGACGACTGATTTACGCGCGCGTATGGACTCCGATAATTCAACGAGGAAAATTCTTCCTTTTTTTATTTTACTCCGGATTGATAAAAATATCAAAACGATCATTGCGCGCGTAGTGACTGCCCAAAAACCTTCAATATCCCATAAATACGGAAATATCCGCTTTTATGAAATCTCATTCACGCGCATACGTGTAGTGATAGGTAAAAAATCTCTGAACGGTAATAAAATCAGGATTCCTCACACATGCATAATGACTTCCAAAAAATCGGATGAAACCTAATAAACATTCGATTTCCTTCGCACGCGTTGTGACCTCGAAAAAATCTTGCCGACCCTGATAAAACAAGGAAATCATGTATTCATACAAAAGTGGCATTTACGCGCACGTTATGACCTGAATAAAATCTTCACAGCATCATTTCGCGCGCGTACGTTGTGATATGGAAAAAATCTTCAGAGCTTTATTTTAACCGGTTCCATACATGTAAGAAAACTTACTTTTATCTCGCGTGTATTGTGACTTCCAAAAAATCTAAAGAAGTACCATAAATACGGGAAAAGTCGTTTTTATGAAATAGGTGTTTTCAAGGATGCTCGCGCCTGCGTGTATGACCTCCCAAAAACCTTTAGAATGCACTGAGCGCAATTTTGCTTTCAGTGTGCTAAATCTCTTTTTAATTGTATTTTTGCTGTATGGATATATTAATAACAAAAGAATCAATGCAGAAGATTAAGACAACCGTTTTATCTGAACTGCCATTAAATGATGATCGAAAATCTTTTCTGGATAGTAGATTAACAATTGATAATCTTTTTATTTCCCTAAATAGTTTTACTACAAATCAAGAATATAACGCAAACTTATTTGTAGAGCTTAATTCGCCTGATTTTGGCACTGCTGAAGGATTTGTGAAATACGCAAATAATCGAATCGTATTAGCTGCAATGGCTGAAACTGTTGAAGCTGATAAAGAAATGAGGCTATCTCTTAATGGTCTATCAAATGAAGATCAAACAAATATTCTTATCGAGTTAAAAACAGATCCTGAAATCGATATCAAAAATTCTCTAATTTCCGATACATTAGAAGATAGATTGCTTTAATTCCAAAAAATTTTAGTAGCGAAAGAGGACAGCGGAAAATTCCGCTGTCCTAAATTTCTTTTTTATGGACTCTAAAAACCTATCATATCGATTCCTTAAAATTATGGAACCGGTTAAAGGGGTGTGCGGAAATATCCGCAGACTTATGTTCTTTTTATGGAGTCCGATAATTCAACCAAAGCTAATTTACTTCCGTTAAGAAGGTTTGGACATTTTTGTCCAGAAGTCCAAACATGGAGTCCGATAATTCTTTACTCATACTCTCTCCGGGATATTATTCCGTCATTAAACCATTTTTCATCCCTGATTTTTGCTGCTTTAAGTAATCTTGCGTATTTCTTTGTGGGAACGCCTTTGTAATGTGTTTTAAGATGCTTATTAAACATTACATTAAATGGGTATTCACTGAGGGCAAAATCATATTCTCTTTGCTGCTTAGAGTAGGTTTGTTTTTCATAAAAAAGATCAGGAAAAGCAGTTCTATGAGCAAAAACACCATTAAAAAGGTGCAATTTCCTGCCTGTTTTACCCGTTTTTGGGCAAATAAAGAACCATAAAAGACCATTTCCGAGGTTTGAAGGCTTAGAAATCAGCTCAATATTATAAGCTTTGCTCTCTCCGTTTCCTAAAACGTATGATATTTTTATCAATCCTGAAAACTCTCTCACAACAATTTCAAATCCGATAGATCCAGTTTTAGAACCGTTCACTTTGAAATTTAAAGTTCCAATATTATACGTATTCGGCAATAAAATTTTATTTGCAATCAAGCTTTTAATTGTCAACTGCTTTACGGTTTCAACTGTATCTGTAAATCTCATAGGTTATATTGAGCCTAAATTATTAAGGAACTTTGTATTTTATATTAACTATTACCATTCTTCGGACTTTGATAAATAATCTTTCAGATCAGTAACGAATTTATTTACGTTAGTGTTTGATACTTCAAAATAATTTTTCAGGGAAATCTTTCCTGTCTTATCAAATATTGATTTTCCAGAGAATGAGTTACCGCCGGTGAGATAAACTGCGCTGCTTGTCGGCTTGGTCGGGTCGAAATGATCTAATATAGGTTTAACCATTATTTTACCGTCCTTAAAATTCAATTCATAGACTATCATCATCAAAGACATAAGTGAGCCTCCTATTCTGGTGCCAGGTGCAGTGGTTCTGATTTTAATAAAAGAATATTCCACCTCATTTAATCCATCGCTTTTTAAATTCTCAAATTTTGTTTGAACAAAGATTTTAGTTTTATCAAATAGCTGCTTTTGGCTCATTTCCGGATATTCCAATACAATGTAATTTTTAGAATCATCATCTTTATTTACGAAGTTATTCGGAGTTAAAATAAATTCCTGAGCAATAGCCATATTAAAAGTAAACAGCGAAAGCAATAATAATTTTTTCATGTTACAAATTTTGCTCTAAAATAATGCTTTTCATTTACTGAGAATTACGGTTTTCTCCATCTGTGAAAAAAAAGTTCTTTTCGAGGCTACATTTTTCTACATTTCATACATTATCCGGATCGTCAACTATAATTTCACCAATATTTTTATAGGTTCCATCCTCTCTCTGAACGAATATTTTTTCAGATAGCTTCTTTTTAGTTGGAATGAATAAATCCCGAACATCTACATCTAATGTTTTCGCAATTGAAAGAAGTAATTCTTTTCGAGGCAAACTATCACCTTTTGTAAGATTTGTTATTGATGCCTCAGTAACATTTACCAATTCGGCTAATTTTTTACCGGTCATGTTTTTTTCTTTCAAAATTTCTCTAAGTCTTAAAATCTGCATGAATAAAGTGTTTGTTGTTGTGCAAAGATATAAAATTATAGTTAAAGTATAATTATTTTGAAAATAATTAAAGTTTTATTTGGTAGTTATTATAGTTTGTCTTACATTTGTATCAAAGAAAAGATAGTTACACTATAATTTAACAACTTAAAAGTAAGAAATAATGGCAACAATATCAACTTCAAGAGCAGAAAAAATCGCAAGAAACATTAACGCAATGGACGTGAATTTTAGCTACAGCGATGATATGAGAACTTACAGATTCTTTTCAAAATTAGAAAAGCAACTGAGAGAAATTCTTTCTACACTTTCTCAAGAAGATAAATTAATGATCGCTCAATTATGTAACGATGCTGAAGCCGCATTTTTCGGACTTAACAAAGAAGAATTAACAAAAACAGAAGATATGAAAACACCTACTACATCATTCAGAAAAACAGTAATGCTTAGAGCTTACCACATTATGGCCACAACTGGTAAAGAATGGGCTATCTGTCTAAAGAAGGCTTGGCAACTTTACCGCCTCAACAAAGAAATGCACAAAGGCGAAGTTACTTTCTACTTTGAGAAAAAAGATGGTTCGCTTAGAAAAGCAGTAGGCAGTTTGAAAATGGATTCTATCAACTACGAATTTAAAACAGACAATCAGCCGAAAGTAACAACTTTTACATATTTCGATATCGAAGCAAATTCTTTCAGAAGTTTTAAAATTGAAAACTTCATGATGGTAGAGCAGCCGAGAACCCCAGAAGTGAAAGCAACTGCAGTTCTAAAGAAAACACCTGCGAAATTAATTAGAATCAGAAGAACACACCTTAAAAGCGCATAGAAATGGAAAAACACCAGTGTATTATTATTGAAATGCAGAACGGGGCTTATTTATCTTATCTCAAACTTTGTGAAAGTCTAAAAGAAGCCCCCAGAGCTGAAATATACGATCAGATAAACGATTGCAAAGACAGTAAAAAACTATATCAAATTACAGTCTTTATAGAGAATGAAAGAAAAGCATTCGAAAATAGAACGCCACCAAAACACGCAAATTTCTTCACTAAATTATTTAAACTTTAAAAATATAAGATCATGAATACAAATACATTACCTACAAATACAGCGACTCAAAAAAGATTAAGCGCATATCAAAGTGAAATCAAGCCAATTTATAATAATGCTCAATTCTCTTTCTCAATGTTGGTATTTTGTCAGCAATTAATTACTTCGCTTTATGATTGCAAGTTAACCACAAAAGCAGAATATGATCAGTTTATGGTTGATATGTTTTATTCTTCAAAAGCAATAGATGAAAATCTGCAATCAAAGTACATGACAGATTCAATAATTGAACTTACAATTTTACTTTCAGAAGCAAAAACGCTTTACGAAATGGGTTCACTCTCTTACAGCGAATATCTATCAATGTTTTTAACTGTTAAAGGCAAATTTCAACAGAAATTCAAGCTGTTATCAAAAACATACTTAGTCCACCTTAGTGAAATGAGCAAGGCTAATTCAAGTCGTATTAATAAACTACGGGCATCTTTTGCCACACTAAACGATAACTAATGAAAAAAGCTTCAAAAATATCTGAGTACAAAAGACTATCTGCAATTATTGAAGCGAATAAAAGCCATTACGATAACGATTTGATTGATTTAAAAGAGTATTACACAAATTTTATAACCGTTATTGAGTACATAGACTGGCTTTTAAGTAAAATCATTTTGTTTTACAATCGGTATGATGATATAGAAATATCTGTCCCGGCACTGCGTGAAATTATCAGCTCACTAAACGATCACCTAAATAAAATAAATCATGAATCAGACAAAAAATATCTCAAGAGAAGAAAGTATTGATATTATACATGATAATATTCTTTTTACAGCATTCAAAAGACAGCTAATTGATGTATCAAATTTAATAGGCGGCACGAATCAGCATAAAACCGAAATACTAAACATGACAGTATTTGAAACGCTTCTTTTTAAGATGATGACAAAAGATGAAATGATACAAAATTTAGAGAAGCAAATTTGCGAATTATTGAAAAAGGTTTTTGAAAAGCGGATCAACCTTTATTCATACAGTCAGATAATTAACATCGATCAGCTACAATTAGCAGAAGAGATATACAATGAATGGATAAAAGCCTTAACAACTTTTAGAAACAATCATAAAGCAGCTTAAAAACATTTTGCCCTTTGAACCTTCATAATAATTTTTTAATCAGTCTTGCAGGCGTTGAGAATAATAGAATTACAAAGGGCAATTTTAATCAAAAAATAAGAAATCATGACAGTTCAATTCACAACACATAGAGGCGATAAAGTAGCCTTAAAAATGGTTAATGGCAATCAGATCAAAGTTTCCCTTAAAAACACAAACACGTTTCTCAATGAGAGTGATCTTACAAAATTAGAACAATCGATTTATAAAATACAAAAGAATTTTGACGCCGTATATTTTGCTGATCTGCAGACTTGCCGACGTACGTATTCAAAAAAAGTAATAGAGAAGTTTTCAGATGAAAGACTTTTTTCATTAGCCAGGTTTAACGATAAAAATCCTCCATACTTTAAAACTTTCACTCTAAATCTAAGAACTGAATTATTTAAACGTCACGGATTACCGAAAGCAAATTACAAATTGACTTTTAAGCAGAAGTCATTTCTTTTTGCAAATGGACTCAAAAGAAACTAATAATCACTAAAATAAAACTTATGAATATTTTAATAGGCTGGTGCCAAGATTGCAAAGGCATCAAAATCGCAATGCCGGATTCGTATAAGAAGAATAGAGCAAGCTTTGAAATTATCGATGATTTAAAAGGCGATTGTGGCGATGATCTCACAACATCAAAGACAGTTTTTAATCGTATAAGCAAGCAAAATGATTTAATAATCAGAACAATGTCTCTCGATGAATTTTCAAAATGGAACGCGCATATTTGTGGCTGTACAAAGATTTGTAAAAAAGTAAAAACCTTTGATGATGCATGTTTGATTTTAGGCATCGAAAATACGATACCAGATTATTCATTTCTACCTCAATTAATAAAAGTTAGAATGATAGCCATGTATAAACTTATCATTGTCACAAAGGCATTAAATGAAGGTTGGGAACCTCAATATGAAAATCAAAAAAATTACTGCGCTTATTATCCAACCGGCTTTTATAATTCAGATCAAGAATTTCCTCATCATCATGAATTCGGGTGCGATGATTCTTATAAAATTTCAAACATAGATTATAACGGCGGTGTTCTGTTAATGTTTAAAGATTTTGGTCTGGCGGATTATGCAGGCGTACAATTTAGAGACTTATATTTGGATTTATATCAATACCCAGAATCATACTTGAATCGTTATCAAAAATAATCTATAAAACCCTTTTCAAGCGAGAAGGGTTTTTAATTTTTCCCATTCAGGACATAATTAAATACATATCATTTGTTATGTAACATATTTAGAAGTGGGATTTTAGCACTACTGAGTTTTTGATGAGGTATTCACCAAATTAGGTGAAAACTCTAATACGGGAAATTTCATACGTTCACCATAAGGGTGAACCCTGACTATAATTTGTCGGTCTTTTTGAACTTCTGAACCTTTATAGGCTTAAATGCATGAATAACAGTGTTTTAACAAAATTATAAAAGTTCAATTGATGTCAGAAGGTTCATTTGCAACTGTGGAGAACCTCAAATTCTATACGTGTAACTTTAGATTCACACATTTTCAAAATCAAATTAACAGTTTAATTTTCACGTTAGAAATTAACGTATTAGTTTAATTGTACAATTTTTTATGTACATTTTAGATGCACGGATTTACGGGTATGTAAAAACTACCCTTGCCCAATTTTGGGCAGGCGTAAATATTCCGACAATTATTTACAAAATAAAAACCTCCCATTTCTGAGAGGCTTAATAACTTAATTTGAATCGTATCTTAAATTATTGGGAACATAGGCAGTTCCATCAATATTAAAGCGAATTAACCACGCTGAGGTAACTTGACCGATCTTTGTATGCTTTCTCAAATCTTCTGAAAATTGGTTCAAATCTTCTGCTAATTTTAAATGTCGGTTGTAGAGTTCAATATCCTTTTCTTCGGAAATAAAATAACTGTGTAATCTTTCGATTTCTTCTTCAGCACCTTCTTTGACAAGTATCTTTCCTTTTTTGCAATATACGTATGGAGAAAATATTGTGTTTCTTAATCCAGGATACAACGTTGAGAATAAACCAATATCTTCAACCCACGAAATATGCTCTTCTAATTGCTCCTTTTTTCTGAGCTTTTCACTTCTGGTGGATGCAATTTTTTCAATTGTATTTTCTGAAAAAGCCGATTGAATAAGAGAATTTATTTCATCATCTGTGAGCTCAACTTCTTCCTCTTTCCATAGTTCAAGAATATCTGTCATTACTGTTACAGTTCTCGTAATATTACTTGTATCGTCTGCAATCTTTAGATTGTTTGATGCTATTTTGATTTTTTGTGATTTCATTATTTTATTTTTTGTTTTTTAAATAATCTTTAACGTCTTCAAGATTGATAAGTGATTTTACATCTTGATTTTCAGGGTTCGTGTTCTGATTATTTATTTCATTTTGAAATTCTGTTAAGGCTTCCGGATTGTCTGCGAAATGTTTCCGGATATTTTCCATCATTTCGTTTTTTGGTTCCGCGCCTGCTTCTTTTTTCGGTTCTGGCTTTGGCGGCCACTCATCGAGATTAATAAATTTTGAATAATCTGCAATCATTGTTTCTATTTTTTATAAATTTTAATATTTCCTGAATGTTTTATATTGCTGTTTCCATAGCTGTAAATACTTACTGAAGCATTTGGCGTGCTGACAATTTCAATTTCTGCATCATCTAACAGATTAATTTTCAATATTGCATGATCGAAAACGGTTATAGTTGCCTTTGATTTATGTCTAATAATAACCTCAGCAACCGTAAATCCTGCATAAGAAAGACTCACATCTGAATCCCCAAAAAAAGCCGTTTTCAATTTTGGAACTGTGACAGTTTTAAATATTGCTTTATGATCAGTAAAAAGCCCATAAGGATTACTTTCACCCTTAAATTTTCTTAATGTTTCCAGATTGGGGAAATCGTTTTGTATTGCCCAATCGTCACCATCAAAGTACATTCTGCAAAGATTTTGTATAGAAGAATCTTTTTTCATTTCCTCGTGCCACGGCTGACAAATTTTATTATTAGCCGCCATCTTAATTATTTCTTTTGTTTTCATTATGGTACACCTGCTAAGGATTTTTTCATTTTAGAGTTCATTTCTGTAAGAGTTTTATCAATTGTATGTAAACGTCTTGTATTGATCTCGATTTGAGAAAGTAGGGCTGTTTGAGCTCCTGCAATTACGTTATGCGCTTTTGCTACTTGCAGCAAAGCAACAATGTTGATTCGCATTGCGTTAAATTGCGCTTCCAATGCTCCGGCGGTTTTTTCTGTCATTCCCTTAATTGAGCCTTTGATTCCTTCTGGGGTTGCCATATCCAAATCTTTGAAAATCTCGGAATAAGCTTCTATAAATTCCTTTCCTTTGGTGGAAGCTGTAAGAACTTGCGCTCTCAGATCATCAATTTCATCTTTTGTAAGTCCGTTAAATGTTCCATTTCCATCTTTGTCAAAACCTGCAGCCTTCAGAATATTATCATAAATCGGAGCCATCTGAGTCTCAAGAACTTTATTGAGCTGATTTCGCATGATGTTTTTAATCATCTCGTCAAAAGCCTTATTAATGTTGTCGATTCCTTCCACGCCTTTTCCGAATGCCTCAATTAGAGCATCCCCTATATTGGCTGCCATTTCCACAACATCGACCTGAAGAACATCCCGGATAATTGCATCTTTAATTTCCTGAATCTTTCGGAGATTGTCCTGCTGCTGTTGATTGTAATCATTGATTTTATCTTGATCAGCTTTTTTCTTTTTTGATTCAGTATTTTTCATTTCCTCCAAGACTTTCTGTTGTTCTTGTAGGTTTTTTATCAATTCTTTTTGCCCGTCGTATTTCATGGCTCCGAAAGCTTTTTCCGCCGCAATAGCTAAATTTGTATAGGTTTCTTCTAAACTATCCAAAGTGCCTTGTAAGCCCTTTATTTCCTTTTCAAGTTTCTTCCTTTTATTGCCTGCTATCCAAGTGAACAAGGAAACAACAGCACGAATTACAGTATAGATAATGGAAATGATAGCCGTGATCCAGTTTGACCACGAAGCGTTATCAAGTGCAGATTTTACAGCCGTTACAGTGGAATCAATCGCTTGCATCATCATTATACCCATCGTTGTGACCTGTTCGATAGTATCAATTGCATCATTTGCGGCATCACTCATGTATTCCCTTGCAGGTGCTAACGTGGAAATAATACCCTTTGCGGCTTTTAATGTTCCTTTGATTCCGTCAGAAGCTCGTTCAAAACTTGAGAATGCTTTTTCTCCTGCTTCTTCTGATTCGTTCCCGAATGCAGAAAACAATTCCTTTACAGATGAAAGAAGTCCTAAGAATGGATTCTCATCTGTAATTTGCTGTTTTGTCTCCTTTAAGTTTTTAAGAAGAATTTTAAAATCTACAGGCGTTAATACATTTGCAAGATTTCCCTTTTGCGCTTCCAATTGCTCAAGTAGAACCTGCATTTGATAGGCTGTAAGCTCATCAATATTGCCATACAGTGCCATCCATGCTTGAGACTTTGTTAGCTCATCTACGGCCAATTGTGAAATTTCCTCTTTTGATTTTTTATTAACCGATCCAGCAGTTTGTTTTTGCTGTTCAGGCGAAAGATTAGCATCAGAGTTGATTTTTTTTATAGCATCGGCTGCATTCTTTTCGATTTGAATTTTTCTTTGACTATAACCCTCATGTTCTGTGAGTAATTCTTGATATTGATTTTGTTCTGCTTGCTTAATTTCATTTAGTTGATTGAAAATTTCAGTTTTGAAACCGGATGCAATTTCTTGATCTGTAAGTTTGTATAATTTTTCGTTCAGGAAATCAATCTTTTCAGTAGCTGTTTTCATTTTAACCAAATCCTTATCCATGTCTTCGGTGAATTGGGTAAATGGGTCTTTCGTTCCGTTTAGGCTTGCAAGAATAGTTTTTAATTTAGACCAGTTTTCCAATTCTCCTTCAGTTATTACACCTGCTTTAAATTTTCCGTCTAAATCTTTGTAAAGATTATTAATGTCTGTATAATAACTATCTCCTTTAAGTTTAGGGAACATGGCTTTTGCGACTTCTTCGCCGTAATGCGACGCCATCTGATAACGGATTTTCCATTGTCTTTCCGTTTCGGCTATCTCTTCATCAAATGTTTGAATCTGGATCTCTTTTCTTTTGGCTGCGAGTTCTTGATTAGTTTTTGCAAGTCTGCTCTTCGCTTCTGAAACCGAGACATTCTCACCTGTTAATAGTGGATTTCCTTTTTTATCTTTATCATTTCCGTACTTATCAACTTTACGAAGTTTGACAATTCCATTTTCAACACTTGCGAGCGCATCAGTTATCAATTGTGCCTTTCTCTCTAAATCCTTAATGCTTCCATCAGGGATGATCTCGGCTAATTGCTTGTTATCAGTTTTAGCTTTTTTCGGGCTTAAAAGATCATTATATTTTTCGATTTGCAAACGGTAAGCGTTCCATGCTTTAGAGCCTACAACTGCTTTTGCTTTTAATGCTTCAAGGCGGTCTATTTCTCCTTTGTACCACTCCTCAGTTCCTTTCATAGGAGCATCTGAAAGCAATGTTTCACCGATACCGCTCCATGCCTTGAAAGCTTCTTGATCTCCTTTCTTTTTGGATTCTGCAATTCCTTTTGTAACATCATTAACCAGCCAATCAAACTGTTTTTTTGTCTCTGCACTTGTCTTTAAGGCTTCTTTTGCTGGATTGTAAGTAGAATAATCGACACCTTCTTCAAGTTTGTATTCTCTATACATACCAGCGCCGATGTTTTCTTTTTTGGCGTTTTCGGCTCTTAGCTTTGCGTTTTTTGCATATTGTTTCTCATAGGCATCCTGCTTTAAGACTAAATCAAGATCTGCCTGAGCCTTTTTCTTAGAAAGTTCTTCAAGTAATGCTGCTTTTCCTTTTGCAATAGCCAATTCCTTCATTCTGGAAACCATGACGGAATAAGCTTCGTTTAATTTATTAGTCGCTCGATATTCACTATCAATAGTACCAACAAATGCCTTATTTGTTTTTGTTAAATTGTCGTATGCTTTTTTGCGCATATCAAGTGTTGAGTAACTTGATTTAAGTATAGCAATCTCTTTTTCTACTGCTCCAACAATTTGCTCTGAATTCTTTTTGTAAGCTTTTGCAACGGAATCACTAACGCTTTGTTGATATTCTAATGCAAGAGTAAGCTTTTCAGCTTCTTCTTTGGCTTCGTAATTTGCAGTTCTAAGATACACTAAGGCTGCAACTACAGCAGCAATTCCAGCCGCTAAAGCAACATAAGGGTTCCTGATAACAGTTAGATTGAATAAAGCTTGAGCATCTGCTGCAGTACGAATGCTTACAGCTAATGACATCCATATTCTTACTGTTTCCATAGAAATGGAAAGTTTTTGTAAATAATTTGTAGTTATCAATACGGCACGGTACGTACCATACGCAGCAACAAGAGTCGAAATAATCTGAATTACATCTTGATAATGTTCTACCATATAAATTAATGACTGAATACCATCTGAAAGCAAACCTTCTTGGCTCTCCCCGATTTTATTCAACATCTGATCCCATGCATCACCTAAATTTGCAACCTGACCGGAAAGAGATTTAGATTGCTTTTCCATAAGGTTGAAAAACATACCTCCTTCATTTGTTAAAGAAAACAGAACATCCTGAACGTCTTTGAATCCGATTTTACCAGCAGAAACCATCGCCGAAATTTCGCCGGTTGTTTTATTGAATTTTTTGGCGAGTTCGGCAACCATTGGAATACCTGCCTCAGTGAATTGACGAAGGTCATCACCCATTAATTTACCTTTCGCCCTCACTTGGCCATAAACTAAATTAATTCTGGAAAGCGGAACCGAAAGACCAGCTGCAATATTACCCATACGAGTAAGTGTATCTACAACTTCACTTGCCGGAACCTGAAAAGCGAGCAATTGTTTTGCTCCTGCTGATACATCTTGTAATGAAAATGGTGTTTTGGCAGCAAGCTCAACCATTTCGCCCATTAAGGATTTGGCTTCCCCTGCATTGCCGAGCATTGTCGTAAATGCAATCTCGGTTTTCTGAAATTCTCCCCTAACATTAATAAGCTCCATTACGAAACTTTTAATTGCACCAACAGAGAAATAAGAAGCTATTCCGATTGAAAGATTCTTAAATGCAGAATCCATGTTTCGGGTTTCATTTTGAGTATCTCTTGTAAGTCCTACGATATCACGGCGCATGGAATCCACGTCTCTGCGCCATTGTGTTAAGTCGATTCCTGCACCGAAATGCAGTGCTCCTTGACTTGTATTCATTATTTTTAATTTATCATAAGGGGTTATCCTTATGCGTTTCTATACATACTTTTAATATTTTTTTTAGGGTTAAACTTTATTTTCGGAAATCACTGCCATTTGTGGATTATGGCAGTGAATATTATTTTTTAGCTCTTTTTGCGAGAAATTTCGTACTGATGAAGCAGTGGGTTGAATTCTTTCAAAACTTCAAGCCAAATAGCATCTGTTTTTTGAATAGTTTCTTTGCTAATATCGCACTCGCCCTCAAATGCTAAAGACAATTCAGCAATCTCTTTTGCTGTAAGGCGACTTTGTATTATTTGCCTCGTTATTGGAAGCTCTCTATAATATTTCAGAGCAAGCTCTATCGCTTCTGGGCTATTTAACGGATATTCGGGATTTATTTCCATCTGATTTTTTTTAAATTAATATGGTGTTGAATCAGCAAGGAAATAATATCCTGCTTTTGAATAGTCAATTATTTGCTTCATCTGCATTATCAGAAGTAAATCTTTTCCGTCACTGCCACTTATGCCTTTGATTTCATTTAAGGAAATCAATAATTCTCTTTGTGTTCTGCTGTCATTTTCTGGAATGATCTGTTTTGCTAATTGTGATAATTCAGAGGAATCGATTTGCAAACCTCCTTTTAATCTTTCTAATTCATTAACTTGTTGATTATCTACTTTTCCACCATTTAGTGAAGCAAAATCAATTTCTTTTTTTGTTTGCTTTTCTTCCGTTGCAGGAATTCCCGTTTTGGGTTCTGGTTCAATTACTTCTTTCGGACTTTCTGCGAGCTGCTGCAAGACTACATCTGCCAGATCATAACCTTTAGGAAATTTTTTATTTTCAAGCGCATCAGAAACAGTAATATTAAATCCGGTATCATTCAAGCGGTTTGAAATTTCATTCCAAATAGTTTCCCCAACATCAGGAAACGCAAAAACTTCTTTTCCGGTCAACGGCTCCAATACTTCATATTTGAAATTCCCCTTTCCACCGACTGCGAGCCATAAGTAAGATTCATCAACCAAACTCATTATAATAGCCGTTTTTTCGCTCTCAACTATTGCAATAGGCTTTTTATTAGATGGTAATAAATGAAGCCCAAAAAGGCATTGTTTGTGATTAAAATCCTTTAATTTTAAAACGGTGTGAATATTTGTAAAATGCGGAAACGGTTCCTGTATACGTTTTCCCGTTTCCTCATTGTATAGCATTATTTTACCATATCTCGGACGATCCAAATTATCAATTTGCCAGAATACCGTTGCGCCTTCCCAATGTCTTGAGCTTCCGACCTTGTATAAATTGAAAACCTCATCAACTTTCTTAGAATCGAATTTTGATTTTAAAAACTTTAGGAACTTGTTATTTTCGTTCTTAAATGATTTTCCAACCAAATTGGACGGATGATAATCGATAGGCTTTAAAACCTGCGTTTCCTGCTTTACAATCTCTTTACTTTCACTATCAAACCATTTTGTGCAGGAGTGACAATAACCTTTTTCCGGATTTTCCTTGCTCGGTGCAAATTTCCCATCTCTATTATTTTTCCCACACGGACAAAGTTTTGCAAGTTGGGTTCTATTTCGTGCGAAATTAGTTTCCATTAGTTCAGGACTTTTTGATAAATTCCATGTGACATTTTAGAAAAATACTTCTCACTATTAAAGAATCTTTTTGCGGTGGATTTGGAAATCCCTTTCTTTTCAGCATGCAAAATCCCATCAGACAATTGAAACGGTGAAGGTAACTCGTTGTAAAGGTCTTGCTTGTCTTTACTCAAGCTGCTGAGGCTGTCTGTATTGGAATAAATAAGATCACGAACCTTCAAAGCTTGAGCGGTGAAATATTCCGTTAATTTGATTGCTTTTTCTGCAGTATCTAAACTCATTAGAAATTCATCTGCATTGCCATTTATCCACTCGGAAACATGAAGAATCAAACAGAACCTCAATAAATAATCCTGCATTTTTGCACCGATACTTTGAGATTCTTCATCGTCATTTATCAATTTACTTTCGTTATCATTCTGCCATTGAATAACTCTTTTTCTGGCATCGGTTGACATTTTCACGAGCTGAGGTTCATTTCCTCCAAATCTGTCAATTCCGAAATCTAATTTTCTGTACAAATCACCAAGCATATTACACCAATCATCATGTAACGAAATATCAATATTTTCCTCATTCCATGTGTTCGCCTTTATTTCTTCCGGATAGATAAATAAAATTCTGTCTGTTAATCCGTTTTCTTCCTTGCCTTTAAAAGCGTTTTTAAGTTTCATTGGCTGAATAGTTCCGGCAATGCTCGCAAATGGATTTTTTACGTTCAATTGTTCCTTTGACATTCTGTTCACCTTCAGATCCATACCTGACCACAAAGACAAATACATTTCCTCGCTGCTTCCACTCGAATATCTGTTTATGTTTTTCAACCATCCCAGAATTTCATCAACGAAAACCCCAAGACCTCTTTTATTGATAGAAAGCTGATGCGCTAAAACCTCCGTTGTAAAATCATTTAATAGGTAATTTATACACTCCGGCTTTTTTAAATCAGGATCTCGATCTTCATTAGATTTTGCCTTTTCGGTTTCATAGTATAACAGCTCCTTTTTATACTCCATGTAATTTTTATAGTCGATATCTGAAATTGGAGAAAGAACTTTTTTGAATGGTCTTGATTTATTCGCTCCTGGTCTTCCAATAGTGATCAGAAAAATATTTGCACCTGATGTAAAATCTTGTTTAAGTTCTATTCTTC
The DNA here is from genome assembly GCF_021010565.1 of Chryseobacterium turcicum. NCBI lineage: Bacteria > Pseudomonadati > Bacteroidota > Flavobacteriia > Flavobacteriales > Weeksellaceae > Chryseobacterium > Chryseobacterium turcicum. The sequence goes on from NZ_JAJNAY010000001.1 coordinate 363,297, forward strand.
GAGTGTTACCAATTGCGATTGATAAAGCGTAGAGAATTGCGGCAGATGTATAATCCGAAGGATAACCAAGCCCAATCTCCATTTCATTAATGTAATTCTGAATAAGTTCCGGGTAAATTTCCAGAGGAAAGGAAAGTCCTTCTTTAATTGCTTCCTTCTTCGGTTGTATTAGGTTGACGATGTCCAGCATGAGTGCGATTTTTTAAAGTTGCAATGAATCCGGGATTTGCTGTCAAATAATTGGCAGGTCTTCCGGTTACTCGGCATTTTGTTTTGAATAACTCTACAATCAACCCCTCGTCAAATAACATTTGCTTATATCTGCATAGGTTTTTGTGAGGAATTCCAGTAGCTTTTGAAGCCATGGAGCAAGTAGCGGTATTACGTTCAAGGAATTTTAAAAAACGTTGCTTTTCGTCTTGAAAATATGTATCTTTACTGTTCTTCTTGACTTGCTCTATACTGTGGTGGTGTGGGGCTTTTTTATTTTCCATCACTAATCCATTTCTCAAGTTCTTCAGAATCAAAATAGAGTTTCTTACCGATCTTAGTAAATGGAATTTCCTTAGAACTCACCTTAGTGTAAACAGTGCTTTTTGCGTATCCTAAATAATCGCAAGCTTCTGACAATGTCAAGCGTTTTTTTGTTTGGTTTGGAAGTAGTTTTGCAACTAATGCAGTTAATGCATCGATTTTGTCCTCAATGTTCTCAACCTTTTTAGGGAGCTGCTCAAATGTGATTGTACTCATTTTTAGAATTTTACAGTTAATGTTATACCCGTAATTGTTTCAATTCCAAAAACTTTTCCTAATTTTGAAGAATGTTTTTAACGCCTGCGAAGCAAAAAACTACCAATCAAATTGGAAAAGTCCCGGAATCAGTTCGGGATTTTTTATTTAAAGTAACACTTTAAGTAACTTGTCTTAAATTGTTAATAGCAAATGTATTATAAAAGAACAAACACCGCAACGCATTTTAACATTTATTTGCCGTTGTTTTTACATAAAACTGTTTTTAAAGCGTCTTTTATTACACAATGTTCTTTTAAGTACCTTTTAGTATTTCTATAAAATGAACCTTTTGAGCCAATTTTGAACTCTTTAAATTTATTTAATACACTGAAAATTAACTTATTAAGCAATACAAAGGTCAAAAGTTCAAAAAGTTCATTTATAATTACAGTTCTAAGTTCTTAAATAAGCTATTTATTTTTTCTTCTTTAATTTCACTTGAGAATGCATTTAAGTAATTATTTGTGGTCGATAAATTATTATGTCCTAAAGCCTGCTTAATAAATTCAGTTGATGTATTACTATTCATTAATTGAGTTGCGAAGGAATGCCGCGCCCAATAGGTGGATATTTCGGACGTAATATTATTTCTTTCAGCAACTTTTTTGATATGCTGATTAATAAACCGAGTAAAGGCGTTAATGCTCTTTTTAACATCGATTGCGCTCATTCCCTTCTGGATTATAGGAAATACATAATCTGTCTTTATTCTGGTTGTTCCGTACTTCTCAAAAATAATATTATGAAAATCGATTGTAGGAACTACGATTGCACTTTGATTGCTCTTGGTGGTTTTTGCTGTTTTAGCCCGGACAAAGGAAAATTCATTTGCGGAAATATTTGACCACCTCAGCAATGCAATATCCTTTATGTTCATTCCATTGGATAAGTAGGAGAAGAAAAAGAAATCCCTCGCCTTTTCTTCCTCATTGGTTAAATCTGCAGCATGGAATAATTTTTTAAGATCATCAGCATTTAAAGCCTTCTTTACTTTTTTGGATGCAGGTATTTTATACCCGTCTTTATTGTCTCGGTTGTGAAATGGGTACTGTCTTACTGAAATAATACTTTTACCCACGGCCATATTAAACAAGGCTCTCAGAGGTCTCAAATAGATTCCGACAGTAGCGTTTGATTTCTCATTCTTAAACATCCATTTCTCATAATTACTTAGCCAGTCCGGATCTACTTCCGAAAATGTGAAATCTGAATTGTATTTTTTATGTTCTCGGAAAAGTAACAGAGATTTTAAACTACTATCATAATTCGAGGCGGTTCCGACCTGATCATTTTGGTTGAATTCCTCTATTGCACGCTCATAGAAATCTGTTATTAAATTTCCTTCAGTATTATTCACTTTAAATAAAAGCTTCTCGAAATTATCAAATGAAAATATTTCAAGGCTTTCCGCTTTTGCGGTGGTCTGGTCCATGAATACATCCATCGATTTTCTAATAGGTAATATTTTACTTTCAGATAATAAATATTCCTTTGATTTCTTTCCGGCTTTTATTTCGGTGAAATTTATTATTTCGTTCCATTCTGATTCCGAGAACCAAAATGGCGAAGTGTACATTTTTCGACGTTTAGAAGCTTGCTCAATGTTCCGATTATACACTGATAATCGGATATTATTCTTACCTTCTTTGTTGGAAAAACGCTTGTCGAAATAATAATTTATTGTAAAATCTTTGTTCATTCAGGAACTATTTACAACAAAATTACAACATATTTATGCAATTAACAATAAATAATAGCAAACAACAATAAGAAAAATATCCGCAAAGCCTTATGTATAGGACGATTAAACAATAAAAGAAAATAAAAATAATTAAAAGATTCTGACTGTTAATCAGAGGGTCCTTGGTTCGAGCCCAAGAGGAGGAGCAAAAAAGACTTACATTACTGTAGGTCTTTTTTGATTTTAATACTTTTATGTTTCAAATTATTTTAAAATTTAAATTGCTGAAATATAATCTGATAGCACTTTTCAGGTGATTTTGGTAAAAAAATATTTGCTTGATATTATTTTTCATATTATCTTTGCAGCACCTTAAAAGAGGAACATTCCTCCTTAGCTCAGTTGGTTAGAGCATCTGACTGTTAATCAGAGGGTCCTTGGTTCGAGCCCAAGAGGAGGAGCAAAAAAGACTTACATTACTGTAGGTCTTTTTTGATTTTAGATCTTCCTATTATATAAGTTCTGGTTTTTATCAAATATCAGGCTTAAGCTTTCTCAGGGCGTAATATTCATAGCTTTTTTTCGTTACATTTGCAGTTTTACAGATAAACACAAGAGTCTTTAAAAAACTTTTAATTTTAATAATAAAACAGCATAGTTTTTGTTTAAACCATTGCTCGAAGATACTCATGATGTCAACCAATCAATTTAAATACGGTTTTTTATACATATCCCTTTTTATAACCAGTCTTTTTCATGCTCAAAATACAGCAAGCGGAAAGATTGTAGATGCTAAGACTAACAAAGAAATCAATGCGGTTGATGTCTTTATCAATGACAGCAATACACCTGTTCTTACAACGACTTCAGGGAGCTTCACTGTACAGTCTGACGGTCTTATTTACAAACTTAAGTTTCAGAAAAAAAACTATGCTTTGGAAAGTGTAGAAATCACTCCCGATAAAAGCACGAATCTTATTGTTACACTCTCTTCAGAGAAAGTAAGCAGTATTGAAGAGGTTGTTATTCATAACGAGAAAACGAAATTTAAAAATAAAAAAGAAAATCCGGCATATCGTATTATGCAGGAAGTCTGGAAGCGCAAAAGAAATAATGGTCTTGATAAATTTGATACTTACACGTATAAAGAATACGAAAAAATTCAGTTTGATGCCAATAATCTCGACAGCGCATTTATGCATAAGAAAATCTTCAATAAATTAGATTTTATTTTTGATTATGCAGATTCTACTGCAAGAGGAAAGATGGCGCTTCCTATTTTCTTAAATGAATCTATTTACAATCACTTTGGAGAGAATAGACCGAGTAAAAAAAACAAAAAACTCTTAGTAGCTCAGAAAACTTCAGGTTTTCAGGATAATCAGGTTATTTCTATTACGGCTAAAAATCTTTACCGTGACATCAATATTTATGATAATACTTTAAATTACTTCGATATCGGCTTTCCAAGCCCGGTCGGAACTGATGGTTTTAGTACGTATGATTATAATTTGACGGATACGGTCTCCATTCGTGGTGAACGAGCTTATAAAATACGCTATCAGCCTAGGAGAACTGAGGTTTTAGCTTTTCAGGGATATCTTTATATCGACACCGATTCTTATGCGGTTTTAGAGGCTACTTTAAAGTCTACCAATAAAATCAATGTCAACTTTATCAATTCTATTTCTACAGAATTGGTGTATGATAATCCTGATGATGAAACATTTTTACCTAAAAAATATGTCACAGAGATAGAAATGACTCCTTTTTCGAAAAAGAAAAGTGCAAAAAGTGTTATTGCTAAACGGTCTGTAGACTATTCTGACTATGATTTTAATAAACCTTTAGCAGATGCTGTTTTCACAAGAAAAAAAGAAGAATATGATGACCGATTTGTTGATAAGGATGATGATTTTTGGGTAGGCGCAAGACCAGACTCTTTGTCTAAAGAAGAAAAAGGCGTTTATGAAATGCTTGATAGGCTACAGCAGACTCCAAAATTTAACAGGATCCTTAAGCTTACCGAAACATTAGCATCTCGATATTATAATGTAACTAAAGGCATCGATTTGGGTCCGATCACATCAATCTACGGAAAGAATGAAGTGGAAGGTGACAGGATTAGATTAGGCGCAAGGTCATATTTTGGGCAAAATGACCCTTGGAGAATAGAATTTTACAATGCATATGGTTTTAAAGACCAGCAATTCAAGTATGGCGTAGAAGGTCGATATATGTTTAATAGAGTCAATCGTTTTATGGTGGGTGCTGGAACAAAAAGAGATATTACGCAGCTGGGTGTACAATTGACAACGGAAGACGGTATTCTTTCGCGCTCATTTGCTTCTTCAACGGTTTTTGCGAGAGGAGAAAACGCATCTCTAAGTTCAGTAAACCAAACCAGTGTTTTTACTTCTATTGAACCTTGGAAAAACTTTCAGGTAAGAATTGATGGAACAATGCAAAGTATTAAATCTGCTAATCCTTCAGGTTTTAGCTTGATGTATTTCAGAAATGGTGATTTAAGAAAAACGACAAATGATTCTCATGTTACCATTAGTTTGATTGCAAGACCGGGAGCTACTTTTTCTCAAACCGGAGTTGACCGATACGAGCATGGAACTTTGGCTCCGACCATTGTTTTAAAATATACAAGAGGGATTGAAGGTTTGTTTAATGCTGACTTTAATTATAATAAACTGCAGTTTATGTTTTATAAACCCATTCTTTTGGGAAGTTGGGGAAAAACATTGCTAAATTTTGAAGCGGGTAAAAACTTTGATACGGTTCCTTTAGCTTTACAAAACATAATTCCTGGAAATCAGTCTTATGGTTTAGTTCCAAATACGTTTGCTCAATTAAATTATTATGAATTCGTTGCAGATACCTATTCTACGCTCCACATAGAGCATCATTTTAATGGGAAAATACTTTCTTATATTCCTTTGATTAAGAAATTGAAGTTAAGGGAAGTTGCATTCATTAGAGGGGCTTACGGATCTTTGAGTGATGCTTCGAAAAATATTAACGTTGATAATCTAAAATATTCTGCTCCCGATCAGCAAGTGTATTATGAATACGGATTTGGTATTGAAAATATAGGTTTCGGAAACATCAGAATTTTCCGTGTAGATTTTAACTGGAGAGGAAATTATCTTGACCGACCAGATGTTTCCAAATTTGGAATTAAGGCTGGTTTTCAATTTGGGTTTTAGAAAAATTTATATCTAAAAAATGATAAAGCTTCAGTAGATAACTGAAGCTTAAGAAATAAGTTATTTTTTTAACAATCACAAGGCGTATCAAGAACAGAATTCATACAATTTTGCTTTTGCCATGCTGTCCATGTGCACCACTCGGAACACCAATCAGCTGGAATCGGACATTTTAGCAGTCCTCCTGAAATGTGCTTCAACTCTTTTTTTGTTAGTTTTTTCAAATTTTTCATAGAATTTTGTTTTAATTTGTTGCCTACTCTATATGCTTTTCGGCTATCGCAATTTGTGTGTGATTGCAACAAATATATAAAATTTCTATAAAAGGGGAAATATTTTTATTGATTTTAACAATTTGATATTAAATACAAAAATCCTCAACAAAAATGCTGAGGATTTTATTTTATAAAACGCTAATTTAATTATGCGTTTGGTTCAATAGATACGTATGATCTGTTGTTTGCTTTCTTTCTGAAAACTACTTTACCGTCAACAAGAGCGTGCAAAGTGTGATCTTTACCCATACCAACATTTTCACCTGGGTGATGTTGAGTACCTCTTTGTCTGATAATAATGTTACCAGCAATAGCGTCTTGTCCACCGAAAATCTTCACACCTAATCTTTTAGAATGAGATTCTCTACCGTTTTTGGAACTACCAACTCCTTTCTTATGTGCCATTTTATTTTAAGGTTTTTTGGTTAAACAATTATTCTGCGCTTTCAGCGTCAGCTTTTTTAGTTGTTTTTTTAGCAGGCTTCTCTGCTTTTTTTGCGTCAAATCCTGTAATTCCAGTAATTTTGATCTGAGTTAAAGATTGTCTGTGACCGTTCTTTACTTCATAACCTTTTCTTCTTTTCTTTTTGAAGATGATTACTTTATCAGCTTTTACGTGTTCAAGGATCTCTGCTTCTACAGTGATACCGCTTACAGCTGGGGCGCCTACCGTGATTGCTCCGTTTACAGTAAGTAAGATTTTATCGAAAGATACTTTTCCTCCTTTATCTCCTTTCAAACGGTTCACAAACAACTTCTGGTCTTGCTCAACTTTATATTGAAGCCCTGCTATTTCTACAATTGCAAACATTGTCTATAAATTTTTAGTTAATTCGAGGTGCAAATGTACTGATTATTTTATTAGTAACAATGTGATTTTGAGAAATTTTCTACTTTCTGTGTAAATTTAATTCCAACTGGTTGTTTATGGTTTTATACTTTTGGGCTAAAGATTCTTCAAAGTACTTGATGATTTCTGCATTGCTGGCTAATTTTGTACCTGATTCTGTCGTTACTGTCATCGAATTATTAGGATTAGCCAAATCAAGCTTAATATCTTTTGCAGGGTCATTTTTATACGCCATAAATAGCTTTTTATATTGAGCCGGGCTTACTTTTACTCCTTGAAACTCATTTTTAGCTTCTTTTTCTAATGCTGAAATGTACTCCCAAGAATGATCATCTGCTTTCAGTTTTTTACTTCCTTTTAATAAAAACTGATGTGATTTCGTTTTGTCTTCCAGTTTTACAATTAAGCCAGGCAACCCATGAAATTTATACGGACCATCAGGGAATGGCAAGTCTTTAGAAAACCAGGCTTCCCAAATTCTTCCTCCAAAATTTGCAGTCGCTTTCTGGCAGTTATAATTTTCTATTTTTTGTGTCTCCGGAAGAATCTGCCATTTTAAAACTGGAGTTTCCTCAACAATCATATTGGTCTCCTCAATATTTGTAAGCCATGTTGTTTTAAAACTGGGATATGACTTTTCTATTAAATAAGAAATATTCCATTCGTCTGTGGTAGAAGAATAGCTGATGCTGTTGGGGGTAGATTTTCTTTGTTGAATAATCGAATTGTTCATAATCGAATCACTCGCAAATTTTGCCTGTCCATAAAAATAAGATTTGGTCGGAAAAATGTCAAGGTTTGTAAATTCTTTTTTTAGGCTGTCAGTTTTTGTGGAATCAATTCTAAACTGATATTCGTAAGTGAAACGGTTTCCCTGTGCAGATAGATTTAGGAAGGTAAGAAAAGCCAAAATGAGGCTGAAATTTAATTTCATACTGTTGTGATTATTTCTCCAAATATAGAAATTAAATTACTTCTGTTTTATTTGTACTTTTGGAAAAAACTTTCAATGAAAATAATTTTAAGCATTCTACTGTGTCTATCACTTGCATCATGTACTGTTTATGGGGTAACTAATGATTATAAAAAACTTTCTGATGAAGAGAAATCTAGTGTCGTTTCTCTCAAAAATTTTGATGACACAAATACAAAGAACGTTTACAAAATAAATGGAAGCCAGCTTAAAGAAGAGTTAAAAAAATACCCAAAATCTTTGGTTTACATTTTCTCAAATGGTTGCACATCTCAATATTGTCTTCCGATGTCAAATTATGAAAGATTTGCCAAAGAAAATAACTACAAACTTTTCCTTGTGATGGAAGGCTATGCACATCTTTATAAAACAACAGGACAGCGCTCTGAGGTTTTTAAAGAACAACTCTATTCAATTGATAATGACTTTTACAATTCTTGGTATTCTGTAAGATATCACAGGCTTTTTGAAAACGAATTGCGTAGAATTGAGAAAAAAGCAAAGCCAACTTGGGAAGGAAGTCTATATTTCTTCAATTATGATACCTTAGAAAAAGTAACAAAAGACTTACCTCAATAATATGAACAGAGACCTCTATATTGATTTTGCGAAAGGTTTAGCCACACTTTCCATTATATTTATTCACACCGCATTTTGGTCGGGGCAGTTTTACATTATTCCGGAAATTCGTGTGTTTTCGTTGGTTTTTGATGTCGCAATTTTTTATGCTTTAAGTGGAATCACCTCAGGAAATAATATAGAGAAAACGTTTTACAGACTATTAAAACTACAGATTACGTATATGATTTTTGTGACGTTGCTGTTCTTTTTAGATTATTTCTTTAAAATATTCGGGCTCACCTTTTTCTCACTAGAATGGCTGCAAAGTTTCTATTCAACATTTGGGTCAAAATATTCGGCAACGAGTATTTCTACAGCTCCTCAATGGCAGAATTTAGGAAATTGGTATCTTCATGAGTATCGTAATGCAGATACTTTTCCTGTTGTAATGGGAAGTTTTTGGTATCTTAAAGTCTATTTTATTTTAACGGTTTTTGGAGTTTTAATTTTAAAATTCTTTCCGAAACATGTTAATTGGTTTATCGGACTTTGTGTCGCGCTAACTTTATTATTTAATATTTTCCCAGACATTTATCCAAGCGGACAAGTTGGGTATGTTGCTTTTTATATGATGGTTTTCCTTGTCGGAAACAGAATGAGAGGCAAAAAAATTCCTACGAAAATGATTCCTGTTCTTTACGGATTGGTGGCTGCGGCTTTGGCTTGGATGTTTTGGTATTTTGGGGACGAAATATTTTTTAAAATCAACAAGAAAAAATTTCCACCGCAAATACCTTATATTATCTGGACGTTGTTCTCATTGACGACTTTGTTTGTTTTATACAACAGATTAAAGATTACCAAAGAGAGTTTTATTACGTATATTGGTAAAAACGCCATTTTCTTTTATTTCGGACAGGGAATCAGCTCGTCATTGGTTTATTTCCTTGTCGTTCCGATGAAAGAATTGATGCCTTGGTGGGCTTTAATGGTTATTATTTATGTTATTAATGTCATTTTAGCGTTTGTTATCGCAACAGGTTTGAAGAAATTTGATGTTTTTGGATGGAAGGTTTTAGAATTTTTAAGAAAGAAAACCGCTTCACAAAACTAAATTTACTACGGAATTTGAAACAAAAGGATAATTCTTATTGCAATTTATTTTAAATTTACAGAAATTTTTAAACTATGTTTAAGTTGAAACTTCCTACCGATCCAAGGTGGGCAAATATTGCAGAGGATAACATTCAAGAAATTTTAACCGACCATGCGTGGTGCGAGCAAAAAGCTGCTACCAATGCCATCGGATTGATTACCATGCTTCCCGAACGTCCAGATATCGTGAAGGAACTTTTGGCAATTGCACAGGAGGAACTTGAACATTTTGGGCAGGTTCTTGAAATCATCACAAAACGAGGCTATACTTTTGGACGTACAAGAAAAGACGATTACGTTAACGAATTGGTCAATTTTATCCAAAAAGGAGGGCATAGAGATACTTTAATTGTCGATAAAATGCTTTTTGCAGCAATGATTGAAGCCAGAAGCTGTGAAAGATTTAAAGTTTTAACAGAAAACATTAAAGACGAAGAGCTAAAAACCTTCTATAAAGAATTAATGATTTCTGAAGCCAATCATTATACCACATTTATCGGTTTTGCAAGAGAACTTGGTGAGCCAGAACAAGTAAATAAACGATGGGAAGAATGGCTGGAATATGAAGCGAGCATTATAAAATCTTACGGAAACAAAGAAACGATACACGGATAAAAGCAAATTGAAAAAAACGACTTTTGAAAAACTGACTAATTTTTTTCTGAAAAACTTCTTTCAGGGATTGTTGATTATTGGCCCTATCGGATTGACCATTTTCGTAATTTGGTATGTGATAACGTCGATTGACAACATTATTCCGTCGGTTGCAAAAGAAATTCCGGGGTTGGTTTTCGTTTCTACTTTGTTGATTACTGCTTTGTTGGGGTATTTAGGAAACAAATTTGTAGTCGGAAGATTCTTTGTAGATGCTGTGGATAGAATTTTAGAAAAAACTCCAGGTATTAAACATATTTATTCGCCAACAAAAGATGTAATGTCTTCATTTGTCGGCGATAAGAAAAAATTTAGCGATCCTGTTTGGGTAAAAACCAACGAAAATCCAGAAATCTGGAGGATAGGATTTCTTACTCAAAAAGATATGGCAGATGTACACAAAGACAATTTTGTTGCCGTTTATCTTCCACATTCTTACGCTATTTCTGGCTGGGTGATTGTCACCGAAGAAAAAAATATCAAACCTGTTGTAGGAATGTCTGCAGCTACTGCTATGAAATTTGCAGTAAGCGGCGGTGTGGCAGGTTTTCATTCAGATGAAAATATATTTAAAGCTCCTGAGTAAATTTCTTTTTACTCGCTTTACACCTGTTTTTAAGCATTTAATTTTGAGACGCTTAATAAGAAAATTTAAGCCTAGAGATTTATAGAACCGTTTTTGTGTTTTCTTTATAAGTCTTAAATCTTTAAATTTTTTTAATGTTTAAATGCAGTTTTTAAAATACATCTGATGCTTTGAAATTTATTTCAAACCAATTTTTCGTTAAAATAAAAACTTTAAAAATATATCACATGGAATTACCCTATGCAGAACCGTTTCGTATTAAAATGGTGGAAGAAATCCGTCAATCTACGAGAGAAGAAAGAGAAGAATGGCTGAAAGAAGCTAAATTTAATTTATTTAATCTAAAATCTTCACAGGTTTATATTGATCTTTTAACAGATTCAGGAACCGGAGCAATGTCTGACAGACAATGGGGAGCTTTGATGACTGGAGACGAAAGTTATGCAGGTTCTCGTTCGTTTGAAGAATTGCACAACACGGTACAAAAAATTACAGGTTTTAAATATTTATTGCCAACTCACCAAGGTAGAGCTGCAGAAAATGTTTTGTTTTCGGTTTTGGTAAAAGATGGGGATGTCGTTCCCGGAAACTCTCATTTTGATACGACAAAAGGGCATATCGAAATCAGAAAAGCCCACGCAATCGACTGTACCATTGATGAGGCTTTTGATATTAATGATCTTCATCCTTTTAAAGGAAATATTAACCTTGAAAAGTTAGAAGAAGTTTACAAATCTCATCCAAAAGAGCAAATTCCGTTCTGTTTGGTGACCATTACATGTAATTCATCAGGAGGACAACCTGTTTCTCTTGAAAATATGAAAGCGGTAAAAGCACTTTCAGACCAATACGGAATTCCTGTATTTTTTGATTCTGCAAGATTTGCTGAAAATGCTTACTTCATCAAAAAAAGAGAAGCTGGTCAGGAAAATAGAAGCATCAAAGACATTTGCAAAGAAATGTTCTCTTACGGAGAAGGGATGACGATGAGTTCTAAAAAAGATGGTTTGGTAAACATCGGAGGATTTATTGCTTTAAATAATGAAGAAGTTTTCAGAAAAGCTTCAAATTTTACGATTATCTATGAAGGTTTCATCACCTATGGTGGAATGGCTGGAAGAGACATGGCAGCTTTGGCAGTTGGTCTTAATGAAGCAACAGAATTTGCTTATTTGGAAAGCAGAATTTCTCAGGTAGAATATCTTGGAAATAAGCTTATTGAATACGGAATTCCTGTACAGAAACCAATCGGCGGACATGCTGTTTTCATCGATTCATTAAACTTCTTACCGAATGTTTCTCGTGCAGAATATCCTGCGCAGACGTTAGGTTTGGAAATTTACAAAGAGGCGGGAATCAGAACAGTAGAAATCGGAACTTTATTGGCAGACAGAGATCCTGCAACCAGAGAAAACCGTTATCCGAAATTAGAATTAGTTCGTTTGGCAATTCCTAGAAGAACCTATACCAATAATCACATGGATTATATTGCAGCAGCAGTGAAAAATGTTTACGAAAGAAGAGAAGAAATCTCAAAAGGTTACAATATTACTTGGGAGCCTGAAATTTTAAGACACTTCACGGTTCATTTAGAGGAAGCTTAAATTGATTAAAATAATTGATACAAATTCGGGCGTAAAATCTTTGGTTTTGCGCCCGAATTATGTTTGATAATGTCTTTTTGATAGGATTTTATCCTATCCTTTGTTAAATCGTCCCTTCAGGACTCTCTCTCTCTTTAAATTTATTTCTTAGAGATTTTATACAATTTTCCGCTGTCGGTAACTCCGTAAAGATTTCCGTCAGCACCGTTCAAAACATCTCTGAATCTTTCTTTTTGATCTAAAAGCAAACGTTCTTCGCCAACGACTTTATTGTCTTTCAAAACAATTCGGTTGATATGTTGTCCGCTCAGGCATGCAATGAATAAATTATTTTTCCATTCCTCAATATTTCCGGTATAGAAAGTGACTCCGCTTGGCGAAACTACGGGATCCCAATAATAAACAGGTTGTTCGGTGCCTTCTTTTTGGGTCGTTCCGTTATTGATTTTCTCTCCAGAATATTCAATTCCATAGGTTACATTACCCCAACCATAATTTTTTCCGGGTTGTATTAAATTAATTTCATCTCCACCTCGTGGTCCCATTTCAATATCCCAAAGCTGACCTTTTTCATCCAAAGCCAAACCTTGCGGACTCCTGATTCCGAACGCATAAATTTCTGGCTTATAACCAGGTTTTCCAATGAATGGATTTCCCGGAGCAGGTTTCCCGTCTTTCGTTATTTTTAAAATTTTTCCTAAATAATTATCGGTTTTCTGGGCATAAACTCGAGTTTCTTTATCTGAACGTTCACCTGTGCTTACAAAAAGATGTCCGTCTTTATCAAAAACCAATCGGCTTCCGTAATGTTTGTCACCATCATAAGTTGGAGTTGCACGGAAAATTACTTTTACATCAGAAATATTTTTAAAATCAGATGAAAGTTTACCTTTTGCAACGGCAGTATGATTTCCGCCTTCATAAGGTTCAGAATAAGAATAGTAAATTGTATTATTGTTTTTAAAATCTGGATCGAGAGCCACATCAAGCATTCCGCCTTGGCCTTTTGCATCTACTTTAGGGAAGCCTTCAATTTTAGAAATTTGTTTTCCATCAGTAGAGACCATATTCATAAACCCTGTTTTTTCGGTAATTAAAAATCTTCCGTCTGGTAAGTTGATAATTCCCCAAGGTCTGCCTAAGTCTTTAGTGAGAACTTCTACATTATAAGGAGTTGTGTTTTTTACTGGGGCAATGCGGGTTTGACCTTCAAAAGCGGGTTTGTAATTGGTATTAGGTTTTTCTTCTTTTGCTGAAGGTTCGCTTGGTTTACCTTTTCCCTGACAAGAAACAATCGTGATGGTTGATGCTAATAAAATGGGGGAGAGCAGTTTTTTCATAATTAAATTTAGATTGGTTTCTAAAGTGAAAGGAAAAATAATGCCACAAAAAATTGCGCAATTAAAATTTTGTTCTACATTTGTAGAATAGAATTTAATCTTGTAGAATATGGATGAGATAAAACTGACAAACTCCGAAAAAATATTGATGGATATTCTTTGGGAAAAAGAAAAAGCATTTTTGAAGGACATTTTAGAGTCATATCCTGATCCTAAACCGGCAACTACTACCGTTGCAACCCTCCTTAAAAGAATGCAGAATAAAAATTTGGTAGGGTTTACACTTTTTGGGAATTCGAGAGAATACTTCCCGAAAGTGGCAAAAGGAGCATATTTCAATGATGAAATGACTTCTATGATTGACCGTTTTTTCAACAGCTCGGTAACCCAATTTGCTTCATTTTTTACTTCCAACTCTAAGCTGTCGCAAAAGCAATTGAAAGAACTTCGGGATATTATCGATGAGCAGATAAAAAAATAGTCATGGAAACAATTATTTTAAAAATAATTCTGTGCTCGGGAGTTTTGCTCGGTTTGTATCATTTGTTTTTAGCAAAAGAAAAAACATTTGTTTTTAACCGATTCTATCTGATTTTTGCTTTGATTTTCTCATATACCATTCCTTTTGTTACCATTGAAACTCAAACAAAATTAATAAAAAAACAGACTGTATTTATTTCTGAAAAAGCGCAGCAAAACGTAGATTATATTGCTATGCCAAATGCTCAGGAAAGTTTTGATTATACACAATTAGTACTTGTCGTTTACGGAATTGTAAGTTTAATTTTCCTTTTAAAATTTCTTTTTTCCCTTTTAAAAATCAAAAATATTAAAGGACAGAAATTGAAGTACAGAAACCGAAATATTAAATTATTGCTGAAGAAAAATGCACCTTTCAGCTTTTTCAATACAATTTATGTTTCTAAAGAGTATTTTAAAGATGAAATTATTGACGAAAGTATTTTTCTGCACGAGGAAATTCATGTAAAGGAAAAGCATAGTTTGGATATTATTTTCGTGGAAATTTTAAAGATTATTTCATGGTTTAATCCCTTCGTTTATTTCTATCAAAAAGCAATAACGACCAATCACGAGTTTCTTGCTGACAAGGGAGTAATCAACACCAATAAAAACATTAAAGATTATCAGGAATTGATTTTAAGCGAAGTTTTAAAACAGCAAAATCTTGCACTGATTCAGACTTTTAATTTTAACAATACCAAAAAAAGATTTATTATGATGACAAAGAAAAATTCAAAATTTGCAAAAACAAAAATGCTGCTGACAATCCCTGTATTGGCTATTGCGGGATTTATGTTTGCTGAAAAAACGATTAAAACCATCGATTTACACGAAGTGAAATCACAACAGGAAAATGATGGTGTTTCTCAGCTTATTTCTGATGCTCCTATCGTTGAATATAATCAAATTATTAAAAAGTATTCTACATTTTTAGACAACCATGAGTATGCTAAATTTGAAAGAAAAGTAACTGTAGTTGATAGAGAAAAGCTTTCCCAGCTTTATAAAAAACTGACAGATAAACAAAAGGATGAAACGGCTCTCGTTTTCTTTGAACAGAAAGGCAAAAATGTAATGGGATTCAAAGGACAAGAGGTAACTTTAGCATTAAGAGATACAATTTCACCTCCAAAAAATAAGGAAGCAAAACTTACAGATCTAAAAAGTGTTTCAGATATATCAGAGAAAAAAATAGCACAAGATATTTCTACTACTGCGGAAGGAATAGCTGCAAATGTTACACCTGCAGAGTTTCCCGGAGGGATTAATGAATTAAGAAAAAAATTGTCTTACAATTTTGATACAAGCTCTTTACAAGGGAATAGTGAATTAATTAGGACAGATATTTTCATGACAATAGATGAAAACGGGAAAGCAATTAATATAAATGCAATAGGACAAAATGAAAAATTTAACAATGAAGCAGTAAGGGTTGCCAAATTGCTTAATGAAAATGTGACTTGGGTTCCCGCAAAAAAAGATGGAGAACCAGTAAGATACCAATATAAACTTCCATTAGCAATGCAATTTGCTGCGAACAAATAAACACAATAAACATATAGAATCGCAAATCGAGTGCTATTATCAACCGTAAAGTATAATACTTTACGGTTTTTTTATAAACTCCTTCAATCCAAAATTCATAATTTTATGACCTTACTCTTCATCTTCGCATTTTTTTATTTCCTAAATTTGTTCTATGCAATTCAAACTTCAATCAGAATATCAACCTACAGGAGATCAGCCCAAAGCCATTGAGAAATTGACTGCCGGAATAGAAATCGGCGAAAAATATCAAACTTTGCTTGGGGTAACGGGTTCCGGGAAAACATTTACTGTTGCCAATGTTGTGAATAACGTACAGAAACCAACGTTGGTTTTGGCGCACAACAAAACTTTAGCAGCGCAGCTTTTTATGGAATTTAAAGAATTCTATCCTGAAAATGCGGTTGAGTATTTTGTGAGTTACTATGATTACTATCAACCTGAAGCTTATATTGCAAGCTCAGGAACGTATATAGAAAAAGACTTAAGCATCAACGAAGAGGTAGAAAAATTACGTCTTTCTGCGATTGCAAGTTTGCTTTCAGGAAGAAGAGATATTTTGATTGTTGCCTCAGTATCATGTATTTATGGTGTTGGAAATCCTGCTGAATTTCATAAATCATTAATTTCTCTTGAGATTGGTGAAAAAACAACGCGTACAGCATTGCTTCATTCTCTAGTTAATGCGTTGTACTCTAGAACGTTGGCTGACTTTCAGAGAGGAACGTTTCGTGTGAAAGGAGATGTAATTGATGTGTTTCCAGCCTATGCTGATAATGGAATAAGAATTCAGTTTTTTGGAGATGAAATTGAGAAAATCCAAAGTTTTGACCCTGTTTCGGGGAATGTAACCTCTAATTTTGACCAAATTCAGATTTATCCGGCCAATCTTTTCGTAACCACAAAAGAAACACTGAATGGTGCGATAAAAAATATACAGGATGACATGGTAAAACAGGTCGACTTCTTCTCAGAAATCGGAAAACCTTTAGAATCAAAAAGACTGCAGGAAAGAACAGAATTAGACCTTGAGATGATTAAAGAATTGGGTTATTGCTCAGGAATTGAAAATTATTCGCGTTACCTCGACGGAAGGCTTCCTGGGTCGCGCCCTTTCTGTCTTTTAGATTATTTTCCAAAAGATTTCTTAATGGTGATTGATGAAAGTCACGTTACCGTTCCACAGGTTCATGCGATGTATGGCGGTGACAGAAGTCGTAAAGAAGCTTTAGTAGAATATGGTTTCCGACTTCCTGCAGCGATGGATAACCGACCGTTGAAGTTTGAAGAATTTGAAGCCATTCAAAATCAGGTTATCTATGTTTCGGCAACTCCTGCAGATTATGAGTTGGAGAAAACCGGTGGTGAATATGTGGAGCAGATTATTCGTCCGACAGGGCTTTTAGACCCAATTATTGAAGTAAGACCCTCTTTAAATCAAATTGATGATTTGATGGAAGAGATAAATAAACGTGCTGAAATCGATGAAAGGGTTTTAGTAACTACTTTAACCAAGAAAATGGCTGAAGAATTGACCAAATATTTCACAAAATTCGGGATTAGAACGAGATATATTCACTCTGATGTTGAAACTTTAGAACGTATTCAAATTATGCAGGATTTACGTCTCGGTGTTTTTGATGTCTTAATTGGAGTCAATTTATTAAGAGAAGGTCTTGATTTACCGGAAGTTTCTTTGGTTGCGATTTTAGATGCTGATAAAGAAGGGATGTTGAGAAGCCGAAGGTCTATGATTCAAACTGTGGGCCGTGCTGCGAGAAATGTTAATGGTAGAGCCATTATGTATGCCGATAAAATTACCAAATCGATGCAGGCTGCTTTAGATGAAACCGAATATCGCCGTGCAAAACAGATACAGTATAATGAAGAACATGGAAAAGTTCCGACAGCATTAAATAAAAAAATCTCTGAAAACCTTGTGGGAAGAAGTAAAGATTTCCCTGATGAAAAATATACTCAGAAAGAGATTACGCAGAAGGTTGCCGAAGTAAAAGCAACGTATGCTACTGAAGACATTGAAAAAATGATTGCCCAAAAGCAAAAAGAAATGGAAGGTGCTGCAAAAAGCCTTGATTTTATAAAAGCAGCTAAACTAAGAGACGAAATTGCCGCTTTAAAAGCATAATCAATTAAATTGTTGATGGGTTTTGATTGATAGATTAAAAATCTTTGATTTTCTATCATGTGAACTTTAAAAACGATGCGTCTAAACTATAAATATTTCTTTTGTGACTTTTGTGGTTAAAAAAACTGCATTTACATAAACTAAAACGATACAATGAAAAGAGTAACAGGAATTGGAGGGATTTTCTTCAAATGCAAAGACCCGATTAAAATGAGAGAATGGTACAAAACCCACCTCGGAATCAATACGAATGATTATGGAGCAACATTTGACTGGAAAGAAATGTCTGATTCTGATGCAAAAGGTTCTCTTACCTGGAGCCCAACCAAAGAAACAACGGAGTATTTTGAGCCTTCTAAAAGGGAATTTATGATTAATTATACCGTTGAAAATTTAGAAGCTTTAGTTGAAGAATTAAAAAAAGAGCAAGTGACAATTCTTGATGAAATTGCCGTGTATGATTTTGGAAAATTCGTTCATATCCTTGATTTGGAAGGAAACAAAGTTGAACTGTGGGAGCCAAAATAATTTATTTCTTGCTTGAAAATATATTCGGCGGTACTTTATGGTATCGCCGAACTTTTATAATAATCTTTAAAACTTATAAATCTTAGTTTTAGGTTTTTCATAATTTACTTTTCCACCGCGAAGAGGCGTAAGCAAATCCATCAAGCCATTTAGTTTTATTTCATAAATGGTAGAAAGCTGCATCCCCAGTTTTCCGGGCGGCATTCCTTGCCGTTGAAACCATTCCAGATAACTTATCGGAAGGTCAGCTAAAACGGTGTCTTTATATTTTCCAAAAGGCATTTTTACGACACATATTTCCTGTAAAATTTCAGGATTTATTCCCTGCTCCATTTTTTAAACGATTAAATCAATTTTATTTTCTAAGTCTTCACCTTTGTCTTTATCTGAAAGTTGAAGTTCAGGTATTTCTTCATCCGAAAACTCATTTCTATACACCTGAATAAGCAGTAAAGTTAATGAAATAAGAATAGGACCAAAAACCAATCCCATAAATCCGAAAAGATTCATCCCCATAATGATTCCGAAAACCGTATTTAAAGGATGAATATCTTCTAATTTCTTAAGCAGTGTAAAACGAAGCACATTATCAGTTAGTCCTACAACAATTAAACAGTATAATCCAAGACCAATTCCTTGTCCGGTTTGACCTTCTGCAATCATAAAAATACAAATAGGTACATAAACTATTCCCGCTCCTACAATAGGAATCATGGATGCGACTGCCGTTAATGCAAACAATAAAATAGGACTTGGTGCGCCAAAGATAAAATAACCAATCAAAGCAATGATACCCTGTCCTAAAGCCACAACAGGAAGGCCGATGGCATTTGCTATAATCAGTTTTCGCATTTTTTCACCAATTAAAGAGACGTTTGCTCTTTTTAAAGGAGCTGCGGAAGCTAAAATTCTTTCGAAAAATCTTGGCTTCTCAAACATAAAATAAAGGATGAAATACATCGACATAATGACTGTGAGTGTATTAAAAGTTCCGCTTAGTGCTGAGGTAGAGTATTTTCCGGCAAAGCTTTGCACCTTGGTCATATTTTCTTTACTCAGAATATTGATACCCGTCTCTTTATCAACGAAATCATGAATTTTGTTAACGAAAATATTAAATTTTTCCATGTACGCTTGTGCATTCCCAAGCTTTTCAATTAATAAATCTACAATAAAATAGACTGGGAGAATAAGGATAATTAAACTCGCCAACATAAGAACTAAAGTAGAAGCCCAAGGTTTCCATTTTCGTTCTTCCTGCAGGTAAAAATTATAATTTCTACAGACTACATAAATGGTAATTGCTCCCAAAACAGAAGGGATAAATAGTGCAAGATTAAAGCAGATTAAACCTGCTAAAATCAAAATAATAACAAGTAAGGAAATTTGCTTTATAACTACACTGCTGATTTGGTTTTCTTTGTTATGTGGTATCATTTATTATATGTTATTTGTCGTGGTTTACCTAAATATGCACAGTATGCGGAATACATAGCGATATAGATAAATGGTAAAGTAAAAATTATACCAATACAACATAAAATAATTCCGGCAACACTAATTAGAATCCCTAAAAAAGCAGTTCCTATAAATACGCTATAATTTTCTTTAGCAATATTATATGTTTTTGAAATTGCGTCCATAGCATTAGCATTTTCAAATAATAGAATAGGGTAGCCTAAAAGAAACAGCGGATAAACAAAAAAGACAGGAATAACACACATCGCAACAGAAACCCACAAAATAATATTGGTAATCAAGCTGTACAATAAAATATTACCTAGATTTTGACGATATCCGATAAACAAATCTGAAAACTCAATAGGGACTTTCGTATTGAATTTATTAGCAATATAAATTAAACCCACATAAAGAGGTGACACAAGAATACTCAATAAACCTGAAAATGAATAATAAAGAGACATCCCCGGCCTGTCAATTAAAATACTTCTATAGTTGTCTTCAAAGTCGCTAAAATCACTGTAATTTGACCAGGAACCGAATCCTGTAATAGATTGTATCACAAAATCTGCAATAAAATAAATAATCATCATTACCAAAGCATAAAGAAAAACGCCTTTATACATTTCGAAAGCATGAGAAATAATTGAGCTGGTATTTCGTTCAGGAGCTGAGCCTTGCTGGTCAAATTCGTTAAATTCTGACATGGTGTTTATTTTTAATGTTTCTCAAATTTAACTTTTTTTAAGAACAAAAAGACACCATTTTTAGCAAAAATTAAGCTTCTTCTGTGAAGATTGTTTTATACAGCGAATAAATCATCGCATTCCAAAATGGAAAAGTAAACAATGCACCAACCAAAAAGACCGCAAATCCGACATATTTAAATAAAACCGCAACGATTGTACACACCAAGATTTCAACGAAATACATTTTAATTGCTTTCCAGCTTAAAGAGATTCCTTCAAAAATAGTTTTATTCTGGAAAAACATCAACGGGGCGATGAATAATGTTATCATAATCCATAAAAGAGGGAAAACGACGGTAACTTTAAGCATGTCACACACTAAAAACCAAAAAACAAAATAAGAAGTATATCTAAAAAAATTCAATCCGTTGTATCCAACAAATAAATCTGACATTTCAATCTGTTCTTTTAAGTCAATTTTTCGGTAAATTTGAAAAAATCCTAAGTTTAATGGATATAAAAATGCTGAAACAATAAGTATTCCTAATGTAGTGTAACTATAGTTTGGGCTTGATTTTATAGTTGCTAACTCTTGATTCAGAGTGTCAATTCCTTTGGGTCCTACTTGTAAATATTCTAAGAAAGCGCTTGAAAACTGATTGTAAATTCCAAACCTATTTTCAATATAAAGATAAGCTGCAAAGAAAACAGAAAAGTAAATTATTGAAAATAATAATTGGTACACCAATGTTTTATTCCAATAAAAAAATGCCTGTTTTAGGATAAAATCGATTCCCGGTTTTTGAGGATATTGCTTCTGCATGAAAATATTTTGTGCAAAAGTAAACATCAATAACTACTTTTGCGGAATGTTTTTGACGAATCATCAAAAATTTATTGAAATGGACGAACTTTCACACCAGAAAGTTCCCTTTTTCTTTATCATAGACTTCCTGGTCGATAAAGTTGAGGTTTTCAATGAAAAAGAAATTATAGAAAAGGGGTTGTTGATTGATTTTCAGTTGTTTTCGAACGTAGAAAAACAAGACGCTTTACAAAAAAAAGTTATATGGAAATCATTTCCGGAGTCATTAGAAAGCTTTAAAAAAGGCTTTAATCACGTTCAAAATAATATTCGCTTAGGAAATTCTTATTTAGCCAATTATACCCGAAAAACGAAAATTGAGACCAATCTCAGTTTAGAAGAAATTTTTCATCATTCTCAGGCAAAATACAAGGTCTTATATAAAGATTTTTTCGTATTTTTTTCTCCTGAAACTTTCGTGAAGATTGTGGATGATAAAATCGTGACATATCCTATGAAAGGCACGATTGATGCTTCTGTAGAGAATGCTGCTGAGGTTTTGAAGAACGATAAAAAAGAGAAAGCTGAGCATTATACGGTGGTAGATTTGCTGAGGAACGATTTGAGCATGGTTGCTGACGATGTGAAGGTTGATAAATTTCAGCATATTGATTTTCTGAAAACAAAGCAGAAAGATTTGTATGCCATGAGTTCAGAAATTTCAGGAAACTTAAAACCTGAGTTTAAAGGAAAAGTGGGAAGCATTATGCAGAAACTTTTGCCTGCAGGTTCTATTTTAGGAGCGCCAAAACCTAAAACGTTAGAAATTATCCTTGAAGCGGAAGGTTTTAACAGAGGTTTTTATACAGGAGTTTGCGGTTGGTTTGATGGTGAGAATTTAGATAGTTGTGTAATGATTCGTTTTATTGAGAAAGAAGGCGAGCAGCTTTACTTCAAAAGCGGTGGCGGAATTACACACATGAGCAAGTTAGAAGACGAGTACGAAGAAATGAAAAATAAAATCTATGTTCCAATTTATTGAAAGTATTAAAGTAGAAGATCAAGAGTTATTCTTACTAGAATTTCATCAGAAGCGTGTGAACGAAACTTTCGCCCATTTTGGGAAAGAAGGTTCTATTGATTTGGCTAAGATTTTTAAGGATCTTGAGCACGATGAAGACGGTTTATACAAACTGCGACTTGTTTATGACCTTGATAAAAAATTCAGAACGATGATGATGCCTTATGCAATTCCTGAAATTCAGGATTTTCAGTTGGTTGAAAACAATAGTTATGATTATTCTTTTAAGTTTGAAGACCGCAAAGAGCTTGAGAAAATGAAGACAAAATCTAAGGCTGAAGAAATTATTATTGTTAAAAATAATCACATCACAGATACTTCATTTTCAAATATACTATTCCAAAAAGGGAAAGATTGGTTTACGCCATCAACTTATCTTTTAAATGGAGTGCAAAGACAGCATCTTTTAAAGAAAAAGAAAATAAAAGAGGCAGAAATTACGCTGCAGAATATCAAAGAATTCTCACATTTTCAATTGATTAATGCAATGAATGATTTTGATGATATGTTTATTTATCCTATTCACAAGATTAGCAATCTACCGAGAAATAATGATTATTTAGATATTTAGTTTTTTCAACTAAAAGCAATAAAAAAAGCAGATTTATGAATTTATAAATCTGCTTTTTTTTATTAAAATTTTCGAAAAGTTTATCATTTTAAGTTTAAATCATCTTTTTTAAGAATTTGATTAAAAAATCTATAGAGTTTATCTTAATGACCCTTAACAACTTAATTCTTCTTAATGGTCCAAAACGTTTTTAATTTTCCTTTAAAAAATTAAAATAAGCTTTCTGTGTATCAGCATTGGTTTTACCTTGTGTATTGACTTCCATTATTCTAGGTTGAGAGTCTGGCTTAAAGAAATTTTCAAAAACTCGGTCTAAAGTTCCATCATCATCCACTTTTACATATGAGAAACCAAAATGTTTAGCCAAAAACTCTGCATGTTTATGATGTTTGGTAGAAATAAATTCATCAACAGTATTTGAGTTGGCGTTTCCTGGTCCGGGAATGATTTTAAAAATATTTCCTTCCCCATTATTAAAAATGATAATTCTTGTAAACGGCGGAATATATTGATTCCACAAGCCATTGATGTCGTAGAAAAAGCTTAAATCTCCTGTAATCAATAAAGTAGGGTTTTTATTTTTGATGGCAAATCCCATGGCTGTAGAAGTAGAGCCGTCAATTCCGCTTGTTCCGCGGTTGCAGTACATTTTTCTCTTCCCAAAATCAAATAATTGAGCATAGCGGATTGCCGATGAATTGCTGAAATGGATATTGTAATTCTCAGGAATACTCTGTGAGGCCTTATTAAAGAAATAGAAATCTGAAAATTCGGTTAAGTTGATATAATCGTTATGTTTTTTATCTTTTTTATCTCTTAAAACATCCCAAAGATTATAATAAGGTTTTGGTTCTAAATTGATGAAATTTAATAATTTAGAAAAGAAAAGTTCAGGTTTTATTTCTATTTTCTGAGTTAGAGCAAAATACGTGTCTGGCTGCCAAACTTCATCCAAATGCCAATGTTGTTTCGGGTGTGCACTTCTCAAAAATTGTTTTACTTTTTTAGAAACCACATTTTGTCCAACGGTAATCAGTAAATCGGGTGCGTAAGTTTTGAAATCCTCTTCGGTAAATGCGAAAATATATCGGTCAATATGCCTGAAAAATTTCTCATGATATAAATTTGAATTAGCCTCGCTTAAAACAACAACCGAATGATTTTTAACCAATTGGGTAAGTTGATTTTCTAATTCCGGACTGTAACCTTTTGTTCCAACCAGAATCATAATTCTCTGTGAGGTATTCCAGTCTGCCACTAAATTTGAAGGCATTTCGTACTCTTTCTTTTTAATGGTCTTTTCAACCTGAGGAAAAGTAGGAAGTTCGGAAACTAAATCATATAAAGGTTCTTCCAGAGGAATATTGATATGAACCGGACCTTGCTTTTCAAAACAAAGCTCGATAGCCTTTTTGATAAGGTCTGAATTGATATTTTCTGCGTCTTCTTGACTGTCTTCTACAAGTTGAAAATCTCCGTAAGAGTGCTGATGAAAAAGATTATTTTGTCTGATTGTTTGCCCGTCAAAAAGGTCAACATAATCAGTAGGTCGGTCTGCTGTTAAAATCAGCAGTGGAATATTCTGATAAAAAGCTTCGGTAACTGCAGGATAATAATTGGCCGCTGCAGAACCACTGGTACAGGTAATTGCCACAGGTCTCTTCTCGCTCATTGCCATTCCAAGAGCGACAAAGGCTGCACTTCTTTCATCAATGATGCTGAAACAGTTGAAATCATCTATCTCTGAAAAATGTATCGCCAAAGGAGCATTCCTAGATCCTGGAGATATTATAACGTCTAAAATTCCGTATTGGTGAAGGATATTGGCAAGTACCTGAACACTTCTTTTAGCAGAATATTTTTTCATAGAGCAAATTTAGTTTATAAATAATGAATTCTAAAATCATTTAATTTAAAAAATCAGTAAATTAGCGCCACGTAAAATTTCTATAAAATGGATAAAATACCTAGTGTAGACCTGCGTGATTTCCTTTCGGACAACCCGGAACGCAAACAGAAATTTGTAAATGAAATCGGAAAAGCTTACGAAGAAATTGGTTTTGTAGCCTTAAAAGGACATTTCCTAGACGACAAACTAGTAGGTGGCCTCTATGGAGAAGTAAAAAACTTCTTTGAACTTCCCACAGAAACTAAACAAAAGTACGAGATTCCCGGAATTGGGGGACAAAGAGGCTATGTTGGTTTTGGTAAAGAAACCGCAAAAGGTTTTAAAAAAGGAGATTTGAAAGAATTTTGGCATTTCGGACAATACGTTTCGGATGACTCAAAATACAAAAGCGAATATCCCGACAATGTAATCGTAGACGAACTTCCACAATTTAATGAAGTAGGTAAAGAAACTTACCAGATGCTTGAAAAAACAGGAAAATATGTTTTGAGAGCTTTGGCGTTGTACCTTAGTCTTGATGAGTTTTATTTTGATAATAAAATTGCAGAAGGTAATTCTATTTTGAGACCAATTCATTATCCGCCAATTACTCAGGAGCCGGATGATGCGGTAAGAGCAGCAGCTCATGGAGACATTAACTTAATTACTCTTTTAATGGGTTCTCAAGGGAAAGGTCTTCAGGTACAAAATCATAAAGGTGAATGGATTGATGCGATTGCAGAACCAGACGAACTAATGATTAACGTTGGAGATATGCTTTCGAGACATACCAACAATAAATTGAAATCTACGATTCACAGAGTTGTAAATCCGCCAAGAGAATTGTGGGGAACTTCAAGATATTCTATCCCTTTCTTTATGCATCCAGTAAGCGGAATGTCGCTGAATGCTTTAGAAAATTGCGTTGATGAAAATAATCCAAAGTTATATGAAGATACAACTGCCGGAGAATTTTTACACGAAAGATTAATTGAATTGGGGTTAATCAAAAAATAAGCTTTTTTAAGATATAAAGCAGAGACCTCTATTTGTTTAGAGGTCTTTTTTGTGCTGCAAACTTTGGATAAATTCTCATGAAGAACCACTACAAAAGTCACTCAATGTAGGCTTTTGTATTCCCACAAGTTTGCGTATTTTTGAGAAAATCCTTCATAATGAATTTTAAACCTATGTTATTAACTGCCGGAGTTTTATTTTCGGCTACAGTTTATGCTCAAAAAATGACTTATCCTAAAGCAATCAAAGGAAATCAAACAGATACTTATTTCGGAACAGCCGTTGCAGATCCGTACAGAGATTTAGAAAATGATTCAGAACTTACCAAAAAATGGGTAGATGAAGAAGTTGCTTACAGTCAGAAATATTTATCTCAAATTCCATTCAGAGAGCAGATTAAAAAACAATTAACAGATATTTGGAATTACGAAAAAATAGGTGCACCTTTCAAAGAAGGAGACTTTACGTATTATTATAAAAACGACGGTTTGCAGGCACAGTCTGTTTTGTACAGAACCAATAATAAAACAAAAACAACAGAAGTTTTCTTAGACCCGAATAAGTTTTCAGATAAAGGAACGACATCGCTTTCTAGTTTATCTTTCAACAAAAAAGGAAACTTAGCAGCCTATTCGATTTCTGAAGGCGGAAGCGACTGGAATAAAATCATCATCATTGATGCTATTACGAAAAAGCAAATCGACGAAACAATTGTTGATGTAAAATTCAGCGGAATTTCTTGGCAGGGCGATGAAGGATTCTATTATTCAAGCTACGAGAAGCCGAAAGAAGGAACCG
Source organism: Chryseobacterium turcicum (assembly GCF_021010565.1). Taxonomy (NCBI): domain Bacteria; kingdom Pseudomonadati; phylum Bacteroidota; class Flavobacteriia; order Flavobacteriales; family Weeksellaceae; genus Chryseobacterium; species Chryseobacterium turcicum. The sequence continues at coordinate 390,037 of NZ_JAJNAY010000001.1, forward strand.
TACTTTCTGGAATGACAGATAAGCACAAAGTTTATTTTCATAAGCTAGGAACTAAGCAATCTGCTGATCAGCTAATTTTTGGTGGAGATAAAACGCCGAGAAGATACTTAGGAGCGGGAGTTTCTGAAGATCAGAGATATTTGATTATTTCTGCGGCAAATGCAACCAACGGAAACGAATTGTACATTAAAGACTTAAAGAAAGGCGGCGATTTCGTTCAGGTCAATAAAGGATTTGATATCAATGTAGATATCGCGGATACAGATGGTGACAACCTTTTCATTTTTACCGATAAAGATGCACCCAATATGCGTTTGGTGAAAACTACCATCCAAAACCCTTCTCCTGAAACTTGGAAGGACGTAATTCCTGAAACAGAAAATGTACTGTCTGTTTCTGGCGGTGGCGGTTATTTCTTTGCTACGTATATGATTGATGCAATCGATCAGGTGAAGCAATTTGATAAAACAGGAAAGCTGATCAGAGAAATTTCTCTTCCAGGAAAAGGAAATGTTGGAGGTTTTGGAGGTAAAGAAACAGAGAAAGAATTATATTATTCTTTCAGCAATTATATTACACCCGGAACTACTTATAAATTCAATGCAGATACCGGAAAATCTGAAATTTACCAGAAACCTAAAGTGAAATTTAATCCTGAAGATTATGTTTCAGAGCAGGTATTTTATACTTCAAAAGACGGAACAAAAGTTCCGATGATGATTAATTATAAAAAAGGAATAAAGCTGAATGGTAAAAACCCTACAATTCTTTATTCTTACGGTGGTTTCAACGTTAGTTTGCAACCTTCTTTCTCTGTAGTTAATGCAATCTGGATGGAAAACGGTGGAGTTTATGCTGTTCCAAACATCCGTGGTGGTGGTGAATATGGTAAAAAATGGCACGATGCAGGAACGAAAATGCAAAAGAAAAATGTATTTGAAGATTTCATCGCAGCAGGAGAATATTTACAATCGAAAGGGTATACTTCAAAAGAATATATGGCACTTTCAGGAAGATCAAATGGTGGACTTTTAGTTGGGGCTACGATGACGATGCGTCCAGATTTGGCTAAAGTTGCCTTTCCAGGAGTTGGAGTTTTAGATATGTTGAGATACAACAAATTTACCGCTGGAGCAGGTTGGTCTTACGATTATGGAACTGCCGAAGACAACAAAGAAATGTTTGATTATTTAAAATCATATTCTCCGGTTCATAATGTAAAAGCAGGAACTTGTTATCCTTCAACAATGATTATTACAAGTGACCATGATGATAGAGTAGTTCCGGCGCATTCATTCAAATTTGGTGCAGAATTACAGGAAAAGCAAAAATGTGCAAACCCTATTTTATTAAGAATTGAGAAAAATGCAGGCCATGGTGCAGGAAGAGCAACAGACCAAGTAATCAGTGAAAATGCTGATTTAATTTCTTTTGCTTTATACGAAATGGGCATTAAAAAACTTGGAAAATAAATTTTAAGATTATTAAAGACTCTAAAATTAAAGCGAGATTGTATATTACAGTCTCGCTTTTTTATTTTATGGTATTAAGAATAAAAAGTCCTGAAGGGACGGTTTAACGAAGAATTAGGATGAAATCCTATTAATTCATACACATTAATTGAATTTAAAAACATTTAAATCATATGAGAGAAAATCAAAGATTTTCAAAAACTTATGTGCTCTTTTATCCAGAATGATAATAAAAATCCCTGTGACTCATGTGTTAAAATCGGTATTTTTTATATATAAATTCCTTGTTATCATCCTGAAAACCAATCGCAAGACATTCCCACAAAAATGCGTATTTTTAAAACTTTAAATCTGAAGAAATGAGAAGGGAAATAAAAAACAAAATTCCTCAATTTAATATATCTGAAAAGCAGCAGGAAATCTATCAATTTGAAAAAGATGGGCTTGAGCTGAAATCAAAATACACGGCAGAAGACGTAAAAAATAAAGACATCACCGACAGTTGTCCGGGTGTTGCACCTTATTTAAGAGGTCCTTATTCTACGATGTATGTTCAGAAACCTTGGACGATTCGTCAATATGCAGGATTTTCTACAGCTGAAGAATCTAATGCTTTTTACAGAAGAAATTTAGCAGCCGGACAAAAAGGTCTTTCCGTGGCTTTTGATTTGGCAACACACAGAGGGTATGATTCCGACCATGCAAGAGTGGTGGGTGACGTTGGTAAAGCTGGTGTTGCGATTGATTCTGTGGAGGATATGAAAATTTTGTTTAATGAAATTCCTTTAGATGAAATATCGGTTTCAATGACGATGAATGGTGCGGTTTTACCGATTTTGTCTTTCTACATTGTTGCCGCAGAAGAACAGGGTGTCTCTCAGGATAAGCTTTCTGGAACCATTCAGAATGATATTTTGAAAGAATTTATGGTGCGTAATACCTATATCTATCCACCAACACCTTCCATGAAAATTATCGCGGATATTTTTGAATATACTTCTAAAAATATTCCAAAATTTAACTCTATTTCTATTTCTGGATATCATATGCAGGAAGCTGGAGCAACCCCGGTTTTGGAAATGGCTTATACATTAGCTGACGGTTTAGAATATGTAAGAACCGGAATAAAAGCTGGAATGAAAGTGGATGATTTTGCACCACGACTTTCATTTTTCTGGGCTATCGGAATGAATCATTTCATGGAAATTGCTAAAATGCGTGCGGCAAGATATATTTGGGCAACGCTTTTAGAGCAGTTTAATCCTCAAAATCCTAAGTCTTTAGCTTTAAGAACACATTCACAAACTTCAGGTTGGTCTTTAACAGAGCAAGAACCTTTCAATAATATCACGAGAACAGCTATTGAAGCATTGTCTTCGGCTTTAGGTGGAACGCAATCTTTACACACCAATGCTTTGGATGAAGCGATTGCTTTACCAACTGATTATTCGGCAAAAATTGCTAGAAACACACAGATTATTCTTCAGCAGGAAAGCGGAATTTGCGACGTGGTAGACCCGATGGGCGGAAGTAATTTGGTTGAATCTTTAACTCAGCAAATGATTGAAGAGGCCATGAAATATATCGATGAGGTAGAAAAAGAAGGGGGAATGACAAAAGCCATCGAAGCCGGAATTCCAAAGATGAGAATCGAGGAAGCGGCTGCAAGAAAACAGGCTAAAATTGATAGCAGTGAAGAGTTTATCATCGGTGTTAATTCATTTAAATCTGCTTTAAAACAGACTCCAATTGAGATTTTAGATATCGACAATACTGAAGTAAGAAGAAAACAGATTGAAAGATTAGATTCAATTAAATCTACCAGAGATTCTGAATCGGTTGAGCAAATTTTAAATGAAATCCGTGAATCTGCAAAAACAGGAAATGGAAATCTTTTGGCATTATGCATCGAAGCGGCTCGCAGAAGAGTGACTTTAGGTGAAATGAGTGATGCCATGGAAGAAAGTTTCGGACGTTACAAAGCCAACATCAGAACGATACAAGGAGTTTATGCTATGAATGCAGGTAAAAATGAATACTTCGGAAAAGCACTTGAGCTTACTCAAAAATTTGAAGAAGCTGAAGGTCGTCGCCCAAGAATTATGGTGGCAAAAATGGGACAAGACGGTCATGACCGTGGTGCAAAAGTAGTAGCAACAGCCTTTGCTGACATGGGATTTGATGTCGATGTTGCGCCATTATTTCAGACTCCGGAAGAAGTTGCCAAGCAGGCAGTAGAAAATGATATTCATATTTTAGGGGTGTCTTCTTTGGCAGCGGGTCACAAAACATTGGTTCCGCAGGTTGTAGAAGAATTAAAAAAACTCGGAGCAGATGATATTACAATCGTTGTAGGAGGAGTAATTCCGCAACAGGATTATGAGTTTTTATATGCAAACGGAGCCGACTTTATTTTTGGCCCGGGAACGAATCTTCCTAAATGTGCAGTGGATATTTTGAATAGATTTCTGAGTAACATAATTTAACATTTTATTAAATCTCAAATTGCACAATTTTTGCTATGTAAATAATAAACAAAAAATAAAATACCATGGCTTATACAGTAATTTCAGTATTTCCAGAAACTGTAAACACAGAGGAAGTAAAATCAGAATTAATGAATAACGGATTTCTAGAGTCAGATATCATTGTTTCTAAATCGATATTGGATGAAGAATCGTTAACGAATGAATATGAAGATGATGAAAAAACAAAAAGTTTTTGGAATTATGTTTTTGTAAACGATAACGATATTTTAGCCGCATACAGTAAAGGAAGTATGGGCAAAATCAACTTGATTGTGTATGCTGCTAATCTTACAGATGCGCAGAATGCAAAAAAAGTATTAGATAAGTTCGGTGCATTAAAAATTTATAACAAGCCTTCTTTTAGTGAGAGAAATTCTGAAAAGACAGATTTACCTGAAGATGTTTATAATGGAATTATTGCAAAGGCAAGGCATAATATTTATTTCTTAGATAAAGAAAGAGTGTATTATCCACACAGTAGAGGAATGGGCGATACAATGGATAGCCAAGGCTCTAAAGATTAAAATAAAGACTTTATAAAAAATAAAAACGACCATCACACGATGGTCGTTTTGTTATATTTTCCAGGATTTTATCAGCCATCGGTAAATAAGAATATTGACGAAGAAATAAACCAATATCGGGATGATGATAATGACCACCCACAGGAAAGGATTGATATACAATGAAAGCAAGCCGTTAGAAACATCAGATTGCGCAATAAAATATTGTCCTGCAGCAAGCAATCCTAAGCTTAAAATTAAGACAAACATTAAGTTGATACTGAATCTTTTGCTGATGTCACTCACCATTTTCTTAGGCGAATATCCTAAACTGTTTTTAATGGAAACCTCTTCCTGCTTTTCTAAAAACTGAATTTTTATAAAGCTTACAATAATGTAGAGGCATAAAGCAAAGATGAAAACCCCTAAAACAGCAATGATTTTTAAAACTAAAAATAGCTTTGATTTTATTTTTGCCGAACGAAGACTTTCCTGATTAGATTCGTAGCCATTTTCTTTCATTTTAGCAACCAAACCTTCATCACCAGAATCTTTTACCTGCACCAAAACTCTGTTGTAAATTTTAGGCTGTGTTGTAAGCTGAGGTTTTTCTGCAATATTCAGAGAGTCAAGAAATTTTTTCGGAATCAATACAGAGTGTATTCTGTCTGAAAGTCCTACCATTTTTCCTTTATACGTCTTGTTTTGTTTGTTGACGGTAATATTGATGTTGATTTCAATTTTCTTGGCAAAATCTTCAGAAATCTGCGGAAGGCCTTGGTTTAAAGCAAATCCGTAATTGTAAAGATTCAGATATTCTCTTGAAATAATAATTGGGATTTCGTCTCCTTTTACCTGAAATTCTTCATCTGTCAAATCAGAGTCAATAGCTTTTAAATCTAAGCCTTCAAAGTACAAATCAGTATAAAAAGGAATAAAATCGCCACCATTTGCCGAAGCTTTAAACTCGTTGGCAGAAAAAGGATAAATTGCTTTTACTTCAGTCCAGGTTTTAATTTTTGAAATATCATTTTCATTAAAGCCTAAAAGTTCTTTTCTTCCAATATTATCAGGAGTTATCTTTTTGCTAAATGTCAACCAATAATTACTGTCGCTGCTTTTACTTCCAAAAAGGCGATTCGCATTTTCATACAGTTGAAGGCACGATAAGACCAAAATAAAGGCGATAAATAGCCCTGCGTAGAGTATAATTGAATTAAAAATTTTCTTCATAAGCGTTATAGATGAAGAATTTGATAATCATGCTCAAATGGAAACTCATTCAATTCAAAAAAGATGACCGAGCTCCCGCTTTCTTCGGAAACTTCATTAATTAGTGAAAAGGCAATTTTTTTATTATTCAAATCCAAATGACTGAAGCATTCATCATAAATAATAAAATCTGTAGGATTAATCAGGCTTCTCACAATGGCACTTCTTTGGCGTTCTCCATACGAGCAGTTTTCGGCTTTTTTATTCAGAAGGTTTTCTATTCCCAGTCTTTTGGCATATTCTTCCATTTTTGGAATAAATTGTTTTCGGTCTTTATTAAAAACACGAAGCAGAATATTCTCAGAAATACTAAGGTCTTTTATCAACCTTACATCTTGAAAAAGCAAACTCACTCCCTCTTTTCTGTTTTTTACAATTTCTTCCAAATGCAATTTTTTTACCGCTTGCTGGTCGTATTTTATATCGCCTTCATATTGAAAATGAGTACCCAGCATTGCCGTTGCCAATGTAGATTTTCCACTCCCAGAAGGTGCAACAATCAGAAGCTTATTTCCTTTTTGAAAAGAAATATTCTTATTCCAGATTTCAGACTGTTCGATATTTCTGGGAGTGAAATATTTAGGGAAAATGTTTTCTAATACTAAATTAGTCATTCATTATAAAATAATACAGTGCGTTTTCGTCTTTCTTGTCTAGAGTGATGACCGATTTAGAAACTAAATTACCGGCGTTTTCTTTAGATTCGTTTGATATCTCAATTACTTTTGCAGGTACAGTTTCTCTTCTGTTGTAGTCGCTTCCATCAGACCAAGAATATGCGGTGATTCCTGTTTTTTTGCTTAGCTTAGAATTTTTTGCAGCCTTTTTAGCTTGAAACTGTGCATTAATGCTTTGGTCATCAGAGAAAATTACCTGATTGTCTACAATGGTGTATTTTTTACTTTCGCCTAAAGGACCTTGAAGCAACGAAGTAAGAACATCTTTTTTCTTAGGGTTAAAGCCTAAAACCACAGCTCTTTTGTCGCTGTAATATCCCAAAGAGTCTGGATGGTTTTCTTTCATATCCATATAAGCATAGTCTCCGGTGAAAGTAGTCGTAATATCTTCTAAAGTTTTATTGGTAGAAGCTAAATAATGGTTTACAGTAGCTTCAAAACCAGCTTCTTTAATCAGATATCTCATAAAATCTAAACTAAAATAACCGATAGAAAAAGACTTCGCATTATCAAGTTCTACATTTTTTACAAGATCATAGTTGATGTTGTTTTTACTATAATATTTCTCAACAATCTTTTTCATATCGCTGTTGAAAAACGTTTTGGTATCCATTTCTACTTTTCCTTTATCGAAGCTAAAATCAAAACCAATACCCGAATCTTTAATCAGTTTATTAACGGCAAGAGTTTCTATATATCCTTTAGAAACATAGCTTGCAACTGCTCCAAGATTCATCCATCCGCTCACATCTTTCCCGCTTACCAAAGATTCGTTTACCTGATCGATGATTACTTTGTTTGACGTTCCTTTTCTTGCCCAAAAATCAGTAAAATATTTTTCGTTAAGTTTCGCAGCACCACCCAAAGAATCATATCTCGAGTATGAGTTGAAAGATTTCTCTGTCGACATCATTGCCATATCACCTTTGATGCTTCCCGTCAGTTTGCCATCTTCAAAAATAAAATCTTTTTTGTCGATTGTTATTTTAGTTTTGGAAAGATCAGACATGCTTTTTTGAAATTTAGCTTTATCGCTAATCCAGAAAAATGCTTTCACATCTGGGTCCGAATTAGATTTTCCAGGCTCTACCATAATGTAAAGAGGCTTGTTGGTATCGATGCCAGACTCTTTTGGTTTACTGATTAATTGCAAAAGAACTCTCCCTTCATCATTAAGGTTTTTCTTCTCTTTCAGAATCTTTTCAACCGGAATTTTATCAGAAATAGAATTTAAATTCACTCTCGATAAACCTAAAGTCGTATCAGTCGTGTATTTTAAAATGTCGTCATTCTTATTAGAATTACAAGAAAATAGAATCGCAAATGCAAATGCGCACAGTAGGGATTTCATGAATGTGTTTTTCATATATTTTTTTCGTTATGTAAAACAAATATACTATTTTCGAGGTAATGGAAATCATTAATAAGTGAGAAAATAAATAGATTTTAATTTTGTTTTTCAAAAAAAAGTATATCTTTGCATCTGAAAATCAAGTTTAACCATTTAAAAAACAACGAAGCAATGTTCAAATACAATCAACATACATCAGTAGGATTGCCTTTTGCAAAGGCGAGGCTTCGTGGTTTGGTACCTTCTTAGAACAACAGTATAATGAAATATCAAAACCCGAAGTCGTAAGATTTCGGGTTTTTTATTGCACAATATTTCAAACTCAAAACAAGTTTCCCCGAAATCTTTTATACCATTTCTATTTTAAATTTATTAGAAATAGATTGAGCTCCTACGGAGTTCCACTGTGTGCTGTATAATTTTCTACTACACAGATATTGCTCCCTTGGAGCACTTAATGAAAAGGTCTATTCTAAGATTAAATGGTATTATATTTTATTTTAAATGTTCACATTAAAATTTTTATGCTCCGTAGGAGCAATATCTGTGTAGCGACAATTTGGTAAGTAGTGAGAGAACTCCGTAGGAGTTCAATCTTCTTGAAGAATATTTTTTAAAATAAAATGCTTTTTAGGAGCTGTTTCCCGCTGTCCACTGTATCTTTTTTGCCAACGCTTTTTTCAAGCCACCGCAAAAAAGGATGCCGTTTCCATCGGGGCTAGAACAAGCTCCTGTCAATCAAAACCTAACGGGTTTCAAAAACCCGTTAGGTTTAAACAAATCAACTAGAATTATAGTTGAAAAAAATATTCGATGCGAGAATGTCTAACATCTTGTGTCTAATATCTAACATCTTATTAAAAAACAATGGGAAATTTAAAACTTAAAGGAAAAGATATATTAAAATTAGGATATCCAAATAATCAAAGCGTTAATATCGCTTTGGAAGTCATGAAAAGAAATTTTGCAACCAAAAATATTCATTATGTAAAATCTCTTTTAAAGGAAATCCAGCAAAATCCTGAAAATTTCGAGAAAGATTTAACCTTCGGACAAATTGCTGAAGCTTTGCTTTCATCCAAGAAAACGGAAAAAAGAATGCTCAATTCAAACCGAGCAACATTCAATATTTTCGGAAATAATATTTCTGATGAAGCCAAAAATCAGTTGTACACCGCACTGAAATTGCCAATTGCAACACAAGGTGCTTTAATGCCCGATGCACACAGCGGTTACGGACTTCCAATCGGTGGAGTTCTCGCCGTTGAAAATGCCGTCATTCCTTATGGAGTCGGGATGGATATCGGCTGTAGAATGTCGCTCAGTATTTTGGATACACCTATTTCATATCTAGACGGAGCAAGAGACAAATATGAAAAAGCGCTTGCCGAACATACCAAATTCGGGATGTATGAAACGCATAAATCTCACGTCGACCACGAAATTTTCGATAGAGATACATTCGATTTAATTCCGATTTTGAGAAGATTAAAAGGAAAAGCAATCAAACAAATGGGAAGTTCCGGTGGGGGAAATCACTTTGTGGAATTCGGAGAGGTTGAAATAACGGAGGAAGATAAACAAATCAATATTCCAAAAGGAAAATATCTGGGAATTCTTTCACACAGCGGTTCGCGTGGGTTGGGAGCCGAGATTGCGCAATATTATTCGAGAGTGGCGACAGAGCAATGTCCGTTGCCGAAAGAAGCTCAAAACTTTGCTTGGCTGGATTTGAATACGCATCTCGGTTTAGAATATTGGACCGCGATGAATCTCGCAGGAGATTATGCTTCGGCTTGTCACGATGATATTCACCGAAGATTGGTGAAAGCAGTTGGTGGCCGAGTAAAAGCCAGAATTGAAAACCATCACAATTTCGCCTGGAAAGAAATCCATAACGGTAGAGAAGTGATTGTTCATAGAAAAGGAGCAACTCCCGCCAACGAAAATGAATTGGGAATGATTCCCGGTTCGATGACGGCAAAAGGTTTCATCGTGCGAGGAAAAGGAAATCCAGATTCATTGAATTCAGCTTCTCACGGTGCTGGAAGAGCTCACTCGAGAGGTGAATGCAGAAGTCTTTTTACTCAAAATGATATTAAAAAAGAATTAAAACTCAAAAATGTCACTTTAATGGGCGGAAATACCGAAGAGGCACCAATGGCGTACAAAAACATCAATGAAGTGATGAACGCACAAAGCGAATTGGTTGATATTCTGGGAACTTTCCAACCAAGAATCGTGAGGATGGACAAATAAAATGGTTGTTAGTTTTTAGTTGATGGTTGTTAGGATTTTTAACACCATCAACTGACAACCATCAACCGTCAACAAATTAAAAACAATGGACAAAATAATACAAATAACCTCAGGAAGAGGACCTTTAGAGTGTCAATGGGTCGTTGCTAAAGTTCTGAAGGTTTTCCTTGAGGATGCAAAAAATAATAAAATAGACTACGAAATTATTCATCGAGAAAATGGCGATGAAAACCTTACTTTAAAATCTGTAACCTTACTTTTAAAATCAAAAAATGTAAACGAATTTTTAAAAAATTGGTTAGGAAGTATCTTGTGGACAGGAAAAAGTACATTCAGAAAACTGCATAAAAGAAGTAATTGGTTTATCGGAGTTTTTGAACTGGAAGGTTTGGAGAAAATTCAGTTTAATGAAAAAGATATTCAGTTTCAAACCACAAGAAGCCAAGGAAGTGGTGGACAAAACGTGAATAAAGTAAACACCGCCGTTCGTGCTACCTATTTGAAAACCGGACAAAGTGTTTTCGTGCAAGATTCGCGTTCGCAACTGGAGAATAAAAAACTTTCGATTGAGAGGCTGAAAGAAAAAGTTTTGGAGCAGAATATTATTCAGCTTCAAAAGCAAATGCAGGAAACGTGGAACAATCATTTGAATGTGCAAAGAGGAAATCCGGTAAGAGCCTTTTCCGGAACAGATTTTAAAAAGAACTATCAGGAAAAGTCTTTCAAAAAAGAAAGAAATCAACTGAAAAACGAATTAAAAACCTACAGAAATGACCTTAACTAAAAGTAAATATTATTTCGAAGCTTTAGATAATTATCCTTACAACTTACCAGATTGTCTGGAAGCGTTAAATTATGCCCTGTCATATGATTCTGAGGATGCAGACAGCTTGTGTTTGATGGGAAGAATCTATTCTGAACAATTAAAAAATTATGAAATAGCTAAACAATATTTTGAAGAAGCGATGCTATGTGATATTACCAATTTAAATGTTCCGCAGTATTATATTAAGTGTCTTTTGGATAATGAAGATTTGCAGGAAGCCGAAAAGTTGATTAACTATTCTTTGAAAATAAAAGGAATTGATAAAGCAACCTTATGGTTTTACAGAGCGCTTCTTTCAGAGAAAAGAGGAAGTTTTCCAAATGCTCTGAAGTTCTTAACTGAGGCAGAAAAGTATTGTTTTACATCTCACAGTTTTGAGGCCGTAAAAGAGCGTAAGAAATTCATTAAGTCTAAAACGCCAAAGAAAAAATCTAAAAATAAGAAGGAGACGAAATAAGTCTCCTTTTTTGTAAATTTAATTTATGAAACACTATTTATTTTTGATTCTATTGCTATTGATTTCCTGCAAAAAGAACGAAGCGAGAAAAGAAATAATCCAAAAAGATGAAACTTTGGACTTGAAGTATGAAGTTTTGAATCAGCTTATTACTGACCAAATTAGAGAAGACAGCATTAATGGTATTTTAAATTACAACATTTATAATATTGCAGTTAAGAGAATTTTTTTTGAAGAATTAAATGAGAACGAAGAACCACCGCCTCCTGTTTTTGCGTTAAATTTCTCATATGATTCCATTTTTGTAATAAAAGATTATGTATATCCGTTTTTCATCATACTGCCGTAATGTTAGCAATAATGAGCCTTTCGAAGAGTTGGTCTCCAAAATATCTTCGGTTTAGTTTGTAGATAAATTCATTTAAGTATAGTTGTAAGTACTTTCTTTTGATTTTATGATAATTTCCCAATAAATTTCGCTTCGCATTGCTGATGGTAATATGAACCCATTTTAAAATCTCTTCCGTAGTTTCTTTGTCCGATTTTTCTGTAATATGAAGCTCAACAAAATCAGAAATATCTACGTAAGATGTGCTTTTATCAGTGAAAACAATACTTTCATTATCGATACATTCTTTAATGGTTTCATTAATTTCTAAGGAAAGATGCGTTTCTAAAACTTTAGCCTTAAAATACCTACAAGAACTAGATTTTTCTCCAGTTTCAAGATTCTCCAAAGGGGTAGATTCAGCCATCACAGCAACGTTTTGTTTGCCTGCTGCACCTCTGCCTCGAACTCCTTTTTCTTGTTCAATCTCGCTGGATTCTACCGTGAAATATCCTTCATCAAACTCTATCATCCCTTCCAAAGTATATCTTTCATCGCGGGTTCCCATGGCTTTTCTTAGTTTATGAACCATTGCCCAAACTGGCTCATAACGCTTTAATCCTAATTGTTTCTGGATTTCTTTAGACGAAAAACCTTTCTTGGTAACGCTCATCAGAAACATGGTTTTGTACCAAACTAAAAAAGAAAGATTTGAGTTCTGCATAATCGTACCGCTCTTCAAGGAAATCCTTTTACGACACTTTTTGCATTCGTAGCTCCAGATACTTTTAATCCAGAAATGCTCATTGTGACCGCATTTACAAACAACCCCAATTTTATCTCTCTGCTCTTTAAAATGAATTTTGCAATCTTCCTCAGTACCAAAATGAGCTGTAAAACTAAATATATCCATCTAACTTATTAAACTATAGGTAAATATACGAAATTATGGACAATTACGGATATACATATAAAAGATTCATCTTACTATAAAAATCAAGATAGAAACTTAATAAATTTTAATTTCCAAAAAAATAGAATCAAGAAGAAATTAGATTTTGTAACAACCGACGAAATTTTGAATTTAAGCATAAAATATGAACGAAATTTTTGGAAACAGTTTCGAAAAAAATATGGAAAAAAATGCATTCAAACTTTTTCTGTTCCTTTCTTTAATAAGAATAAAACGGCTTGCATTGTACAAAATTCAATGTCTTGTGGACGATTATATGGAGGAGGAAGTACATCAATCTATAAAAAGAAAGATGGAAAATGGGTAAGAGTTAACACTTATAATCTTTGGGTAAGTTGAAATTAAAAGGAGAGGAAATAAGTCTCCTTTTTTTGTAAATTTAAAATATGAAAAATTTTATTTTCCTTTTATTGTTTCTTATGCTTTCGTGCAAAAAAGATGAGCATGTTGTAAAAATACTTCCAAAAGATGAAACTCTCGATTTGAAGTATGAAGTGCTAAATCAATTAATAAATATGTTTGAGGCTAAAAATTCTGAACATAATTATGTTTATAATATATCATTAAAAACAACGGATTTTGACGCATTATTTTACAATGATAATGGGCTGTATCCGCCTCCTTCCCGGCCAAGTTTTGGAATTGAACCAGTATATGATGGTGCAATTTTCTTAAAAAGTGATTCTATATTTTATCAAAAGCAAGCTGAATTATTTCGTAGTTTTAAATTAGATAAGAAAAGAATAAATCGGAAATTGGAATATACCAATGCTGATGAATTAGAAAAGTTGAAGAATGTAAAAGGTAGTTATTTTTGGAAAGAATTTGGAAAGAAATATAAAAATAAATGCCTCAAAACATTGTGCATTCCTTTTTTTAATAAGGACAAAACGGTATGTATAGTTTTGGATTCTAGTCTTTGTGATTCTTTAGAAGGAGAATACTTTCATATGGCTATTTATAAAAAAGTACAAGGTAAATGGACAGAAATCAGTTCATATAATTATATCATAGGATAAAATGAAGATAGATTTTACATTAAAAAAGCTTCATTTAAAAGAAACATTTTCTATTGCTTATGGAAACTACAATCATCGTGATGCATTGTTGATAGAGCTTTCTCATCACAAATGTAAAGGTTACGGAGAATGTGTTGCGATTGATTATTATCAAATTAATCTTCAGGATTTTATTTTTAAATTAAAAGCAATTAAGCACCAAATTGAAGCTCAGAAAATCATTCATCCTAAAGATTTTTTTAAATATTTATCAGATTTGAATCTTCATTCTTTTTTACTTTCGGCTTTAGACTGTGCGTATTGGGATTTGTTTGGAAAGCTTGAAAATAAGGGCTTTTTAGAATTAAATAATCTTCCTTCTGAAAATTTAGTTGAAAGCTCAATCACGATTTCTATCGGAGATATTAAAGAGCAAATTAATAAAATCGAGAAAAGTGATTGGACTCAATTTAAAGTAAAATGCAAAGGTTTACATAAAAACGATATTGAAAAGTTATTACAATTAAATAAAAATATTGCTTTAGATTCTAATGCAAGTTTTACAGATGAAGATTGTATTTGGCTTCAGGAGAATGTTGATATTCAGAAGTTTTCTTATTTGGAGCAACCTCGCCCGATTGATTGTTATAAAATTTTAAATAAAGAAGGTTTTGCCAATTGGATGGCAGATGAAGATTGTCAGAATATTGATTCGCTTGAAGAACTCATTCCATATTATAAAAGCATCAACATCAAATTAATGAAATGTGGCGGATTGACTCCTGCATTAGAAATGATAAAAAAAGCTAAAGCATTAAACTATAAAATAATGATTGGCTGCATGACAGAATCAACCGTTGGGATTTCAGCGGGATGTCTTTTAACCGGACTCGTTGATTTTACAGATTTAGACGGAGCTAATCTAATATCTAATGATTATGCAACCGGAAATTTTGTCGAGAATGGTAAAATTGTTCTATCCGAAAAACCGGGTTTGGGAATTGATTTAAAGTGAATTGTCAATTAGTTTTTCTGTCAATTTTCACGCTGAGTGAAAACCTTTTTAACCAAAAATAGACTTTCAAAAGAAAGTCTATTTTTTATTTACAGAAATCAAATAATCATAGACCATTTGATGTTGTTCATCATTCAATTTTGCTTTTGGCGCCATTCTGCTTAAGGTTTTAATCCATCCTTGGTCGTCATGTTTTGCAGGGTCAGGTAATTTGTGACATCTGTTGCATGAGTTTTCAAAAACAGTTTTACCTTGCGCCAAATGTTCAGCTGAGGTAAATTTAGGTCCGCTTACTGCTGTACTTTTAGGTCCGCATGAAACCATAAAAGTTAATCCTAAAATCATACTTAAAACTAATTTTTTCATGATGATATTTTTGGTTGGTTGAGTCTTTTTATTTCTTCACAGAAACCAGATAATCATAAACCCACTGATGCTGCTCGTCGGTTAATTTTGCTTTTGGTGCCATGGCATTCATAATTCCTACCCATTGTACTGACGTAAATTGTGTGGGTTCGTATAATTTATGACATCTATTGCAGGCGCTTTCAAAAATTGTTTTCCCCTGAGCAATTTGTTCTGCGGTGCTCGTTGCTGATTTTGGAGCTTCAGTTACAGGTGTTGCTTTGGGAGTACAAGATGCTAATAAGACAAGGATAAGGGTTGCTGCTGCAAATAGACTTTTCATATTGTTTTTTAATTGTTTAAAACAAAAATAGCGAATTTTGTAAGTGATTGGTGTAATGCGATATAATTTAGAAGTATTAAAATTAATTGTGCATATCCGTCTTTAAGCATAACGCTAAAATTAGCAGTCGTTTTGTCATTCCGCAGGAATCTCAACACATTGAAAATTAATCAGTTTAGATTCCTACGGAATGACAAACAAGCTGTTAAAAATTAAGTTATTATTAATTACGGACATCCATAAAATTAATATACTTTTTCTCGGATTTTGCAGCTTATTTTTATATTTTTGAATGAATGAAAATTTCAACAGAAGACTTTATAGAGGGGATTAAATCAGGCAATAAACGTTTGATTGCAAAAGCCATTACTTTAGTTGAAAGTACCAAACCTGAACATCGCAGTCAGGCAGAAGAGCTTTTAAAAAAAATACTTCCATTAACAGGAAATTCAATCAGAGTAGGGATTACAGGAGTTCCCGGAGCCGGAAAATCTACTTTTATAGAAAATTTCGGAAGATTGGTGATTTCAAATGGTAAAAAAGTGGCGGTTTTAGCAATTGACCCAAGTTCTGCGATTAATAAAGGCAGTATTTTGGGCGATAAAACCAGAATGGAAGAATTGTCAAAAGAAGAAAATGCTTTTATTCGTCCTTCGCCAAGTTCCGGTTTTCTGGGCGGAGTTGCCAATACGACTTTTGAAACCATGATGATTTGCGAAGCTGCCGGCTATGATTATATTTTAATAGAAACCGTTGGAGTAGGGCAGTCTGAAGTTTTAGTTTCAGATATTACCGATGTTTTTTTGTTTCTAAAAATTATTGGCGGTGGAGATGAGCTTCAAGGTATTAAGCGTGGAATCATGGAAATGGTCGATATTATTTTCATTAATAAAGTAGAGGAAAGCAATCTGCAAAAAGCTAAAAATACCAGGCTCGAATTGAAGCGGGCATTAGATTTTCTTCCATCAAAAGAAAAAGACTGGAAAGTGCCTGTTTTACTTGGCTCTGCCTTATATAATGAAGGATTGAAAGACGTTTATCAGAAAATAGATGATTTCATTACGTTAAAAAAGAATACCAAACGTTTTGATGAAGTTAGAACACAACAGTTTGAAAAACGCTTTGAATATTGGGTTCAGGAATATATTTTAGCGATGATGAAAAAAGATAATTCTGTAGAGGAAGCTTATATTCAGCATAAAAAAAATGCTTCAGACCAGATTTCTAACCCAAGTACTGAAGCAAAATTATTTGTAGAAAAGTTTTTAAAAGATTCGAGATCTGAGATTTGAGTTGCGAGTTTCAAGATCCGAGTTTTTTCGATTCGGAAAATATTTAATGATATTTTTTGCATTCAGTCTCGTATCACTAAACTCGAACCACATTAAAGCTTCTCCTTTTCTTTTGTTTCTTCGTTTTTAGAAATGTAACCATCATAAGAAATAGGTTGTCTGTCGTTACTTCTTATTGAGGTTGATGCTTTTCCGTTTTTATAAATTTCAATATTGATATCGGAAACGTTTTTTACATCTTTTGGCTTGATTTTGTACACCCAATTTCCTTTTTTGCTTTGAGTTTTAGTCACTTCATAATCTTTTGAGGTAAATCTATAGCTGTTGTCAGAGGTTCCGTATGTTGAGGTAAAAGCTCGTCCAAAGTAAGGAAGTGTAACCTCCATGACTCCTTTTTTAATTTCGATGCCATAACCTTGACCTGAAATCTGAAATGTACGAAGTTGAGCTGCATTTGGCATTGAGTTGACAACATTAATAACATCATAACTCGTAGGGTTTGCTTTTTCAGCATAAAAAGTAAACTCATCTGAACTGACTAAATCGTTTACCATTTGAGGATCTGCATTTTGTGAAGCACAATTTTGAAAAAGAGCTAGAAAAGCAAATAAAGATATTATTTTTATGTAATTTTTCATGACAATAAATTTAGTAAATTTATACATCAAAATGTGTGCAAAAACAAAATTCTAAATATTTTTTGGAATAGAAATTGTTAAGGTTCATTTATAATAAGCATAATTATGAAAATTACTCATCTTTTAGGAATAGGAGCTATAGCTACAGCGGTTATTGCGTGTACAACAAACCCAATGACAGGGAGACAGTCGATACAAATGGGGCAATTAAACCCAGAAATTACTGCATCTGCCGTTCAACAATATCAGCAAACCCTTAAAGAATCTAAAGTTGTTACTGGAGCTCAGGCTCAAATGGTAAAAAATGTAGGAAATAAAATAAAGTCTGCAGCAGAGAGGTATTATGCAAGTATCGGACGAAGTTCTGATTTGGCAGATTACAAATGGGAATTTAATTTATTACAAGATAATCAAATCAACGCTTGGTGTATGCCGGGTGGTAAGGTTGCGGTTTACACTGGAATTCTTCCTGTTACTAAAGACGAAACAGGTTTGGCTGTTGTAATGGGACATGAGGTTTCTCACGCATTGGCGGGTCACGGTAATGAAAGGATTTCTCAGGCGATGATTGCTCAGGGATTGGGAGGAGCTACAGGTCTTATAAAGAGCCAAAAAGTTGCTCAGATTATTCAAACGATTTACACACCCACTTCACAAGTTGTTTTATTGAAGTATGGTAGAAGTCAGGAATCTGAAGCAGATGAAATGGGATTAAACTTAATGGCGATGGCGGGATATGATCCACGTCAGGCAATTCCGTTTTGGCAGAGAATGGAAGCTTCATCTTCAGGAGCGAGACAGCCAGAGTTTTTATCTACTCACCCAAGTCCAGCAACAAGGGTTGCAGATATTCAAAAAGATTTGCCTAAAGCTTTAGAATATTATAAAACTGCTGGAGGAAAAATTTAATGTAAATAAAATTTCAATGCCTAAATAATTTTGTAGGTGACTGAAATTTTTTTAAATATTATCAATTTTCTTTTTAAGTTTATAAACGAATGTTCACCTTCAAAAAACACTATTATGAAAAGTATCTCAGTAATAGGATTGATACTTCTTGCAGTATCTGCCTTGCTTTTTTACCTAACTACAGATTTTACGGTTGAGAAAATTACTCTCTCGCATGTAATGGGAGTTATGGCAGGAATTGGAATAGGTTTAATATTTGGTGGAATGATAGGGTATGTGAGTAAGGGAAGGGCGATAAAAGCTGAAGCCAAAAGAAGGGAGTTTAAACAACTTCAAAAAGAAAAAGAAGAATTGGAGAAGAAGGCTCTCGAAATAGAAAAACGTAAAGCCGAGCTTGAAAGAGAAAATAAAAATCCTCAAATTTAATTTGAGGATTTTTTTATGTTTTTAAATTTGATTCAATTTAGAATTTGTATCCCAAACCAAGTAAGAACATGCTTGACCTGTTGTCGTAGTCAATTTCCTGGCTTGAGCCTGCTACATTGTTGATGAATTTTCTTTGGTCTTTAGAAAACGCACCTTCATATCTTGCTGTAAGGATTACTTTTTTTATTTCGCTCTGAAAACCTAACTGATATCCTACCGTAAATTCTTTAGCATTTACTTTCTGGATAAAATTATCAAAGTTATCATCTTTAGCTAAGTTGAAGCTTCCTACCGGTCCAGCATAAGCACTTAGTAAATTACCCAAAAGATTTACTCCTACTAAAACAGGAATATCAACTCTTGAGTTTTTTGCTTTAAGGGTTGTTTGAGCTGCATTAGCATCATTTTGTACCGTAAATTCATTGCTGAAATTAGTATAATAAATTTCTGGCATTAGATATAATGCTGTAGGCAAATCAATTTTCAAAGATAGTCCTACGTTGAAACCTGTTATGTTTTTACCTTTTTGCTCAACTGCGTTGGTTGCTGCAGATTTTAAATTCTTCCATGAAGCTGAGCTTGTAGGAATTACTGCATTGGCTTTTGCCGCTAAAGAAATTTGTGCTGATGCAAAAACTGAAAAGCCTATTAATGCTGCACTAATTAATTTTTTCATTATCGTCTATTTTTGTAATGGTATTTTCAATCGTCTTATTATTCTCCAATAGATACTCTCTCAATTCCTTAAATAATTCTGATGAATAAACGAAATCGATTAGATTTTTATTGCCTGCAGTAATCAGAATGTCTTTATTACCTTCCCATTCTTTTATGCCCAATCTCAGATATACAATTTTCTCGCCAATTGTCATTACCGAGTTCATATCATGGGTATTGATGATGGTTGTAGTGTTGTATTCTTTGGTTATTTCAAGCAATAAATCATCAATTACATTAGATGTATAAGGGTCTAGCCCTGAGTTGGGCTCGTCACAGAACAGATATTTTGGGTGATTTACAATCGCTCTTGCAATCGCCACACGTTTCTGCATCCCTCCGGAAATTTCTGACGGAAACTTTCGGTTAGCTTTATCTAAATGTACTCTTCCAATAACTTCAAAAACTCTTCTTTTCTTTTCTCGAAATGTTAAATTGGTAAACATATCAAGAGGAAACATGATGTTTTCTTCAACCGTTAATGAATCAAACAAAGCACTTCCTTGAAATAGAGTTCCGATTTCAGAGCGTAGATGCTGTTTTTCTTCACGGTTCATCACATTAATATCTCTTCCGTCAAATAAAATTTCTCCAGATGAAGGTTGATAAACATTTAGTAAACTTTTAAGAAAAACGGTTTTTCCGGATCCACTTTGTCCTATTATAAGGTTTGTTTTTCCTTTTTCGAAGTTGGTTGAAATTCCTTTAAGCACTTCAACATCACCAAAACTCTTTTTAAGATTTTTTACCTCAATCATCAGCTTAATATTAATTGTGTTAAAATTAATTCGGAAATAATGATAAATACCATCGTCCAAACTACGGCTTGTGTACTTGCTCTACCTACTTCTAGTGAGCCACCTTTCACAAAATATCCAAAATAAGAAGGAACGGTAGCAATTACAAATGCAAAAACAATTGTTTTGGCAAATGCATAGAAGATAAATAAATTAGGCATATACATTTGAATACCTGTAATATAATCTGCTGTCGTCCAGTTGCCTGTAAGGATTCCTGCAATATAACCGCCGCCAATACCAAAAACGATACTGATTGCAATTAATAAAGGGTTGAAAATAAGACAGGCAATAATTTTAGGTAAAATTAAAAAATTGGGAGAGTTTACTCCCATAATATCCAAAGCATCAATCTGCTCGGAAACACGCATTGTACCGATAGTAGATGCGATATATGAACCTACTTTCCCGGCTAAAATTAAACTGATAATAGTAGGAGCAAATTCTAGTACCAAAACTGCTTTGGTTGCATATCCTACAAATGCTGGAGGAATTGGGAACGACGATGCATCAAAATTGTTAAACATCTGAATGGCAACTACGGCTCCCACGAAGATAGACGTGAAAATAACCAACCCAAACGAGTTGACTCCCAAGTCATTGATTTCTCGCATAAAAAGCTTCCAAAAAACTCTCATTTTCTGAGGTTTCTGAAGAGATTTACCTATAAGAATCATGTATTCTCCTACGGCTGTAAAAAACTTTTTTAACATTCTGCTAAATTAGGCTATTTTTATTTAATTTGTTTAAAGCTGAGATTAAGGCTAAACCTTTGTTTAATCGCAAAAATCTAAATTATTGTTACTAAACCTCGTCTTATTTTGCTTTTTTATCTCCCGTTATCACCAGTAAAATGGTCTTTAAAATAATCACGATATCTAAAGTGAAGCTCCAGTTTCGGATGTAGAATGCGTCGGCAAGAATTCTCTTGTTCATTTCTATTTCTACATCTCCTGCGTCGCCTCGTAAACCGTTTACCTGAGCTAAACCTGTAATTCCTGGATTGGAAAGACTTCTTAAGCTGTATCTTCTAATTTTAGGCTTGTAATAATTATCTACAGCCAACATGTGTGGTCTAGGTCCTACAATAGACATTTCACCTCTCAAAACATTAATAAACTGTGGCATCTCATCAAGGCTTGTTTTTCTTAAAAACTTTCCTATTTTGGTAATTCTAGAGTCGTTTTCACTTGTTGTTTTAGATGCAGAATCGGCATTAACGACCATTGTTCTAAATTTAAGACAATTAAAAACTTCTTCATGGAAACCATATCTTTTCTGAACGAAAAAAACGGGGCCTTTAGAGCTTTTTTTAATTAAAATTGCAATAATGGGAAATAACCACGAACAAATGAATAGCAAAACAGAGACCGAAAAAATAATATCAAAAATTCTCTTAATTAAAAAATTAGAATAATAATCTAAAGGATATTTTGCCTGAGTTAAAATCGGTTGGGTTTGAATATATCCCAAATCATAAAAGAAAAAGTTGTTTTTCGAAATATTAGGAATCAGTGAGATGTGTACTTTGTTGGCTTCTGCTAGTTTGAACATCTTATTTTCCATTTCATTAGTAAACGAATTTTCTGTCGGAAGAAATAAGGTATGGATTCCATTTTTTTTCCAAAATTCTACAAGATTTTCAGTATTTACTTCAACTGAGTTGTAATGAAATATTTTGTAACCAAAATCTTTTCTGTCTTCAATTATTCTTTTTAAAACCTCAGTTGATTTATTTTCATTTAGAAACATCACATTCCTATGGTTGACTCCCATGGTTCTGATGTATCTTATCAAAAAATAGACAGTAGATTTTAATAAAAATATAAAAACAAAAAGATAAAGCGAGAGCCAAGTTAGTTCTGAACCAAAAAACTGATTGTTACTCACTTTTCTAATCAAAACCAAACCTATGATAAATAAGAGAAAGTGAATGATAATACGCTCTACAAATAGAATATAGGTAAGATTTCTTGATATATTATAGATTTTCGTCCTTCCGCTTAATAAAACCCAAAATAAAATGACAAGAAGTAAGGGGAAAGAACTTTCATACCATAGCTCCTGATTATGTACCAAACCCTTAGAAGTGCTTACGAAGTAAAATACAAAAACACTTGCAAGAACCAAAAGGTCGAGCAATATGATAATTGATTTTAGATAACGGGAATATCTTATTCTTTGCATCTTCTAATGAAAGGCAGAGGCTAATATAAACAATTTACGGAATATTCAGGTATTTATGTGTCTGAACCGATGCTTGCCAACGTGGGTTTGCAAGGATAAAATCGGTCATCTTTGGATACATCTCGTCTCGTTTGCTCCATTCGCTCTGAAGGTATAATCTGCAGTTTTCTGAAACTTTGGTAGCCTGTTCTTCAGCAAATTTAAAATCATTATTATTAAAAATAATCATTTTCAGCTCATGCGCTTTTTGATAGATTTCTTCTTTTGGAAGTCCTGTTTTCTTGGGTGAAAGAGTAATCCAATCAATTTGTCCGCTCAGAGGATAAGCCCCCGAGGTTTCAATATGAATGGTGCAACCTAATTCTTTTAATTTAGAAGTCAAAATATCTAAATTCCACATTAAAGGTTCGCCACCAGTCAAAACAATCGTTTTACAATGTTTTGCGGCGGTTTCTGCAATTTCTTCAGCATTTATCAGGGGATGTAGCGTAGGATCCCAGCTTTCTTTCACATCACACCAGTGGCAACCAACGTCGCATCCACCTAGTCTGATGAAATAGGCCGCTTTTCCTGTGTGGGCGCCTTCTCCCTGAATAGTGTAAAAATGCTCCATCACCGGGAGCATTTTACCTTCTTTTAATAATATATCTTCTTCTTTATTCATTTCAAATTAGTCGTTATAGACCGATGTTTTGTAAGCGATGATGGTATTTTTCATCAACATTGCTCTTGTCATAGGACCTACTCCTCCAGGTACGGGAGTTATCCAGCTTGCTTTTTCTGCACAGCTATCAAAATCTACGTCACCTGCCAAGTAATATCCTTTTGGAGAGTCATTGTCAACTCTTGTAATACCTACATCTACAATCACGGCTCCGTCTTTTATCATTTCGCCTTTCAAAAAGTGAGGGTCGCCTAAAGCGGTAATTACGATGTCTGCTTTTTTAGTATATTCTTCGATATCTTTGGTGTAAGAGTGAGTCAAAGTAACGGTAGAGTTTCCAGGAAAGTCTTTTCTACCCATCAAAATACTCATTGGTCTTCCTACAATTTTACTTCTTCCGATAATTACACAGTCTTTACCTTTCGTTTCGATATTATATCTTTCTAGTAAGGTTAAAATTCCAAACGGAGTCGCAGGTAAGAAAGTGTCCATTTCCAACGCCATTTTTCCAAAATTTGTAGGGTGGAAACCGTCAACATCTTTTCTTGGGTCAATAGCATTGATAATTTTTTCCTGATCGATTTGATCTGGCAAAGGCAACTGTACGATAAATCCGTCAACTGCTTTAGACTTATTAAGCTCGTCGATTTTTTCCAACAATTCTGATTCAGAAACTGTGCTTGGAAATTTAATTAAACTAGATTGAAAGCCTACTTCCTCACAATCTTTTACTTTAGCATTTACATAGGCCTTACTTGCACCGTTGTTTCCAACAAGAATCGCTACCAAATGAGGTGCTCTTCTTTTGCTTGCAAGAATTTTATCAACTTCAACCTTGATTTCTGCTTTTATTTCCTTGGATACTTTTAATCCGTCAAGAATTTCTGCCATTTTTACTTTTATTACTTTTTATTATTAGATTTTTAAGGATATTTTCCGGATTCTGATGAGTGCAGAAAACGGAAAGGATATTTACAATTTGTTCTTTCTCATCAATGTCAAAAAGGACTAAATAAGGAAGTTTCTTTAAAGGGGCTGCCCTTGTATTTCGATATTTTACGGCAAAGAAAGGATTTGTTTGTAGAGATTTATAAGCATCAACTAATTTTTTCCTAAAGCTTTTTGCTGCAGATTGAGATTGTATTTTGTAATATTTAATAGCATCATCAATATTATTGCTTGCAATAGGTGAAACTAAGATTTTAAATGCCATACTTTTCTGAAACCTTTTTTAATGATTCAAATGCATCTACAAATTGTGACCTGTCTTGTTCTAAAGCCTCATCGATTGTTTTTCTCATTTCATCCGTCACTTTAAAATAATCTTCATCTTTCTCAAAACTGATTTTCATTTTCTGTAGAAGATTTTGAATTAACGTTTCTTCTTCTTTATCTTTAAAATGTATTGTAATGCTACTCATTTTCTTTATTTTAAATCAAAATTAATGAAAATCTACAACAGTTATTTATTAGATTTATAATAATTTATCAACCCGTTCGTAGAACTATCATGAGAGCTAATTGCTTCAGTGTTTTCAAGTTCTGGTAATATTTTGTTCGCTAAAACTTTTCCTAATTCTACCCCAAATTGGTCGAAACTGAAAATATTCCAAATTACGCCTTGTACAAAGATTTTATGCTCATACAATGCAATTAATTGGCCTAATGAAAAAGGAGTTAATTCATTGAATATGATTGAATTGGTAGGCGTGTTTCCGTGGAAGACTTTATAGTTTAGTAGGAAATCAATTTCTTCTTCAGATTTTCCTGACGCTTGTAATTCTTCTTCAACTTCCTCCTCGTTTTTACCGAAGGCTAAAGCCTCAGTCTGAGCAAAAAAGTTAGCTAATAATTTGTCCTGATGGTCAGAGACCTTATTTGGGCTTTTGGCATAGGCAATGAAATCAGCCGGAATCAATTCTGTTCCTTGGTGAATCAATTGATAGAAAGCATGTTGTCCGTTTGTTCCCGGTTCTCCCCAAATGATTGGTCCTGTTTCATATTCTACGAATTCTCCGTTTCTGTCGACACATTTTCCGTTACTTTCCATATCTCCTTGCTGAAGATACGCCGCAAATCTGTCTAAATACTGAGAGTATGGTAAAACTGCATGGCTTGTTGCTGCATAAAAATTACGATACCAAATCCCCAATAATCCCATTAAAACAGGAACGTTTTCAGAAAAATCTGCTGTTTGGAAATGTTGGTCAGTATTTTCTGCTCCTTTTAATAATTGTTCAAAATTTTCATATCCTACAGAAAGTACAATACTTAATCCAATGGCACTCCACAGTGAATATCTTCCACCAACCCAGTCCCAGAATTCGAAGATGTTTTCTTCTGCGATTCCGAAATCTTTAACCGATTGAACATTAGTAGATAAAGCAACAAAATGTTTTGCCACATCTTCCTGTTTTCCTGCTTTTAAAAACCAGTCTTTTGCAGAATTTGCATTCGTCATTGTTTCTTGAGTCGTAAATGTTTTCGAAGCAATGATGAATAAAGTGGTTTCAGGATTTAAGTTCTTCACCACTTCAGCGATATGATTTCCATCGACATTTGAAACAAAATGAACATCTAATCTTGTTTTAAAATGTTTCAATGCAGAAACTACCATCACAGGCCCCAAATCTGAACCTCCGATTCCGATGTTTACCACATCTGTGATTTCTTTTTCGCTAAAACCTTTGTGCTCTCCTGAAATAATTTTTTCAGAAAAAGCTTTCATGTGATTTAAAACTCTTTTGATTTGAGGCTTAATATTTTCACCGTCAACCAAAATTTCCTTATCAGAAAAATCTCTTAATGCCGTATGTAAAACCGCTCTTCCTTCAGTTTCGTTGATTTTATCACCCGAAAACATTTTAGAAATAGCATCCTTCAACTGACATTCTTCTGCAAGAGTCAAAAGAAGTTCTTTTGTTCTAGAATCGATTAAGTTTTTAGAATAATCGAATAAGAAATTGTCTTTTTTAATAGAAAACTCTTCAAAACGGTTTGGGTTATACTGAAAAAGACTTCTCAGTTCAAAATCATTGTTTCCAAAATGTTCGTCTAGAGCTTTCCAGCTTTGAGTATGAGTAGGATTTATTTTAGATAGCATATTTAGCGTTAGATTAAAGGTTTTTTAGAAATTTATTTGAATAAAATTGTCTAAAATCCCCGTTGATAAATTCTGATTTGCAAATTTACGGAATTTTCGTGCAATGATGTTAATTGAGGATTAAAAATCGTTTTGAAGTCATTCTATGTAAATTCAAAATTTAAATTTTACCCGAAAAAATAAAACCTCCACAAAATGCAGAGGTTGGAAAAATCTATGTGGATAACCATAAGGTTAGGATGCCAAGTTTACTCTTCGTGGGCTTGAATTGATTTTTTATTAGACTTATTTTTTCTGTAAAAATAAAATGCAATACCTGCAATAATTATAATGGGCCAAATCGCTACCAATCCAACAAGAATTTTTTGAATTAAATAAAACCCTTCTACAAAAGCATTTTTTGCATCATAGATAAAATTGAATTTGTATTTATTATCGATGTTTTTTGAGTTTGTAACAGCAATTTCTGCAATTCTAAGTTTGGGTTCTTTAATAAAAAGGTCAACGGTGCTGTATTTCAGATTGTCGGTCACATCAAGATTTGCCAATTTCTGTTGATTTTCTTCCGACATGTTTTCGTCACTCATTTTCACTTTATCTTTTGTGGTTTTGAGTTCAGAAATATTCTCGCTGGTTTTCTTTATTCTTTGTCCTTCCATTTCAGCATATTTAATGCTTGATGTCACATCTTCTGCATTGATAATTCTAGAATTCAGGAAGAGTTTTTTATCATTAATTAAGGTTAAAAGTTCGCCTAATTTTGCCGTAGGAACTCTTACCTGCAGTGTGTTTTCTGTCTGATATTTTTTCACCAGCATCGCTTCTTCATTAGAAGTATTATAAGTGTCTTCTGAAACAACTCTGCTTTGCAAATTACTATGAGTAACAAATCCGCCAAGTTCCTGTACCGATTTTTCGATAGAAATGGTTGCATCATACACGTCTTTTACTTCCATGTCAACATTTGCTGTTTTGATGAATTGCTTGTCTTTCACAGACATGGTTGCAACTGAGGAGACACTGTCTGAAGTATTTAATACAGCAGAATCTGCAGATGTTGATACTTCGTAATCACTTGTGGTTGCCTCGCCTTTTTTACATGAATAAATTCCTAATAAAAGTACGGTTGCGATGGTTAATCTGATGTGCGTCGTTTTCATGATATTGATTTTTAATGTTTTTGCTTCATCCAAAGTTCCAGCAGAATCGTTTGTAATGTTTGAATATTGCAGGTAAATATTTTGTAAATAATTATTTAATTTAAATATTTGAAATTGAGTGTTTTGTAAAAATGCTTAAACAGTTTAAGAAGTATTTCGGATTGATTTTTGCTGATGTTTTACAAATTAAACCACAGAAATAATATGTCAAATACTTTTTCCAAAATCAGAAACGCTATAGAATTATTCCGATCAATAGATTTTGATCAGTTAAGTGCTATTTCTCAAAAGGTAGATTTGCCAAAACTGATGCAGAGTTTTTCTAAATTAGATAATAAACAGTTGCAGGGTTTGTCTAAAATGCTTGATCCCAACAAAAAAAGAAAAGAACTTCCGCCTATTGATGGTGATTTCTACGATATTTATCATACGTTGACTCCCGAACAAAGAGAAGTACAGCTGAAAGTAAGAGCATTTATGGAAAAAGAAGTTAAACCTTTAGTGAATCATTATTGGCTGAGAGATGAGTTTCCACATGAGCTGATTCCGAAATTTCAAAAGCTGGATATCTGTGGTGTGACATATGAAGGTTACGGTTGCAAAGGCATGCCTTTTTTAATGGAAGGAGTGATTGCGATGGAAATGGCAAGAATTGACGCTTCAATTGCAACATTTTTCGGGGTACAATCTGGTTTGGCAATGGGCTCCATTTATATTTGTGGTTCTGAAGAACAGAAGCAAAAATGGCTTCCTCAAATGCAAAAGTTCGAGAAAATTGGAGCTTTTGGATTGACTGAGCCTGAAGTAGGTTCTGGAGCAGCAGGAGGTTTAACGGTTACCTGTAAAAAAACTCCTGAAGGTTGGATTCTAAATGGCGAAAAAAAATGGATAGGGAATGCAACGTTTGCCGACATCATTATTATCTGGGCAAGAGATTTAGATGATGGAGAAGTGAAAGGTTTTATTGTTGAAAAAGATAATCCAGGGTTTTCAGTTGAAAAAATTAAAGGAAAAATGGCGCTTCGAATTGTGCAAAATGGATTGATTACATTAAAAGATTGTTTAGTGACTGAAGAAAACCGTTTGCAAAATGCCAATTCATTTAAAGATACTGCAAAAGTTTTGAGAATGACCCGAGCCGGAGTTGCTTGGATGGCGACAGGTTGCGCAAGAGGAGCTTACGAGAGTGCTTTAGCTTACACAAGAACACGAGAGCAGTTTGGAAAGCCGATTGCTTCTTTTCAAATGATTCAGGGACATTTAGTAGAAATGTTGTCGAATCTGACGGCGATGCAGACGATGGTGTTCAGGCTTTCTGAAATGCAGGATGAAGGGATTTTAAAGGATGAGCACGCTTCTTTAGCTAAAGTTTTCTGTACGATGAGAACGAGAGATGTTGTTTCCAGAGCACGAGAAGTGATGGGCGGAAACGGAATTTTACTAGAATATGATGTGGCGAGATTTGTTGCCGACTCAGAAGCTATTTATTCTTATGAAGGAACAAAAGAAATCAATTCACTGATTGTTGGTCGGTCAATTACCGGTTTCAGTGCATTTGTATAAAAATAAATGGTGAATGGTCAATTCGCTTTGCTTGTCAATTTTTGAAATTCACTTGCGAAATCAAATTCACTATTCACCATTGACTTTTCTATTTCAGTAAATCCCGATATTTTTCTTTGTTATCGATAATTATCCAAAGGTTTATTAAAAAAAGAACTCCTGCAATAGACATTCCCATTGTAGATTTATCCATCATAAAATTATGAATTACAATTCCTACCATGACGGGTAAAATAACAATAGCACCTAAAGCTCTAGTTTTTGGAAAGATAAATAATAAACCGCCAATAATTTCTACAATACCCACTAAAGGCATCAACCAGAAGATTTTTCCAAACGCTGCAAAAAGTTCCATTTGCTCGGGGCTTGGTTTTTCCATGGGCATGTAATTGAAGAACTTGTTTAATCCTGCATTAATGAACATTAATCCAAACAAAAGGCAGATAATAAGTTTAATAATTTTCATAATGTTATTTTTCATTAAAATTAAATAAAATTCTATTTCGTTATGAAAAAATCAAATAATTATTAAAATGGAAGAAAATTATTCATTATTTATTACCAATTACTCATGCCCTAATCCATTTCCTTTAAAGTAATGTTTTTAGAGATTTTGTAAGATTTTTTCTTTTTATGAGGCTTTTCTTCCTCACCCAGTAATTTTCCCCAAGGTTTTAAACCATCAACTCTTTCAAAAATAATTTTGATGATGGCAATTGCCGGAATACAAAGAAACATCCCCGAAATTCCCCAAAGATGCTCGCCTAAAAGAATTCCGATGAAAGAAAACAAAGCGTTGATTTTCACCTTTGAACCCACTACAAAAGGAAGGACGATATTTCCGTCGATGGCATGAACGATTACATAGCCAATCGCTACATAAACACAAGTAGAAACTGTACCTGTTGCAAATGCGATAAAACACGATACTAAGAGTGAAATTGCAATTCCTATATAGGGAATAACGTTTAATAATCCGGTTAAGACACCCAGTAAAATAGCATACTTTACTCCTAAAATAGTAAGGACTGTTGTTGAAAGTACAGAAACAATAATTACCTGCAGGCAAAGTCCTATGATATATCTTTTAGTCATGATTCTTACTTCCGAAACGACTTCCTGAACGCTTGCTTTATGTTTTTCGTTGAAAACATTAACGATGAAATTATTTAAAATTCGTCTATAATTTAAAATAAAGACAAAAAACAGAATAAAAAACGCTAAAAAGCCCAAACTCGTAGAAAAAACACTAAAAGTAAAACCTAAAATAATTCCTGATGAAGATAAAAGCTTGCTTAAACCTTGGTCTAAATAATCGAGTTGCTCATTAATCTTCACATTAAAAGTCTGTGATACCCAATTTTGCAGATTATGAAAAACCAAATTAAACTGTTTGCTGAGATGTGGAAGGTCTTTGCTGAAACTTGATAGTTGTGAGCCGAAGAAAAAAATCATTCCAGTAAGAATAATCAACATCATCATTACCGAAATAATTGTCGAAACAGACCTTGGAAAGCTTAATTTTCGCTCCATAAAATTAGCTAGCGGTAAAAAAAGCATAGCCATTAAAAATGCTAAAAAAAATGGTGCTAAAATGCTTTGCCCCAGTTTAATAAGATAACCGATTCCGATGATGGAAATCACTGCTAATGCAAGTTTTAGAAGAAATGGAAGTTTTATAAAATTCATAATTGATAATCTGCCGTATAAAAATAATAAAACCTCACCGTTTTCAGATGAGGTTTTACGTTTATTGTTGAAAATTTATTTTTCGATTGCTAGTTCTAGTACTTCTTTCATCCAGTTGACGTAGTTTACTTTCAGATTTTTCAGGTAGTCCTGTTTTATTTCTTCTACGTCTTTTCTGTTGGCTTCACAAAGAATCACTTCTTTGATTCCTGCTCTTGTTGCAGCGAGTAGTTTTTCTTTAATTCCACCTACAGGAAGTACTTTTCCTCTTAGTGTAATCTCGCCGGTCATGGCAAGATGAGGTTTTACTTTTTTGTTTTTAAAAGAAGAAACCATAGAAGTAAGCATGGCAATTCCCGCAGAAGGTCCGTCTTTTGGTGTTGCTCCTTCTGGTACGTGAACGTGGATGTTTTTCTTTTCTAAATCCTCTTCACTGATTCCTAAATCTTCATGCTTTGCTTTGATGTATTCTAGGGCAATTGTTGCAGATTCTTTCATTACCGTTCCCAGATTTCCGGTCATCGTAAGATTTCCTTTTCCGTTGCTGGTAATACTTTCAATGAATAAAATATCTCCACCTACACTCGTCCATGCCAATCCGGTTACTACTCCCGGAACATCTGTTAATTCAGACAAGCTTTTTGGTCTTGGAACACCTAAAATTTCGTCAACTTTATCAACGGTAATTTTAGCATCGTATTCTCTTTCCAAAGCGGTTTGCAAAGCAACCCAACGTGCGATAGCAGCAATTCTTTTTTCTAAAGTTCTTACGCCACTTTCCGAAGTGTGTGCCTCGATAATATGTTTTAATTCAGGATTTCCAAGTTTGAATGACTTTGCAGTCAAACCGTTTTCTTCCTGTTGTTTTTTTATTAAATGTCTCTTGGCGATTTCAATTTTTTCCTCTAGAGTATAGCCTGCAATCTGAATGATTTCCATTCTGTCTAAAAGCGGAGTCTGGATGGTAGAAAGTGAGTTAGCTGTTGCTAAAAACATCACTTTAGATAAATCATAACCCATTTCTAAGAAGTTATCATAGAAAGAGCTGTTTTGTTCAGGGTCAAGTACTTCAAGTAATGCTGAGCTCGGGTCGCCGTGCATTCCTTTTCCTACTTTATCAATTTCGTCTAAAACAATCACTGGGTTTGAAGTTCCCGATTTTTTAATAGACTGAAGAATTCTTCCCGCCATTGCACCGATGTAGGTTTTTCTATGACCGCGAATTTCGCTTTCGTCATGAAGTCCGCCCAAAGAAACACGCACGTATTTTCTTCCCAAAGCATCGGCAACCGATTTTCCGAGAGAAGTTTTACCAACTCCTGGAGGGCCTACCAAAAGTAAAATTGGCGATTTCATGTTATTTTTTAATTTTAAAACAGCCATGTGTTCTAAAATTCTTTTTTTAATATCTTCTAAACCAAAATGAGCTTTATCTAAAACTTTTTCAGCCTTTTCTATATCAAAAGTATCTTTTGTGAAAGTTTCCCAAGGTAAATCTGTAAAGAAATCTAAATAGTTTCTCTGAACATTATAATCCGGAGAATTAGGATTCTGACGCTGTAGTCGAGCAATTTCTTTTTGGAAATGTTCTTCTACTTCTGGTTTCCAGTTTTTGTCAGCCCCTTTTTTTACTAAATCTTCAATATCGCTTTCAGGGCCGCCTCCCAATTCGTCTTGGATGGTTCTGATTTGCTGATTTAAGAAATATTCTCTTTGTTGTTTGTCTAAATCTTTAGAAGTTTTTTGATGAATTTGATTTCTCAATTCCAATTTTCTGAAGTCCTCATGCATCATTTCGTAGCACTTATTGGCTCTTTCCATCAGACTTTTTTCTTCCAAAAGCTTTTGCTTTTCCAAGTAAGGAAAATTAGCATTTGTACTCACAAAATTCAACAAATCTTCGTTGTTGCTGATGTTTTTTATAGCAAAGTTGGCCGCATTCGGAATATTAGGGTCTAGCTCAATGATTTTTAGAGCTAAATCTTTAATGTTTTCCAACAACGCTTCGTATTCCTCTTTATTTTTAGGCTTTGTATCTTTTAATTTAGTGATTTCAGCTTTAAAATAAGGTTGAGAATCTACAACTTTTTTAATTTTAAATCGATGAAATCCTTTGGTAATAGCGGTAATATTTCCTTCCGGAAGTTTAATAATCTTAATGATTTTCGCTAAAGTTCCTGTGTGGTAAAGGTCTTTCTCGGTAGGCTGTTCTACATCAGATTTCTTCTGGCTTACAATTCCGATGTAATCACCGTTTTGTTGTGCTTCTTCAAGTAATTGTATAGAGGTCTTTCTTCCTGCAGTGATAGGAATTACAACATTCGGAAACATCACCATATTTCTTACAGGAAGTATAGGGAAAATGTTTTGCTCAGAGCTTTTCTCGTTATCTATATCCAAATCAGAAAGGTTGATTTCTTCAGCTACAATATTAAAACCGTCGCCAAGAATATCATCAAAATTTATATCTTCAAATTCTGTCATAATAAATCGAATGACAAATTGTCATCTTCAGTTTAAGTCGTTATAATGATAATTTACAATATGCTTAGAGAAAGCAATATGTATGAACTGTATATAAAGTTGACAATATTAATGCCATTTGTTAATCAACAAAAAATACGGTCAAAATTTCCATTTTAAGCGTATTTAAATTTTAAAAATTAAAAACACCACTTATATTTCTGTAATTTCTTAAAAATGTGTATTTTCGCACACTGATATAAAAACTATATTTACAAAATGGCAATTTTAGGACAGATTAGGAGTAGACCTTGGCTTTTGATGGGAATGATCGCATTGGCGCTTTTAGCGTTTTTGGTAAACCCGGAAAGCCTTGATAAGGTTTTTGGTAAAAACCCTGATGTTTTAGGAAAAGTAAATGGTGAGAAAATTACTCGTGAAGAGTATAATGACCAGCTTTTCGTATTACAACAGCAAGCGGATCAACAAGGGCAGCCGAAAAATGGTCTAGAAGAGCAGGCTTGGCAATTATTGGTGCAATCAAAGTTGGTAAAACAACAATTTGAAAAAATGGGCTTTGAAATGACAGATGATCTGTTTTGGAATCAGCTTCAGTTTGATCAAATGTTTGCGCAAAACCAACAGCTTTTTGACGAAAAAGGTAATTTCAAACTCCAGGAATTAAAAAAAGAAATTGAAACCCTACAGAATACAAACCCTGAAGGATACAATCAATGGTTGAAAACTAGAAAAACTATTGAGTACAGAATTATGGCAAGACAGGTTTTTGCTAATGTTTCTGCAGGTATTACTACAGGTAAAAAAGAAGCTGAAGAATTGATGAAAGAAAGAGATCAGCTTGCTGATATCGATTTTGTGAAAGTTGATTACGCTTCTTATCTTCAGAAAAATAAAATCAAAGTTACGACTGAGGATTTAGCAAACTATATCAAAGCGCATACGGTAATGTTTAAAACAGAGCCAAGCAGAAATTTAGGAATTGCATTTTTCCCTTCTCAGCCTAGTCCTGCGGATGAAGCTGCTGTACAGAAAGAAATTACTAAAATATTTTCTGGAGGTACTGATGCAAGTAATGGAAAAGAAAATTTCCAAAATACAACCAATGATTCAATGTTTGTAATGGCAAATTCAGATATGCCTTACAACAATACATATGTTCAGGCAAATCAAATGCCTCAAGGGTTACAAGGGAAAATCGAAACTGCAGCAATTGGTCAGGTTTTCGGACCTTACAAAGAGCAGAATCTTTATGTATTATCTAAATTAATAGATAAAAAACCTTCTGATTCTACCTTGTCAAACCATATCTTAATCGCTTACAAAGGTGCTGAAAGATCGACAGCGACAAGATCTAAAGAAGAAGCTAAGAAAATTGCTGACAGCTTAATGGCTGCGATTAAAGCAAACCCTGCGAAATTTGCAGAAGGTCTTAAGCTTTCTGATGAGCCAGGTGCTGTTGAAAGAAAAGGTAGTGTGGGATGGACGACTCCTCAAAGTCAGTTTGCTCCAGGATATTTAGCATTTTTGGCTAATAACCCTAAAGGTTCTACAGGTTTAGCTGAAACTGAATTTGGGTATCACATTATCAATGTAGAAGATAAAAAAGCTGGAACAATGGGCTACAAAATTGCTCATATTGTAAAAACAATCAAACCTTCTGAAGCTACAGAAGCTGAAGTTGATAAAAAAGCAAGAAGATTTATCCAGCAAATTCAAGGGAAGTCTTTCAACGATTTTGTGAATATTGCTAAAAAATCAAACTATCAATATTCTAATGCTAAATCAGCAAAAAGATTTGATGGTCAGCTTCAAGGTTTAGGAACTGATAAAGATGGTGAGATCATTGCTTGGGCTTTCGATAAAAAGAGAGAAAAAGGTGATACAGAATTCTTTACTGTAGAAGGAACCGGAGATAAAGTGGTTGTTTACTTAAACGGAAAACAAGAAAAAGGTCTTGCAGATCCAGAATCTGTAAGAGATCAGATAGAAACAATCGTTCAAAATAAATTAGCTGCTAAGCAGATTTCTGAAAAAATCGGTACTGCAGGTAGTTTAGATCAGGTTGCTACAAAATTTGCTACTACAAAACAATCTGCACAGGTTAATATGCTTAACCCTTCTGTAGCAGGTTCTATGGAGCCTAAAGTTGCAGGTGCTGCATTTGGTATCGCAAAAGGAAAAGTTTCAAACCCAATCGAAGGAGGTACAGGTGTTTATGTTATCGTTAAAAAGAATGAAACGATTAATAAGCAACCAGGCGATGTAAAACAATTTACAGAGTCAGTTACTCAAAGAAATGCAGGAATGTTTGGTCAATCTTGGTTAAAGAGCTTGCAAGACAATGCAGATATCGATGATTACAGAATTGAAATCTGGAGTAAAATGGGAAATCAACAGTAGGATTTTAATCTGAAAAATATAAAAGCGCCAAAGTAATTTGGCGCTTTTTTTGTATTTAACCCACTGCATTAAAGAGAAACATTAATTTAAAATGTGCTATATTTGCTACATTAGAAAAAATTTACCAAGTGAAATTCAGTAAAGAATTAAAGGCTGGTTTAATCGCGATTTTAGCTATTGTTGGCTTCGTGATTTTATTTCAGTTTATGAAAGGCAGAAGCCTTTTTACTACCGACAATATATTTTACGCAAAATATGATAATGTGGAAGGACTTACGCAGTCTTCTCCAGTTTCCATTAATGGTCTGAAAGTAGGGCAGGTTGATAAAATCATTCCTCAGACGACTAGTGACGGAAAAATACATTTCATCGTAAAGGTTACCGTAGATAATAATTTTGAGTTTTCAAAAAACTCTAATTTAGAAATTTTTGAGCCAAGCTTAATGGGCGGTAAAGAAATGAGAGTAAATCTTTTTTATGGTGGTCCTACTGCAAAAGATGGAGATACTTTAAAAGGGGCTTTCAAATTAGGAATGATGAACAGCCTTTCTTCACAAGTAGGTCCTGTAAAAGATCAATTACAAACTGTTTTGCATAGAGTAGATTCTTTGATGGCCAATGCTAATCAGGTAATGAATGCTCAAAACAGAGAAGAAATCAAAGTATTGCTTCACAACCTGAACAAAACGGTAGGAGCATTAGAAACTACAGCAGGAAGTGTAAACAAATTGGTTGGTAACAACGATCCTAAACTTCAGAAAGTTCTTGATGAAGCTAGTTTAACCATGAAAAGTGGTAAAACAACTTTAGATAAATACGGAAATCTTGCAGAAAGTATCGATACAAAACAACTGAATCAAACAATTGCCAATTTAGATCAAACTGTTGGAAAGTTAAACGGTGTGATTTCGGGTATTGACAGAGGTGAAGGTAGTTTAGGAAAGATTATGAAAGATGATCAGTTATACAA
Organism: Chryseobacterium turcicum; assembly: GCF_021010565.1. Classification (NCBI taxonomy): domain Bacteria; kingdom Pseudomonadati; phylum Bacteroidota; class Flavobacteriia; order Flavobacteriales; family Weeksellaceae; genus Chryseobacterium; species Chryseobacterium turcicum. The sequence continues at coordinate 426,383 of NZ_JAJNAY010000001.1, forward strand.
TAATCTGAATTCTGCATCAACTAATCTGAATTCATTGCTTGAGGATATGAAAGCCAATCCTAAGAGATACATTAATTTCTCAGTTTTCGGTAAAAACAGTAAAGACTAAACATCTACTCTATGCAGTATCTTGATAATGTAATTTTTCTGATCTTACTGATTGCTGGTTTTGGGCTTTTTGGAAAAAGTCTTCTGAAAATCTACAGAAACATCAGGTTAGGACGAGAAATAAACCGCAGCGACAGAAAATCTGAACGTTGGGAAACCATGGCGAGAGTTGCTATGGGACAAAGTAGAATGTCAGCAAGGCCTGTAGCAGGTATTTTACACCTTTTTGTGTACGTTGGCTTCGTGATTATTAATATCGAATTGATCGAAATTATCGTTGACGGAATCTTCGGAACTCACCGTTTTCTAGCGACAATTTTCGGACATACTTTCTATAATTTTTTCACAGCAACTTTAGAAGTGTTAGCACTTTTAGTAATCGTTGGGGTAGTGCTTTTCTTTATCCGTAGAAATTTCTATGGAGTGAAAAGATTAACAATGAAAGAACTTTTCGGATGGCCGAAAAACGATGCCAACTGGATTTTAATCATTGAGTTTGCTTTAATGATGGCTTTCTTTACCATGAATTCTTCAGACTTCATTCTACAACAAAGAGGAGTTTTGGCAGCACATGGAAGCTTTCCGATAAGTGAAATGACTCTGGTTCCGTTTTTAGAAATTTTCAGTTTTGACAATATATTTTTAGAAATTGTTGAAAGAGGAGCTTGGTGGTTCCACTTCATAGGGATTCTGTTCTTTATGAATTACCTTTATTATTCTAAACATTTACATATCATTCTTGCGTTTCCAAGTACTTGGTATGCTAATCTTGATTTGTATGGAAAATTCAATAACCTTGAATCGGTTACCAAAGAAATAAAATTGATGATGGATCCTAATGCTGATCCTTACGCAGCTCCGGCTGAAGGTGCTGAAGAAGCTCCCTCAAAATTTGGTGCTGAAGATGTTTTTGATTTGAACCAGGTTCAGTTGCTGAATGCCTATTCTTGTACAGAATGCGGAAGATGTACCTCTGTTTGCCCTGCCAATGTAACAGGTAAAAAATTGTCTCCTAGAGCTATTTTAATGAAGACGAGAGACCGTTTGGAAGAAGTAGGTAGAAATATTGATAAAAACGGAAAGTTTGAAGACGATGGTAAAAAATTGTTGAACGACTACATCTCTAAAGAAGAACTTTGGGCTTGTACTACTTGTAACGCTTGTACTCAGGCTTGTCCGATACTTTTAGATCCGCTTTCTATTATTTTCGAAATGAGAAGATTCTTGGTGATGGAGCAATCTGCAGCGCCACAGGAATTAAATCTGATGATGACGAATGTAGAAAACAATGCTGCTCCTTGGCAATACAATCAGGCAGACCGTCTGAACTGGGCAAAAGACTAATTAATTTAACAATGTAGAAATGTAACGATGTAACAATCATTGGTAAACTGTTACACTGTTATATTGATAAATTTGAAACTGATATGGATTTCACTATAAAAACAATGGCAGATTATGCTGCCGAAGGAAAATCTCCGGAAGTTCTTTTCTGGGTAGGTTGCGCTGGAAGTTTCGATGACAGAGCCAAAAAAATAACCAAAGCATTCTGCAAAATTTTAAATAAAATAGGCGTTGAATTTGCTGTTTTAGGACAGGAAGAAAGCTGTACTGGTGACCCCGCAAAACGTGCCGGAAACGAATTTGTTTTCCAAATGATGGCAATGACGAATATTGAAGTTCTGAATGCTTACGAAGTTAAAAAAATCGTAACGGCTTGTCCGCACTGCTTCAATACACTTAAAAATGAATATCCTAGTTTAGGTGGAAACTATGAAGTCATTCATCATACTCAATTTTTAAAAGAATTGATGAATGAAGGCAGACTGAAGATTGAAGGCGGAAGTTTTAAAGGTAAAAAAATCACATTTCACGACCCATGTTATTTGGGAAGAGCCAATGATGAGTATGAAGCGCCAAGAATGCTTTTAGAAAAGCTGGATGCCGAGTTGGTTGAGATGAAACGTTGCAAAACCAATGGTCTTTGCTGCGGTGCAGGAGGTGCACAGATGTTTAAAGAACCTGAAAAAGGTAAAAAAGATATCAATGTTGAAAGAACGGAAGAAGCGCTTTCTTTTGAACCAAAAATCATCGCTACAGGTTGCCCTTTCTGCAACACAATGTTGACAGATGGTGTAAAGCATTTTAATAAAAACCACGAAGTTGAAGTAAAAGATATTGTAGAACTTTTGGCAGAAGCCGAAGATTTGTAAATATATTTCCAGAAAGGATAAATCTTGAGTTATGAATTTAAAATGGGGTTTATCCTTTCTTTTTTTTATTATAGGTTTAAGTTTTCTTACTTTTTCCTGCTATCAAAATAGAGTGTACGACTGGGATATGCCCGGTTATTTAGGCAGTGTATATTCTTGGGAATTTCCCGATGATGCAAAAAAAGTACAGGAAACAGTATATTCTGATATTGAAAAAGAGGCTTCAAAAACAGAGTTTAACGATATTCTTCATTATAATCACGCCAACGAAGTTTTCTATGCAGATTACAAAGCTTTTGACGAGCAATTGCCTTACTATAAGATTAAGATTGGTTATAATGCTGCAGTGTATGCATTATACAAATTAGGATTTACAGGGCCTCATTCGGTGCTTTTGGTCAATATTTTTTCTTATTTTATTTGTGGTTTGCTGGTATTTTATGCTTTAATGCAATTCTTTCCCAAAAATTATTTTATAGCACCGCTACTTACTTTATTGGTTTTCTGGTTTCCTTCGGTAAGAGATATGGCACAAAATCCTACACCGGATATGTTTGTTTTTGTCTTTCTGATGCTTTTCATTATTAGTCTGCTTCAAAAAAAATCAGAATTATTACAATTTATTTTCCTTCTTTGCTGCGTTTTAATCAGGCCAGATTATGTTTTGTTTGCAATGAGTTATCTTTTTGCAGCTTTAGTTTATAAATATTTTAAAGAGAATAAAAAGATTGATTACAGTATAATTATTCAGGGATTTTCAATGGCGATTATTTATGTTGCTATTATTAAATACTATAATTATCCGGGCTGGAAAGACCTTTTTTATGACAGTTTTTTCTACAGAAGACCGGTAATTTCAGCTGAAAAGGCAGACTTTACGTTTGAAAGATATTTTGATTTTATCATATTTAAAATTATCAACTTCAAAAAAATAACTTTAGCTTCTGTCACTTTACTAGGGGCAATTTTTTATTTTTCAAAAGATTGGTGGATTCGAATTTTAGGGTTACTATTTTTCGTAAATATCTACATCAAATTTGTATTCTTCCCTGACAGTGCAAATCTGAGGTTCTTTATAGGGTTTGTTCTTCTTCTTTTTATCACACTTCTTTATGCGCTCAGCAAAAAATACAATGGTTTCCAACTCAGGAAAATTCCGTAATTTTACTCTTTAAATTTATTCAGAATGAAAATTGAAGAATCTAATATTGTTGAAGCAAACGATTACAGAGTTATTATATATCCCGCATCAAGACCTTTTACCACAAAAGAAGCCAAAGTAATTACCGAAAAATTATATGATTTCTTAGCAGGTTGGGCAGCACACGGAAAACCACTTTCGTCATCTTTTAAAATTGAAAAAAATCAGTTTATCGTCATTTGTGTTGACGAAGAAAAAGAAATGGCTTCTGGTTGCAGCATCGATGCTTTAGGGAAAATTATGAGAGAAATCGACGAAGAATACCAATTGGGATTGTTCGACAGAATGAAAGCGAGCTTTGTAGAAAATGGAGAAGTAAAAACATTAAAGCTTATTGATTTTAAAAATAAAATCAGAAGTGGTGAACTTTCAAAAGATATCGAAGTTTTTGATTTCTCAAAAAATACTTATTTAGAGTTTTTAGGAAACTTTTTATTGCCATTTAGCAAAAGCTGGGCGGTTACCATAAAATAATTCTTAACGAAATAATGATAATTCCTCTTGGCTTCTGATTGTTAGAAACCGATGAGGAATTTTTGATTGATAAGTTTATTATCATAATTAAATAAATATTTCAAAATTTTAAACAGCGGATTGTAAGTCTATTCTCTTTTGTCTATTTTCTTTCATCTACTTACTACTTTTCAATGCCTAAAATTTTATTTCTCACCACTGCGCACAATTATGACGATGACAGAATCTTTTTTCATCAGGCGAAAGAATTGATTGCATCTGGTTTTGAAGTGAAAATTTGCAGTTTAACATCAGGTTTTAAATCTGTTATTGAAGATATTGAAATAGAATCTTTTGATGTTTTAAATGAATCTATTCAGTCTAAAATTGATAAGTTTACAGAAGTTTGTAACTCTTATCAGCCAGATTGTATCGTCTGTTCTGAACCGATTGCCGTATTTGCCGCAAACAAATTCCGTAAAACAAAAAAAGTAAGCGTTGTATACGATATCACAGAATGGTATCCTGCAATGTCGATGCTTCAGAATTACCAATTTCTGATGAAATGGATTCATGGATTTAAATTTTTCCTGATTCAATTATATGCAGGATTTCTGAGTACTCATTTTATCTTTGGTGAAGAGACTAAAAAGTTTCCTTTAGCTTATTTTTTTCCTTTTAAAAAGAAAATCATTCTGCCGTATTATCCGCACGAAAAATTTGTTTCTGAAAACATTAAAAAACTAAGTACAGACCAAATTACACTTTGCTACACTGGTGCCATTTCAGAAGATAAAGGAATTGCCAATTTTTTCAACGCTGTTGAAGAATTAAAAAAAAGAAATTCACAGTTAAACATCAAAATACTGATTGTTGGTGCGACAAGAAAGAACGAAGACGAGGTTTGTTTCTCAGAAATTCTTACTAAATCTTCAGTGAAAAATATTGAAATCAGAAAACCGACCTCTTTCGAAGAATTTACAAAAGCTTTTGCTGATGCTGATATTTGTTTTGACTTAAGGAATTTTAATTTTGAAAATCATCATTCGCTTCCCATTAAACTTTTCTATTACATCGGAGCCGGAAAACCCATTATTTATTCAGATTTAAAAGGCATCAGAAAACATATGGATGTTTCTCATTTTGGATATTTAGTTAACCCTAAAGATTCTAAAAAGATTGCAGATTATATTGAATTTTATCTTAAAAATCCAGGATTATATAGCCTTCACGCTACTAACGCAGCAAAAGAATTTAAGAAGAATTACAATTGGAATGTCATCAAAAATTCTTTTGTTAACTTTATTAAAAACTCATTACCAAATAACGCATGAAGCAGCTCAAAGTTGTTCAGACTTTCATCTCCAGGTTTCTGATTTTGATACTGAGCTTTGGCTTGGTCATCTTTTCTACCAATATGTGGGGAAGTGAAGGAAAAGGAACCATTTCGATTGTGATTGCAAATGTTGCGATGGTAAGCTTTTTCAGCAGTGTTTTTTCGGGAAGCAGCACTTCTTATTTTGCCCGGAAATTTAAAATAGAGCAGGTTTTAGTGTATTCATATCTTTGGTCGGTCATTATTGGTATTGTGGTTCCGCTGATATTTAGTTTTGCTTCCATTCAAACAGAGTTTCTTTATTATTTAATTGCCATTTCTGTATTTTCTTCACTTTTATCAACCAATATCAGTTTGTTTATTGGAACACAAAATATTAGATTTTTCAATATTTATACGGTTCTACAGCAACTTGTTCATGTTCTGTTTATCATCATTCTGATTTATATTATTAAACTGAAAGATGTTTCCGTTTATTTTTTGGCGCAGATATTTTGCCTGATATTCTTATTTCTTACAAGTCTTTTTTTAATTCTTAAAAAATGTAAGTTTTCAGAATTTTCCTTTTCAAAATCTGTCTTTCTCAATATGCTCGAATACGGCTGGAAAACCCAGTTGAGTGCATTTATTCAGTTTTTAAACTACCGGCTTTCTTTTTATTTTTTAGAATCCTTTGAAGGAATCGCTGCTGTAGGAATATTCTCGATAGGAATCACTTTTTCAGAGGCAATATGGACGATTACAAGAAGTATCGCAGTGGTTCTTTATTCGGATGTTGTAAACAGCGAAAACAGGGAAGAATCTATTGTTAAAACCAAATCTTCACTAAAACTTTCATTTACCCTGATGCTTATTTTTGTTTTGGGTATTTTGATTATTCCCGGTTTTCTTTACACACAGATTTTTGGGAATGAATTTGGTGAAACCAAACAAATTATGCTTTTATTAGTCCCCGGAATTTTTGCCATTGCTGTCAGTGATATGATTGGGTATTATTTTTCAGGAATTAAAGAGCTTAAAATATTAAATATAAAATCGATTGTCGGATTATTGATTACGGTTGGGTTCTCATTTTTTGCCATTCCGAAATGGGGAATTTGGGGCGCTTGCTTGGTGACAACTTCTTCATACGTTGTTTCGGCAGCAATTCTATTTTGGAAATTTTATCAGTCTACCGATTTTAAAATTAAAGATTATATCATTTCAAAAGATGAAATTACTTCTCTTGTTAATACTTTTTCTAAAAAAGGTAATTGATATTTTCTTGGATAGAATTTTAATGGCAAATCCTTTAGTACATAACAAAAAAGCTTAAAATGTCTTTTAACCGCAAAAGAACCAAAAGAAATGATTGAAAAAAAAAGACATTCAAAAGTTTATAAAATGTAATTTTTTCACTTTATCACTTGTTTTTGTTAGCTTTTGGACAACTTTCCATTATAAAATCTTTTGTCACTTTTGCGGTTAAAAAATGTCATGTACTTAAGTCAAATCCTTATTTTTACCAATCAATTAAGAGTTTTCAAATATGGTTTTGAAAATAAATAATAATATATTTTTTATTATGTTGAATTTCAGTCCATCAACTGTCAACTAAAAACTATCAACAAATTATGTGTGGAATCTGCGGTTATTATTCATTCAGGAAAGAAATTTCGTCTAAAAATATTTTAGAGATGAATAATGCAATTCGCCATCGCGGTCCGGATGATGAAGGGTTTTGGATTTCTGATGGTTTTTATGGTAAATCTTTCTCCGGCAACGATTCGATCGCAAAAATAAAAGAAATTTTTCCCGTATTAAACGAACCTTCTTCGAAAATTGCTTTAGGTTTTCGTAGACTTTCAATTGTAGATTTGTCTGAAAAAGGGCATCAACCGATGCTTTCAGATGATGAAAAATTGACAATTACCTTCAATGGTGAGATTTATAATTTTAAAAAAATACGGAAAGAGCTTGAAGGTTTAGGTTTTCGTTTTAATAGCAATTCTGATACAGAAGTTATCCTGAAATCTTACGAAGAGTGGGGGGCTGAAATGTTTTCTAAATTCGATGGGATGTTTGCGATTGCTTTAATCGATTTAAACAAGCAAAAAATCATTTTAGCGAGAGATAGAGTGGGCTTAAAGCCGCTTTTTTATTTTAAAAATAACAATGCTTTAGTTTGGGCTTCCGAAATAAAATCGCTTTTGAAAAATGAATACATCAGACCGGAAATTAATTGGAATGGAGTGTACACGAATTTCCTTTTTCAAACTACTTTGGCTCCGGAGACGTGTTTTCAGAATATATTTTCGTTAGAACCCGCTTCTTTTTTAGTTTTAGATTTAAATGATTTCTCAACTTCAAAACAATCGTATTGGAATTTTCCTATTCAAAGAAATGAAAATATTACCGAACAAGAAGCCGTTGCAAAAGTAGATGAATTACTTTCTGAAAGTGTGAAAGAGCAACTTTTTGCCGATGTTCCGATAACAAGTATGATGAGTGGCGGAATAGATTCTACGCTGATTACGGCGAAAGCCAAACCGTTTAAAAATGATATCAACGCGTTCACCATTTCTTATCAGTTTTCGGAAAGTGAAGTGAAAAATGCTTCTTTAATGGCTGAAAAAATTGACATTCAGCATGAGGTGAAAAAAGTTTCTGATGAAGAGATTTTAAACCAATTAAAAGAAAATATTCAACATTTTGAAGAGCCTTACAGCAGTCTTGAGGTATTGATGAATGCTGCTGAATTTGCGAAAAATGAAGGTTTTAAAGTTGTTTTAAGCGGAAATGGTGCTGATGAACTTTTTGCGGGATATTCACATTCTTTGAAGCTTAATAAATGGCTTTCGATGAGAAAGTTTAATGCTGTCCGTCATTTTATTTTCACCAATGATGATTTTTCAAGAAAAGTAAAAAACTATTTTTCTCAAGACGATATGCTTGATTTTTTCAGACAAAGTCAGGTCGGGATGAAGCCTTTTGAGGCTAAAAATGTGTTTTCAAAAGATGTTTTTAATTTTATTCAAACCAATTTAAAAAGCAAAAAATTATCTGAAAGCAAAGATTATCAAGGACTTTTTGAATATGATATGAAATATTCTCTGTCTTCGCATCATGTTTTCAGAGATGATTTGAGTGCGATGAAGTATGGTGTAGAATTCCGATATCCTTATTTGAGCAACGATTTGATTGATTATGTTTCTTCTTTGCCGGAAAAATTACGGTACAACGGAATTCAGAATAAGCCGCTTTTAAGAAAAGTTGCCGAAAAATATCTTCCATCAGAAATTTTAAAAATGCCAAAGCGCGGATTTTCTTTTCCATTGGCTCATTTCATTAAAACCGAACCAAAAGTAAGAGCATTTATCATTGAAAATTTGAATAACCTTAAAAAACGCAATTTTGTCAATGCTGAAGTGATTGATGAATGGTGGAATCATCAAAAAAGTGAGTATGATTGTGTAAAAATCTGGCAATTGGTTACTTTTGAGCTTTGGTATCAGAAATATTTTGAAAATCACTAAACTTATTTTTCATTAATAATTTATCTTTGTAAGAATGAAGAAATTATTTCTTGTTTTAACGCTTATCAGTATCACGCTTCTCAGCTGCGGAAGTGATGAAGATTCTCTGCAGAAAATAGACCAGCTTTTAAATCTTTATATTAAAGATTCTTCTGGAAAAGACTTACTAAAACCTACGGAAATTGGTTCTTACACTGGGATTTCTTTTATTGATAGATTAGCAGAAAAAGATAACGTAAGTGTAAGCTACAACCGAAAAATGCTTGCCGATTCTACCTATTACCTTGAATATCTTGCTGGGGCTACAAGACAATTTGTAGAAGATGATTCTGATGGAAATAAAATTTATAAATCTGAAATTCAGGTTTCTTTAACGAAGAAAATATCAGATACACAGAATGCACCTATTGTTCAGGATAAACTTGAAATATTTTATCGTTCCTCTCCGAATGTTTTTGAAGTTTCGAGAGTGCTTTATAATAACCAATTGGTATTTACAAAAGTTCCCGACCAGCCAAATGTGGCTACAATCATAAAATAATCTTAAATTTGCACGAACGGTTCAAAGTTCGGGGTTCAAAGTTCAATGCAACTCAACCTTAAACCTTAAACTTTTAAACATTAAACATTTATGTTACAGGTTAATTTTTTGCGCGACAATAAAGAACGCGTTTTAGAAGGTCTTCAAAAAAGACAATTCAAGAATCTTGAGTTGGTAGACGAGGCTATCGTTACCGATGAAGAAAGGAAAAAAATTCAGTTTGAATTAGATTCACAACTTTCCGAAATCAATAAAATTTCCAAAGAAATTGGTATTTTAATGAAAGAAGGAAAAAGAGAAGAAGCTGAAGCATCCAAATCTAAAACAGCACAGTTTAAAGAGTCGAGTAAAGAATTACAGGTACAGCTTGAAAACGTTGAAAAATCTTTGCTTACTATTTTATATCAGATTCCAAATGTGCCTTACGAATTGGTAAAAGCTGGAGTTGCTGCAGATGATAACGAAATTATTTATCAGTCTCATGATGTAGAAGGTTTAGGTGAAGGGGCAATTCCTCACTGGGAACTGGCAAAAAAATACAATTTGATTGATTTTGAATTGGGAGTTAAAATTGCAGGAGCTGGTTTTCCTGTATATTTCGGGAAAGGAGCAAGATTGCAGAGAGCTTTAGTTCAATATTTCTTAGATAAAAATACAGATGCAGGTTATCTGGAAGTGAATCCGCCACACGTTGTGAATGAAGCTTCAGGTTATGGAACAGGTCAGTTGCCGGATAAAGAAGGACAAATGTATTACATCAACGCAGATGATTTATATTTGATTCCTACAGCGGAAGTGCCGGTAACGAATTTATACCGTGATGTTTTGTTGGATGAAAAAGATCTTCCAATTATGAATACTGCATTTTCTCAGTGTTATAGAAGAGAAGCTGGAAGTTACGGAGCTCATGTAAGAGGTCTGAACCGCCTTCACCAGTTTGAGAAAGTAGAAATTGTAAGATTAGAGAAACCTGAGAATTCTTATGCTGTTTTAGAAGAAATGGTAGAGCATATCAAGTCTATTTTAGAAGATCTTGAGTTGCCGTACAGAGTTTTAAGGCTTTGTGGTGGAGATACAGGTTTTGCTGCTGCCATGACTTATGATTTTGAAGTGTGGAGCGCTGCTCAGGAAAAATGGTTGGAGGTAAGCTCAGTTTCTAATTTTGAAACCTTCCAGGCAAATAGATTGAAATGTCGTTACAAAACAGATGGAAAATCTCAGTTGGTGCATACGTTAAATGGTTCTGCAATGGCATTGCCAAGAATTATGGCTGCTTTGCTTGAAAATAATCAAACTGCAGAAGGAATTAAATTGCCAAAGAAAATCGCTGAATATGCGAGATTTGAATTGATTAACTAATGTTTTAGCATTATTAAATAATATTGAAAGCCATCCGATTCGGGTGGCTTTTTTTGTGGTTTTAAAAAATTTGAGATGTTAATGCTTTAATTTAAATTCTCTAATAAGAGATAAATTATTTTTTCAAAAGATTTTATGAAAGAATAATTTCGATGTTATGAAATATTTTTTTTATGATTTTTTTTAATTAAATCATTGATATTTTTGTAGTTATGTTTGTTTTTGTAATCTTGTTTTTTTGAAAATCATATTACTTATTTACTGTTTTTAAATTTTATATTTCAAATTTAAAAGAATAATTATAATATTTATTTCACATATGAATGTAATTATCTATATTTGTGGCACCAAAAAAAATAATTTATGAAAAAAATTCTTATCCCATTATTGGGCTTAGTTATGGTTGTTTCTTGTGCAGATGACAACAATACAATTGATAGTTCTAATGTCACTGATAACAGTAAGATTACAGCAGATACTGCAAATCGTATTGAGAGTAACGAGTTTACAAAAAATATTCTAGGTGACAACTTCATGGCTAGTGATGGTAAAACACTTGCGCCAACCATTAAAGAAAGAATGATTGCTGAGTTTACTGCTGCTAACAAAAAGGCTCCAACGGTTCACGGACCTTACACTGCAACTGTAGCTGTACCTGGAGCTAATCCCACAGATGTTAAAATTAGTTATGCTCAAGTAGGAAGTACATATCCGGGAACGGGAGTGTATATGTCAGATGTTTATAATTATTACCTCCGTGCTCAACTTCCTGCAGAAGCAGCAACGGGATGGATTGATTCTGTTGATAATCCGGGTTATTCGAACTATACTACACAAACCATAGGATTCAATTCGAATATGTCTACAGCAAACGGTAATAAATATGTAGTTGCTAATACTTATACAATGGTTTTAAAACATAATATGGTAGGACAATTAATCAACGCAGTAGTTCCAGCTGCCTCAGGTCCTAAAACATTTACCTATTATTATTTAACTCTTTAAAAGTAAATTACTACTATAAATCAAATATGCATAGAAAATAGTTCATAATTGATAATGTATCATTTACGAATAATATAATCTATGTTTAAAATTCTAATAATTATGAAGAGGTTTATTTTTAAACCTCTTTTATAATATAAGCTATCAAAAATGATATATAAAAAATACATCTATATAATATTTGCTGGAATAATGTTTATGTCTTGTTCACATGATGATATTTCGGAAGAATTAGAGGTTGATAATATTGTCACTGATAATACTGTAACCAGGGTAGAAGATATTAGGACTCTAGAAAAAGCACATTTTCAGAAAGAAGTTCAATTTTTAGAAGATGAAAAAGTCTATAAGTCGAAAGAAGAAATAATTGCTGAGTTTACTATTATTAATAAAAAGGCTCCAACAGTTCATGGACCATTTACACAAACTGTTCGTAAACCAGCTTATTCATCAAGACCAGGGGGTAATCAACCTTTTACAGCCAATATAATTTACAATGGTGTGGGTTCCTATCCTGCAAGTGGTAGTTATGTTGCTGAGATTTATGACTACAAATTTAAGATAAGGTTGCCACCAGAAGCATTTCATGCTTTTACTGAATCAATTGATGTAATTGGATATTCTAATTATACTACTCAAACAGTGGGTTACAATGCTCAGCCTCCTATTATTGAAAATGGGGCACTATATTTTAATGTAAATACATATGGGATAATTTTAAAATATAATTATGTAGGCCAACTTATAAATTTTCCTATTTCAATTACAGATAATAAAACATTAACCTATTATTACTTGACAATGTAATATGGTTTTGCGACTCTTAATTTTCTTACATTTAGCAATAGATTGACCAGTTATCTATAATAGTAAAACACTAAAACAATATACATTGGTTTTTAACGTTATCAAAAAAAATAAAATATGAGATTTTCAAAATTAATTATACCTCTTTTATTAGTTGTGGCAAGTACTGCAAAATCACAAAAATTTGGAATAAAAGCTGGTGCTAATTTTTCAAGTCTTTCTAAAGGATTTGATTATCAGGATACTAAAATTCTTGTAGGAGCTAACGCAGGTGTTTTTGCTAACATACCTCTTTTTAGTCAATTTAACTTCAAACCAGAAGTAATTTATAATGGTTTGGGTTCAAAAGTTGAATATGCCCAAAATCAAATCGGAAGCGAGTACACTAGAAGATTAAATTATATATCGGTTCCCTTAATGGTGGAATACAGATTTATTCCTAAGGCTTTTTTGGAAGCAGGTCCTCAGTTGAGTTATATGGTTAGCGCTAAAGAAAAATACACCTTACTGAATGGATCTGAAGCAACTGCAAGCATTTCCAAAGATTTCATTAACAAGTTTGACCTTGGAATTGGAATTGGAGCAGGATATTATTTTACAGAGAAGATTGGCGCGAATATCCGATATGTTGCAGGAATTACAGATATTTATAAATACAATGATGGTGATGCAGTAAGAAATAATAACATTCAGTTAGGATTGATGTACATTATCAATTAGATTTTCACTAACGTGAGTAAAGAAGTTCTTAGAGTAGCTAAATCAGAAAGTTATCAGGTTTATCGCAAGATAATTCACTACATCACTAATTTATTGTAAAATTTAAAACAAACGACAATAAAGAATCCGTTTCACAACAAAGATAGTGATTCGGATTTTTTATTATGGGTAACATTCAATAAAATGATAGATTTTATTCTTGAATAGTCTAATGATTGTGCTAGATAGATTTTTGAATATAAATATAATTCAAAAAAAGGGAAAAGTATATAACCCTAATTCGACCCCTTTACTCCTGCAAGATTTAATTATATGAAAGGTAAATAAACCTTGCAATTTTTTGTGGCTTTCTTTATGTAATATTTGTAGATAAGATGATGGTTTTCAGTGTTTAAATAATTCTTATTTTAATGAAAAAAAAGAGTATTTTCGCTTTCTAATTTTTAACGATGAAAAATAATTTTAAATTTTTACTTGCCATTTTTACGGCATTTGTGCTTTCTTCCTGTAGTGGAGGAGATTCTGAGGATTCAACATTTGTAAATGTTCAGAACCCCACTCCTTCAGCACCTCCGAAAACGATAACTCTGCGTACAACAACGGAAATATTTCCTACCTCTGCGATTTTCAGAGCATCAATTGTACAACAGGATGGTCAGGGAGAAACTCCTGGTTTTGTTTATGGTACTATACCAAACCCTACGGTCATCAACAATGCTTCTGTGACAACTATAGCACAAGGTTCTACCAATTTTGACATGAAATCCGGAACATTACAGCCCAATACGACCTATTATGTGAGAGGGTTTATAAAAACAGGTGAAGGTATTTATACATACACTGCGGAAACGAGTTTTAAAACCACAGGCTATTTCGGACCTGGAGGCGGATATGTAGGTTATGATAAAGGCGAATATGTAAATGGATGGAGATTTATGGAAATTCATCCTACAACACTTAATTACAGTTCTGGCGGAGTAGGAGGACAATGGGGAAATATGGGGACATTTATTTCCGGTACTTATCCTGATTTCGGAAAAGGCCTTGAAAATACGAATATTATTATTAGTGCAAATTCTGGCGCTAACTGTGCTGCGAAACTTTGTGATAACCTTGTGCTGAATGGACAATCCGATTGGTTCCTGCCTTCAAGTCAGGAATTGTTAACACTTTATAAAGAACTAAAGAAGGGAAATATCTCTATAAGCTCGAGTGCATGGTCCTCTACGCAAATTGACGGAAACTCGGCGTATTCTATTTATTATCAAACATTCGGACTTCCTACTCCTGAAGTTATTTTATCATCAAGCCTTAAAAGTATGGCAACTACTATACTTCCGGTAAGAAGGTATTAGATATTTCTGTAAATAATAGATTCATATAAAATTTAAGCTGCTCTATATGGGCAGCTTAAATTATTTTTATGATTTTTATTTCAACGTCCACTTCACAAAATCATTCATCACTTCTTCCCAATGTGGTTTTTCATGATTGGGTTTTCCATTTTCTACTTCAAAGAAATTGTGTTCGAGATTTAGATATCTTTTAAGGGTTAGATTATCTTTGTTTTCTTTAATAAAATAAAGCGGAACAAGGTCATTCAAATCACTTGCAATATCATGGGTTCCATAGGCTAAATAAATTGGTTTTTTGAACTGTAACCAATCATCTAATAAAGAAACTGAGAAAGATTTCCAAGCAAGAAGTTCCGGCTTTTCTGCCAGCTTTTTCGGGTTGTAGGCATCTCTGAACATTTGATATTCTTCTTCAATTCCTTTGTCTGCCGCTTCCCATGAAATTTGTTTTTGCTCAGCTTGTTTTCGGTATTCTCTGATATTCTGATCAATTCTGCCAAACGGATTGGCTGAAAATAAACCCAGCTTAGAAACATTTTTATTGGCAATCGCGATTTTAGTTGCTACTTTTGAACCTTGTGATGAACCTGCAACAATTAATTTTGAACGGTCTACCCACTTTTGTTTATTTAAAAATTTCAGAACCTTCTGAGCACGGTTTACATAGTTTTCTAAGTAATCTGCTTTTTGAAACTCGAGAGTCGGTCGATTTTTATCTTTAGAATTTCCAAAATACCAATAAGATTCGTTAATATCTTTTTCGTCTGCAATCAAAGGGGTTTTTGGCATTGCAATAATCACTAAATGATAGTTTTCTACAATATTTTCTACATCAAAATTGGTAATTCCGCCACCAATAATCCAAAGCCCTTCTTCTTTTGAATTGACATAAATGGGGTAGGGCAGAGAACCTTGACACCACAGGAATACTGGTTTTTTATGATCTAATTTTGTATCATAAACAATAAACTCAATGGTATCATCTTGATTTGAAACCTCAAAAGCCGTTGATTGGTTATTGATTATTTTTCCCTGTTGAGAGATAAAAAATTGAGACAGAATTATACATAAAAAACTAATTCTAAGCTTCATAAAATGATCGATTAATGACAGGTTGCCTGGTTATGTTTATGGTTCGGGTCTGTATTATGACAATTCACATCATGTTCTGGAGAAACCTTCATTGCTTCCGATGGGGGAGAAATGTAGGGTATTCCAAGTTCGAGACCTCTTAGAATAAACAATCCACCAAGGATAATCATTACAACAGGAATGAATTTTAACACTTTAATTCTAAAGGTCTGACTAATTAAGTTTCCTACTAAAACGACGGTAAACATAAAAGGAAGTGTTCCCAATCCAAATAGCGCCATAAAAGAAGCTCCTTGCCAGATTCCTCCACTTGCAAGACTTGCGGTAAGAGCCATGTAGACCATTCCACAGGGTAAAAATCCGTTAAGAACTCCTGTAGTGAATCTTGAGCGGTAATCTGCTTTCTGCAGAAGTTTTCCCAAGTTTGATTTAATTTTAAAAAGAAACTTAGAGATAAATGGAATTTTTGAGGCAAAATCTTTTCCGCCAAATGAAAATAAAGCCATAATAATCAGCAAAACTCCCACTCCAATCGTAAGATATTGCTGAAATCCTGCCATTTCAAATCCTTGTCCTATAATTCCTAATATTGCTCCTAAAAATGCATAGGTCGCAATTCTGCCAAACTGATAGGTAAGATTCTGAAGGTAGTAATTCGTTGCCTGCTTTTTGGTTAAACCCATTGATAACGCAATGGGGCCACACATTCCGATACAGTGAAAACCTGATGCGAAGCCTAAACCAATTGCAGATATAATCAATGCTATTTCCATATCACATCATAATCAAGTCTGTAGTCGATTTTATCTTTAATCCAATGAAGTCTTAAGGTATAATTTCCGTGTTTCAAAACTGCAGAAGGAATGATAAACGCTTTATTTGCATCTAATTTTACCGTTTTTTTAACATCTAAATTCTGGTCATCAGACCTGTTCAGCACAAAACTTACCACAGAATTTGAGTTGTCGATATCTTTCGGAAATGTTAATTTAATTCCTTCAGGTGATTGAGAATACGTTGGTTTTTCTTCAAGCTCATCTGCTCTTTTTTTAGCATCAATTACAGATTGGTAAAGAAGTTCTTCTTCGTAATACTTGTCGGTTACCATTTCTGAGTTTTTCTGTCCGTTTGGAAAAAGAAAAATCATTGATAAAATAAATATAATAAATGAGGCTAATGCTAAAAAAACGCCGTGTCCCCAAGTGAAATTTTTCATAATTTAAAATTTAAAACTGTAATTTAAAAGGTCCTTCGAAATACGTTTGATAAGAATCGATTAACTTTCCTTTCATATCATAAACGCCGATGGTAATGTTCTGTTTAGACAAATTCATTTCCGCTTCCGGAAAGCTGATGTTGATGGTTCCTTTTGAGATTTTATCACGCTCAACTATAATTTTGCTTGATGCGCTGTACCCAACTTCTGCATGAGCAGGGTCTATTACTTTAATGGTAACAATCTTTTTATCGTTGGTTTTATTAAGGAAAGTATAGTTATAGGTATTGATGATTTTCCCTTCTTTTACAAAGAATGTGCTCCCTGCCGGTTTGATGAATTTTGCTTCCATCTCACCTCGGCTTGAAAGTAGATATCCTAAAAATCCTACCAATAAAACCAAAACAATGGCGAAACCTTTCATTCTTCCTGTAAATTTATACGGAGCTCCGGTTTCTATTTCTTTTTCGGATGCATATCGTACCAAACCTTTTGGCAGACCTACTTTTTCCATGACTTCGTCACAAGCATCGATACAAGCGGTACAGTTAACGCATTCTAACTGTTGTCCGTCTCTGATGTCAATTCCGGTAGGGCAAACGACAACACATTGGTGACAGTCGATGCAATCTCCTTTTCCTTCCGCTTTTCGGTCTTCACCTTTTCTCCATTTAGAACGGTTTTCACCCCTTTTAAAATCGTAAAATACGTTGATGGTTTCTTTGTCTATTAAAACTCCCTGTAATCTTCCGTATGGGCAAACCAATGTACAAACCTGCTCTCTGAACCATGCAAATACAAAGTAAAAAGCTGCCGTAAATAAAATCATTACGATAAAGTTGGTAGGATGGGCAAATGGTCCTTCAGAAACAATGCTAAATACTTGCTGATAGCCCACGATGTACATAAACATAAAATGGGTAATGATTAATGAAATAATCACGTAAACTGACCATTTTAAGCTTCTCTTCCAGATTTTTTCTGAGTTCCACTCTTGTCTGTCCAACTTCATTTGCTTATTTCTGTCTCCTTCAATCAGGTATTCTATTTTACGAAAGATAGATTCCATAAAAATTGTCTGAGGACAAATCCACCCGCAGAAAATTCTTCCGAACGCAATCGTAAAAATAATAATGAAAATAAGAGATGCAATAGCACCTAAGGTAAGGATGAAAAAATCTTGCGGATAAAAAGGCTGTCCTGCAATAAAGAATTCTCTATCGATAACGTTAAACAAAAAGAAAGGATTTCCGTTAACTTTTATAAAAGGAACGGCAAAATAGACCAAGAGCAGAATATAACTTACGAGATTTCTGTAGTTGGTGTATTTACCTTTTGGTTTTTTTGGAAAAACCCATCTTCTTTTTCCGGATTGTTCCATGGTGCCTATAGAATCTCTATAGGTTTCAGGGTCTAAAACCTGTCCCTGCCCACCGCGAGTGATGTCTTCATCTATTTTTGACATTTTAGTATGTTTTTAAAAACGAAAAAACATAATTCGTTACTATTTTTATCTAATAACAAATTATGTTTTTCATATGCTTTATATTTTTTTTAATTACTGTTTTTCCCAATGAGCCTCATCACCGTATGGTGGTGCACCTCCGTCTTTAGGAGTAATCGGCTTTTTAAGCTGGTTGATAGAGTAAACATAAGCGGCAACATTCTGAATGTCTGTACCTGTTAATACTCCATTTTTACCCCAAGCCTGCATTGCTGTTCCTGTAACCCCATTATCTACAACATGGAAAATGTTTTTGAATAATGTTTTCTCAGGTTGGTTATGCCAGAAATTATCTGTCAAGTTAGGTCCAATACCTCCTTTACCACCGTCTGAGTGACAAGATACACAGTTACTTTTGAAGATTTCTTCACCTGCTGCGATATTGTCTTCAGAGAAAACTGCCGTTTCTATAGTAATCGGCGGCTGGCTTTGGTTGTAAATTTCAATCGCTGCCATTTGCTCTTTATATTCAGCATCATATTCGCTTATTGGGTGTGCAAAGTCTGTAAAAGCGTATGCACAGATATAAACGATACAGAATACAGTTCCGAAATAGAATAAACCTAACCACCATTTTGGTAATTGATTATCCAATTCCATAATCCCGTCGAAACCGTGGTCAATCAAAATATCTTTCTCGTGAGAGTCTGATTGCTTTTTGAAAGCAGCTTCATATTGTCTTCTTAGGAAAGGAATTTTCTTTTCTGCTAAATAAGCAGCCTTTTCTTCAGCCGTTAATTTTTTAAATTTATTGTTCTCAATCAAATCTCCGATGGCACCGTGAATGTATGCTAAGATAGCACTGATTACAACAGTTCCCCAGAAATATGGTGAAGCTAAAAACGAGTAGCTCTGAACAAATAAATAATAAAATATTACTAATAATACTGTTATTATTAAAATGTTTACAACAACCGGTGTTCTTTGTCTCATAATAAATAGTTTAATTTTTTAAATTAAAATCATCTTCGTCATCCCCAAGTGGAGCTTGCTCTTCTTCTTTGTAATATTTTTTAGGCCTGCTAAAAACATAGATTATCAAAGCTACGAAAAACAACATAAAGAAAATCAGAGCCAATGTTTGATACAAACCTGCATTTTCAGTATTGGATAAAATATCTTTAAAGTTTTGAGGAATCATAGTAAGCTTTTAATTTTATTAGTTACTAGCTGTTTTTATTTCTGTCGTTTTAATATCAGTACCCAATCTCTGAAGATAAGCGATAAGAGCGATAATCTCTTTTTTCTCTAGTTCTCCTTTAGGTTTGTTTTCATACACTTTTTTCACGTCAGCCGCTTCTACAAAGATATCTTTTACAATTTTTGCTGCCTGATTGTCTGCCCATTTATCTGCAGTGTCAATCTGAGCTTTTGTATAAGGTACATCGTAAGTGTTTTTCATAAACTTGATTTTGTCTACCATTTGAGAACGGTCAAGATTATTTGAAATCAACCAAGGGTAACGTGGCATAATAGAACCTGCAGACGTTTGTCTTGGGTTATACATATGCTTGTAGTGCCAAGAACTTGGGTTTTTACCACCTTCTCTATGTAAATCTGGTCCTGTTCTCTTAGATCCCCAAAGGAATGGTCTGTCGTAAACAAATTCTCCAGCTTTAGAGTACTGTCCGTTTTTACCGTTAAATCTTACAATCTCATCTCTGAATGGTCTTACCATTTGTGAGTGACAAGCGTTACAACCTTCACGGATATATAAATCTCTACCTTCAAGCTCAAGCGGTGAATAAGGTTTTACCGCAGAAATAGTAGGTACACTTTTCTTTAATGATAAAGTAGGAATAATCTCTACCATACTTCCTATAGAGATAGTAAGTAAAGATAAAACAGTCATCAAAATTGGCGTTCTTTCTAACCAAAGGTGAAGACCTTCTCCTTCTTTACGTCTGTTTCCAATGTTAGCCAAAGCTGGTGCTTCTGCAGGAACTTCTTTTTGGAATGATCCTTTTTTGATTGTCATGTAAACATTCACTACCATTAAAAGACCTCCTGAAAGATAGAATAATCCACCTAAGAATCTCATTTTAAAGTAAGGAATAATTGCAGTTACAGTATCTAACCAGTTTTTCCACAATAAAGTTCCGTCTGGGTTAAATTGCTTCCACATCAAACCTTGCGTAAATCCAGCAATATACATTGGTACAGCATAGAAAATAATTCCTAAAGTACCCAACCAGAAATGCCAGTTTGCTAATTTTATAGACCACATTTTGGTTCTCCACATAATTGGTACCAAATAATAGATAACACCGAATGCCATGAAACCATTCCATCCTAATGCACCTAAATGTACGTGACCGATAACCCAGTCTGTAAAGTGACCAATTTTATTGATGTTTTTTGTTGCCAAAAGAGGCCCTTCAAAGGTTGCCATACCATAACAAGTAACAGCTACAACGAAGAATTTCAAAATAGGATTTTCTCTTACTTTATCCCAAGCTCCTCTTAAGGTAAGAAGACCATTCAGCATTCCTCCCCAAGATGGTGCGATCAACATGATTGAGAAACCTGTTCCCACTGCTTGTGCCCACGCTGGTAAAGCTGTATACTGAAGGTGGTGAGGACCAGCCCAGATATATACGAAAATTAATGACCAAAAGTGAATGATTGATAACTTGTATGAAAATACAGGTCTGTCAGCCGCTTTAGGTAAGAAATAATACATTAAACCTAAAACAGGTGTTGTCAATACGAATGCTACTGCATTGTGACCATACCACCATTGTACGATGGCATCTTTAGCTCCTGCATACGCAGAATAAGATTTCCAACCAGAGAACGTTAAAGGTACTTCTAAGTTGTTGAATATGTGAAGCATCGCTACAGCAACCCAAGTTCCTAAATAGAACCAAATGGCTACGTAAAGGTGTCTTACTCTTCTTTTTGCAATCGTTAAAATCATATTCGCTCCGAAAATGATCCACGAAACTGCGATTAATATATCGATTGGCCACTCGTGCTCAGCATATTCTTTTGAAGTATTGATCCCCATAAAGAATGTGATAAATGTAGCAACAATCATAAATTGCCATGTCCAGAAATGAATCCACGATAAAGTATCGCTGTACATTCTAGTTTTTAATAATCTTTGTGTAGAGTAGTAAACCCCTACATAAACGATATTACATACGAATGCAAAGATTACCGTGTTGGTGTGTAGCATTCTTATTCTACCAAACCCTAACGCACCGTTGGTATTAATTAACCCTTGTATGTTTCCTGATGCCAGACTGTTGATTGTTGTATCGTCAGTTCCAAACAAAAACTCAGGAAGCTCAGGATAGAAAAGCATCAATGCTGCCGTTAGCCCAAACACGAAACCTATAATTCCAAAAACTATGGTCGCGTATAGGAATGCCCGAACAATACTGTTGTCATAACTAAACTTTTGTGTCTCCATATTAACTATTCACTTTTTTCTTCAAATTTATTATTATCTCCTTTTTCCTTATCGTTGTTGTTGCCAGTGTCTTCTTTCTCCTTTACAATATCGGAGTCAAAAAGTATTCTTACAGCTGGAGACTCATCATCTTCGAACTGCCCTTTTCTGGCGAAAACTATAAATACGACCAGAAAAACTACAGCCAAAGAAACACTGCATAAGATCATTAAATATAGAATATCCATTTGACAACAAAATTAACCTATTTTCGGGGTTCAAAATTAGTGAAAAATAATGACATTAATCACGAAATACGGGCTTTGGCTAATTTAAAATCAGTCTAAATAAGGGGTTTTAAGGCTGTTTTTTGAAATATTTCCTCCCAAGAATCCAAGTGGAAATCGTTGTGAATGAAATAACAGTGATTGAACTTGCTGGCATAATTAAAGCTGCAAATAGCGGGCTCATGTTTCCGGTGACGGCAAATGTTAAACCTACAACGTTGTATAGAAAGCTAATAAGGAAGGTGATTTTTACAATCGTAATCGAGCCTTTGCAAACGTTCAGATAGTTGTCAAGTTGTGATACTTTTTCTCCATTCATGATGACGTCAGAAGATGGTGTAAAGCTGTTGCTGTCGTCAGAAATAGCGATTCCTACGTTACTTTGCTTTAAAGCTCCGGCATCATTTAGACCATCACCAAGCATGATAACTTTTAAACCTTTGTCCTGAAGATCTTTGATGTAATTCAGTTTGCCTTCTGGGTTTTGGTTAAACGCCATCGCCGTGTAATTG
Source organism: Chryseobacterium turcicum (assembly GCF_021010565.1). Taxonomy (NCBI): domain Bacteria; kingdom Pseudomonadati; phylum Bacteroidota; class Flavobacteriia; order Flavobacteriales; family Weeksellaceae; genus Chryseobacterium; species Chryseobacterium turcicum. Next base: position 449,004 of record NZ_JAJNAY010000001.1, read on the forward strand.
GGGATAATCTCCTTAAGCTGATTTTCTTCAGAAGCATTATCGCCGCTCAGAATGAAGATTTTATAGTTGGTAAGTTTTGTAAAAAGATTTTTAAGGTTTTCTCGATACTCATTTTTAAAAATAAATTTACCGATAAACTCGTTGTTTTTACTGATGTAGACTGCTGTTTCAAGATTTTTAGATTCCTGATTGTTGTATTTTGCAGAACCTATTTTGTAGATATTTCCTCTTACACTTGCTTCGTATCCTTTTCCTGAGATTTCTTCAAAATTGTCAACGGGGAAATAGTCGTCTTGCACTTCTAAAAAGTCATACAAGGATTTAGAAAGCGGATGGTTTGAGTTTTTTACTAGACTTTTAATGTTTAATAAATCAAATTCCTGAATTTCAGAACCTTCGTATCTGATGTTTGATTTTTTTCTGTGTGTAATGGTTCCTGTTTTGTCGAAAACTAAGGCGTCAACTTTTGCAATTTTTTCAATCGTTAACGTGTCTTTTACGTAAAATTTATTTCGACCTAAAATTCTCATAATGTGACCGAAAGTAAATGGAGAAGACAGTGCTAAAGCACAAGGGCAAGCGATAATCAAAACCGCAGAAATAACCTGGAACATCGTTTCCAAATCAATAAAATACCAATAAATACCGGCAACAAGTGCAATTCCTAAAATAATAAAGGTGAAATATTTACTGATGTCGTTAATTAAAGTGTCGAGTCCTGTTTCGTGTTTTTTGAAAGCTTCTTTATTCCAAAGTTGAGTAAGATAGCTTTGGTCAACGTTTTTAATGACTTCAAGTTCAAGAGATGAGCCGATTTGTTTTCCTCCTGCGAAGATTTTATCCCCCGGATTTTTAGAAATACTTACACTTTCCCCTGTGATAAAACTATTGTCGATATTTCCACTTCCGCTAATTAAAATAGCATCTACAGGAATGATTTCGTGATTTCTTACTAAAATTCTGTCACCAATTTTGATTTCTGAAAGTAGAATATTTTCCTGCTTCCCGTTAAAATCAACCTTAGTTACCGCAATCGGATAAAACGATTTGTAATCTCTATCGTAAGAAAGCGAGCTATACGTTCTTTTTTGGAAAATTTTCCCTAAAAGCATGAAAAATAGAAGTCCGCACAAGGTGTCAAAATATCCTGGGCCGTAATCAGTGGCGATTTCGTAGATACTTCTTCCGAATAAAACAAAAATTCCTAAAACAATAGGAACGTCAATGTTGACGATTTTGTTTTTTAAACCGTACCAAGCAGATTTGTAATAGTCTGATGCCGAATAAAATACAACCGGAACTGAAAGTAAGAACATTAAAACTCTGAATAAACCTTTGTAATGTTCCATCCAGTAGTCTTCTCCGCCGATATATTCAGGGAAGGCTAAAAACATTCCGTTACCAAAAGCAAATCCGGCAATTGCTAGTTTTATCAGTAAAGATTTGTCTAGGTTGTCTTCGTTTTTGTCAACGGTCTCAAGATTAATAGCAGGTTTGTATCCAAGATTGGTTAAAAATTTAGCTAAATCGCTTAATTTTAATTCATTATGATTAAAGGAGACCTGTAAGGTCTTTCTTGTAAAGTTTACCTGAGAATAATGAATGTCTTTGTGTAAAGTATGAAGGCTTTCTAGTAACCAAATACAAGAAGAGCAATGGATTACCGGAATTCTAAACGTGACAAGGCTTGTGTTGCCTTCAGAAAAATCGGTGACTCTGTCAAAGATTTCTTTGGTGTCGAGATAATCAAATTGTGAAGAGTTTTCTTCAGGTCTGATGCCCGCTTTTTTATTTAATTCGTAAAAATTACTAAGATTATTAGTATTCAGAATTTCATAAACAGATTTGCAGCCCGTACAGCAGAAAATTTTTTCGTCAAAAGAAATTCTTTCCTTTTCTATCCCTTGTCCGCAATGAAAACAGTTCTCGCTCACCTTCATAAATTATTGACTTACAAAATTATAACATTTTTTTTTTGTTTATCGATTTAAAATGTTCTATTTTTGTGACAAATGTCATAAAAAATGTCGCAGGAACAACAAATTGCTATTGAGGATAGATTTGCAAGAGTTTTTAATGATAAATCGTTTAAGGAAAGGCTAAACAGCGCAGATTTTGAAAAATATTTTAAAGCTAAAAAAAGCTTGAGTTTTCAGAAGAACGATATTATTTTTGAGGATGGAGAAACACCAAGAGGAGTGTATTTTTTGGAAAAAGGAGCAGCGAAGCTTTCAAAATCAGGAGCTTTTGGTAAAGATCAAATTTTAAGATTTATTAAAGAAGGAGATATCATTGGGTACAGATCTTTGCTTTGCGGAGAAAATTTTCAGGCTAAAGCTGAGGCGATGACTGATATTGAAGCTACTTTTTTACCTGCAGAAATTTTTATGTATTTGCTAGAAGTAGATTCGCAATTATCTTTTGTAATGCTACAAAAAATAGCTTACGAATTGGGAGAGTCTTCTAATACCATTACATTTCTTGCTCAAAAAACTGTAAGAGAAAGACTTGCGGAAATTCTTATTCTTTTAGAACAAAAATTAGGAACTGATCCTGAGGGTTTTATCAAAATTTCTTTAACGAGAGAAGAGATTGCAAACATCATCGGAACGGCTACCGAAAGTGCTATTCGATTGATTTCAGAATTTAAAGGTGACAGTCTCATTGAAGTAGACGGTAGAAACATTAAAATTCTCAACCACGATAAATTAATGAAACTAGGACACGTAGTTTTATAAAATCAAAATATCTAAGTCGGCGAAAGCCGACTTTTTAACTTTAAACAATCATATATATTATGTCTGTTCATTCCGAAATTAAAAGAGTTACTACTGAAACCTTACGAAAAATGAAATTCGATAAGGAGAAAATAACAATGCTTACCGCTTACGATTTTACAACCGCAAAAATGGTTGACGCCGGTGGTGTAGATACCATTCTTATCGGTGATTCTGCGGCGAATGTAATGGCGGGTTTTGAAACAACACTTCCCATTACGTTAGATCAAATGATTTATCATACTCAAAGTGTGGTAAGAGGAGTAGAGAGAGCATTGGTAATTGCAGATCTTCCTTTCGGAACGTATCAAAGTAACCCTGATATCGCCTTAGAATCTGCTGTTAGAATGATGAAAGAAGGTGGTGCTCACGCAATTAAAATTGAAGGGGGAAAAGAGATTTCAAAATCGATTAAAAAAATCATCAATGCCGGAATTCCTATTATGGGACATTTGGGATTAACGCCGCAGTCTATTTATCAGTTTGGAACCTATAAAGTAAGAGCTAAAGAAGAAGCTGAAGCTGAAAAACTAATCAACGATGCAAAATTGCTTGAAGAATTAGGCTGTTTTGGAGTTGTTCTTGAAAAAATTCCAGCAGATTTAGCTAAAAGAGTAACTGAAAGTATCTCAATTCCAACAATCGGAATCGGAGCAGGGCCTCATTGTGACGGGCAGGTTTTGGTATATCATGATATGGTGGGAATGAATAAAGGTTTCTCTCCAAAATTCTTAAGAAGATACCTCGATTTATACACAGAAATTACAGGAGCCGTTTCTCAATACGTGAAAGACGTGAAAGGTTCTGATTTTCCTAACCAAAATGAAAGCTATTAATGAAAAATAATTTACAAGCAGTACAAGGTGTCATCTCTATTTTAGCAATTATTTGTTTAGCAGTAGGATGGTTTAAACTTTTCCCAGATAATATTAATTATTTTCTATCGGCAAGGTTATTTTATATTTTAATAGGAATAAGCTTTGTTGTTCAGGGAAGAATGTTGACATTGACCAATCCTAAATTTGTTTATCCTATGTATGCAGCAGCTGGTTTGTGTGTTATCGGAGCATTTTTACCCATTGATTCAAGCCTTAACGTAATAAAAACAATCGGCCTTTTAGGAGGAGTGGTGATTTCTTTTATAAGCAGGTCACAGAACCGTTAATTTGAATATGGAAGAACAGATTGTTTTTGAAGACAACCATCTCTTAGTCATCAACAAAAAAGTCGGTCAGCTTGTGCAGGGCGACAAAACAGGTGATGAACCTTTGCTGGATTTAATTAAAAACTTTATAAAAAAAAGAGATAATAAACCCGGAAATGTGTTTTTAGGCTTGGTACATCGTATCGACCGACCAACTTCTGGTTTAGTAATTTATGCTAAAACCTCAAAAGCACTTTCGAGATTGACTCAGATGGTTAAAAACCGAGAAATTGAGAAGACGTATTGGGCAGTTGTAGCGAAAGAAATGATTCCTCAAACTCAAAAATTAGTTCATTATTTGCAGAAGAACGAAAAAAATAATAAAGCGATTGTCTTTACAAAAGTGACTGAAGGTGCAAAAGAGGCAATTCTTACCTACAATGTTATCAAAACTTTAGATAATTATCTTCTTTTGGAAATTGATTTGGAAACCGGAAGACATCATCAAATCAGAGCACAGTTATCAAAAACTGGAATTCCGATTAAAGGTGACTTAAAATACGGTGCACCCCGTTCAAATCCTGATGGAGGTATCAATCTTCATGCAAGAAAACTTCAGTTTATTCATCCGGTTACAAAAGAACCGGTAACGATTGTAGCTCCGGTTCCGCAGAATGATGCGATTTGGAGAGCTTGCGAAGAATAAATATTAAATAAAAATAAGTTATAAAATGGAAATTAGAGACAATCTGATTTCCATTTTTATTTTCTTACAAATGTAAAGTTCAGTTTTACTTTTCCACTTTTTAAGAGCTTTTTCCCGCTTTTCACTCTATCTTTTGGGTTACGCCTCCGCTTCGCTCCGCCGCAACCCAAAAGGATGCCGTTGCAATCGGGGCTAGATTGGAAGTGATTTGTTTAAATATCTGAAAATCAAGTACAAAATTTGTCATTTTATAAGGATTTCAACTCGAATCTTTCCAATATAAAATAAAAAGACATCTGCGTAATCTCTAAAATCAACGAGATAAAAAAAACAATATTTTCAAATATTTAAAACTTCCAGCCTCCATCATCCAACTTCCATCTTTTTCAAAAAATTTTGCACATTTCAAAAAAATAATTACCTTCGCTCCGAACTTTAGGGGTGTCTGTTGACAAAACAGGCTGAGACTTTACCCTTTGAACCTGATTTCTAGATCATACTAGCGTAGGAAAAAGTGAGATGACTTTGCTGTACATTCTATTGTACAATGATGGGCATTCCTAAAGTGTATTTAAAAATTTAGGAATGGAGCTCACAATCAATCACACACTAAGAAATTTTGATGTACTTCCCAAAACGCTGGAAGCACTTATCGCTATGGAATTACCTGAAAAGAAAAAAGGTATTGCCGTAGCGCTCAACAATCGCATAATTCCGCAGTCATTCTGGGCGGAAACTATTCTCAACAACAAAGATTCAATTTTAATTATCACTGCTACACAAGGCGGTTAAAAAATATTTTTATGGCTCATAAAATCACACGTTCGCCGTTTCCGAACTCAAAAAAAGTCTATGTTGAAGGGAAAATTCACCCAATTAATGTAGCGATGCGCGAAATACATTTAAGTCCGACAAAACTTACGAACGGAACTTTAGAACACAATCCACCAGTTACAGTCTACGATACATCAGGACTTTACACCGACGAAAATTCTGAAATCGATATTGAAAAAGGACTTCCAAGAATCAGAGAACAGTGGATTTTGGATAGAAATGATGTAGATGTTTTAGATGGAATTACTTCAGAATACGGAAAAGCTCGTCTTGCCAATTCAAAATTAAATGAACTGCGTTTTTCGTATAATCACCAACCGAAAGTTTCTAAAGAAGGGAAAGAGGTTACGCAATTGTATTATGCCAAACAGGGGATTATCACCGCCGAAATGGAATATATTGCCATTAGAGAAAACCAAAGAATCGAGCAATTAGATACTGTTTCAAAAGACATGGCTTTTCAACATCAGGGAAATAGTTTCGGAGCTAAAACGCCTAAAACTAAAATCACTCCCGAATTTGTAAGAGACGAAATTGCGGCGGGAAGAGCAATTATTCCCAATAATATCAATCACCCCGAAAGCGAACCGATGATTATCGGACGAAATTTTTTAGTTAAAATCAATGCCAATATCGGAAATAGTGCGGTTTCATCGAGCATCGAAGAAGAAGTTGAGAAAGCTGTTTGGGCTTGCAGATGGGGAGCCGACACGATTATGGATTTGTCAACCGGAAAAAACATTCATGAAACCCGTGAATGGATCATCAGAAACAGCCCGGTTCCGATTGGTACAGTCCCCATTTATCAGGCTTTGGAAAAAGTGAAAGGAGTTGCCGAAGATTTAACTTGGGAGATTTTTAAAGATACTTTGATTGAACAGGCAGAACAAGGGGTTTCATATTTCACGATTCACGCCGGAGTTTTGTTGAGGTATATTCATCTAACCGCAAAACGTGTGACGGGAATTGTCTCGAGAGGTGGTTCTATTATGGCAAAATGGTGTCTTTTTCATCATAAAGAAAACTTTTTGTACACTCATTTTGAAGAAATCTGCGAAATTATGAAAAAATATGACGTTGCTTTTTCTTTAGGCGACGGTCTTCGTCCGGGTTCTATTGCTGATGCGAATGATGAAGCTCAGTTTGCAGAATTGGAAACTTTAGGTGAATTGACAAAAATTGCCTGGAAACATAATGTTCAGGTAATGGTAGAAGGTCCTGGTCACGTTCCGATGCATATGATTAAAGAAAACATGGATAAGCAATTGGAAGTGTGTGATGAAGCGCCGTTTTATACTTTAGGTCCTTTAACGACCGATATTGCACCAGGTTACGACCACATTACTTCCGGAATTGGAGCGGCGATGATTGGCTGGTTCGGTTGTGCGATGTTGTGTTATGTGACTCCGAAAGAACATTTAGGGCTTCCCAATAAAGATGATGTAAAAGTTGGAGTGATTACTTATAAATTAGCGGCTCATGCAGCAGATTTGGCGAAAGGCCATCCCGGCTCACAATACAGAGACAACGCTTTGAGTAAGGCAAGATTTGAATTCCGATGGGAAGATCAGTTTAATCTTTCATTGGATCCGGATACCGCAAGATCTTATCATGATGAAACGCTTCCTGCAGATGGAGCAAAAGTTGCGCATTTCTGTTCGATGTGTGGACCAAAATTCTGTTCAATGAAAATTACACAGGAAATCCGTGAATCTGCAGAAAAAGGAATGTTTGGCAAATCTCAGGAATTCATCGAAAAAGGTAAAGAAATTTATATATGATTATTGTAATTACTCCTGAAGAATTAGTTGAAAATGAAACAGAGATTATCAATAAACTGTTTCAGGAAGGTTTGGATTTGCTTCACTTGAGAAAACCATTTATTAATGAAGATGAAATGACGAATTTTATTCAGAAAATAGATTCGAAGTTTCATTCTCAGTTGGTTTTACACAGTCATTATGATTTGGCAGAAATTTTTAATATTTCGAGATTTCATTTTAGAGAAATTGACAGACTAAATAATTTGTATAAATCTTTTACAGATAAAATAATTTCAACTTCCGTTCATGATATTGAAGCTTTTAATGAATTGAATGAAGAATGGGAATATGCTTTTATAAGTCCGGTTTTTCCGAGTATTTCTAAAAAAGGATATGGCGAAAATTCAACTGTTTTAAATGATCTTAAAAACCGGAAAAATCAAAATGTAAAATTAATTGCTTTGGGAGGAATTAATGAAAAAAATATGAACGAAATTTTTGAATACGAAATAGATGGAGTGGCTTTGTTAGGGGCAATATGGGAAAATGATGAGCCACTACATGTTTTCAGAAAATGTAAAGAAAACTTCAATAATTTATAAAGAATTTAAAATGTTTTTTGCCGTAAAAGTATCAAAAGAAATGATTGAAAAAAGCAACGAATTCAAGAATTTTTATAATAACAACTTTGACAAAGGTAATACGCTTGAGAACAAAACTTTCTCAAAATTTTTGGGATGTTAATTTAACGTGAACTCGACAATACTTTATTGATTTTCAACTATTAGCTATAATGCTTTTTCACGCAAAGTTTTTATTTAAACTAATCTTGATTTTAAGGAGCAAAGATTATCGAACAAGTCGATTAAGCTTGAAATATGCATGAGCTTTATCAAATCAATTCATTGATTCATCTTTGCTCCTTAAACTAAAACATGAAGAAAAATAAATCTTTGCGTGGAAAAATTCAAATAATCATTTTTTAACAAAGTATTGTAAAGAAAAGCTGTCGATTTTAAGGTCAAAAAGTTATAAACTATCAAGTATTGTAATTAGTAATTTGAAAATCAAGTGATTACTGTCGAGCTTGCATTGATTTAGTAGATGACAAAAAATCCCCAAAAAGCCTACAGATTTCCACAGATTTTTTTAGTCAGCAATAAAAATCTTTGATTTTTTAAACTTATATGTTCTTATCAACGAGATGTATTTTACTAAACTAATATGGCTTATGTGTCGAAAAAATTTGCAGCTTAAAAAATGTCAAATATTAATACAAATTAATCTCTTTTGCTGAGGTTTTATTCAAATTAAAAATGGAAAAATTACAATATATATCACAAGGATTTACAATTGAAGATCAGGAATTGAATATCAGAAAAGCACTCGATAACGGAATAAAATGGATACAGGTTCGTTGGAAAAATGCTGCTGAAAATGAATTGATCAAACTTTGTGAAATTTCAAGAAAAATATGTTCAGATAATCAGGCTGTTTGTATGATCAATGATCATATTCATATTGCTAAAATGGTCGATGCAGACGGTGTTCATCTAGGTTTAAAGGATGAAGAAATAGTAACAGCAAGACAAATTTTAGGTGAAAACAAAATCATTGGCGGTACTGCAAATACGTTAGAAGATATCCTTCAAAGAATTGATGAAAACTGCGATTACATCGGTTTAGGACCATTAAGATTTACTTCAACGAAAGAAAAATTGAGTCCGATTTTAGGTTTTGAAGGTTACGAGAAAATTATCAAAGAATTACAATCAAAATCATTAGAAATCCCAAAAATATTCGCAATTGGCGGAATCATTTTAGAAGACATCGAAAGATTACAACAAATCGGAATCTACGGTGTGGCGGTTTCGGGACAAATTACCAATCAGCCATCTATTATTAACCAATTTAAATCAATCATTCAGTGATTGATGGACTTTAAAAAAATTAGCACATGAAAAATCAACCTTTAATTATAGCAGACAGAACCTTTGAATCGAGATTGTTTTTAGGAACCGGGAAATTCGGAAATCTTTTAGAAATGACAGATTCTATCATCGCTTCCGGAAGCGAACTGATGACAATGGCTTTAAAAAGAATCGATTCTCAATCTTCAGAAGATGATTTGTTGAACGCCTTAAAACCTACAAAATCTCACCTTTTACCCAATACTTCCGGAGCAAGAACTGCTAAAGAAGCAGTTTTAGCAGCACAATTGGCAAGAGAAGCCTTAGAAACCAATTGGGTAAAGCTGGAAATTCATCCTGACCCCAAATATCTGTTACCCGATCCGATTGAAACGTTGTACGCTACAGAAGAATTGGCAAAACTAGGATTTGTCGTGATGCCGTACATTCATGCAGATCCGGTTTTGTGTAAACGTTTGGAAGATGTAGGAACTGCTGTGGTAATGCCTTTGGGAGCACCGATTGGAACGAATAAAGGGTTAAGAACGTTAGATTTTTTAGAAATTATTATTGCTCAAAGCAATGTTCCGGTTGTGGTAGATGCCGGAATTGGTGCCCCTTCCGACGCGGCGAAAGCGATGGAAATGGGTGCTGATGCGGTTTTGGTAAATACAGCAATTGCGGTTGCCAGAAATCCTGTGAATATGGCATTGGCTTTTAAAGAGGGCGTAATTGCGGGAAGAAGAGCTTTTGAATCAGGTTTGGGAGCGATTGCACAGCACGCAGAAGCATCAAGTCCGCTGACTTCTTTTTTGTTTGATTAAAGCAATGAATAAAAGAGTCTTGAAGGGACGATTTAATAAAGGATAGGATAAAATCCTATCAATAAATTAAAGACAACGGATAGCAGAATATTATGAAGAGTTTTAAAGATTTTTTTGAAAAATATCAATGGGATGAAGTAAGGTCAAGGCTTGAAAAAGTGACGCTATCTGATGTGGAAAACAGTCTTCAGAAAAAGAATAAAACCATAGACGATTTTCTGAATTTTGTTTCGCCTATTGCTGCTCAAAAGCTCGAATTAATGGCGAAAATGACACAGCAACTTACCCAAAAACGTTTCGGAAAGACGATTCAGTTGTATGCGCCGTTGTATCTGAGTAATGAATGTCAGAATATTTGTACATATTGCGGTTTTAGTTTAGATAACTCGATTAAAAGAAAAACGCTTTCTGACACAGAATTGATGATTGAGGCCACGGTTTTAAAATCGATGGGAGTGAATCACGTTTTGCTCGTAAGCGGAGAGGCAAATAAAATAGTTGGAATTGATTATTTTCTGAATGCAGTTCGCTTGTTAAAACCTCATTTTGCTAATATTTCTATTGAAGTTCAGCCTTTGTCAGAAGAAGAATATCGACAGCTTCATGAAGCAGGCGTGAATGCCGTTTTGGTCTATCAGGAAACCTATCATCAGGAAGTTTATAAAGAGTATCATCCAAAAGGAAAAAAATCAAACTTTAATTTTCGTTTAGAAACACCAGACAGAATCGGCAAAGCTGGAATTCATAAAATGGGATTGGGTGTTTTGCTCGGTTTAGAAGATTGGCGCGTTGACAGTTTTTTCAACGCGCTTCATATCGATTATCTTCAAAAACAATATTGGAAAAGTAGATATTCAGTTTCATTTCCGAGACTTCGACCTGCAGAAGGAATTATAGAACCCAATTTTATCATGACTGATAAAGATTTATTACAATTGATCTGTGCGTATCGAATTTGGAATGAAGATTTGGAAATTTCTATTTCAACAAGAGAAAATGAGAAATTCAGAAATCATATTATTTCATTGGGGGCAACAGCGATGAGTGCGGCTTCAAAAACCAATCCCGGTGGTTATGCGGTGGATAAAGAATCTTTGGAACAGTTTGAAACCAGTGATGAAAGAAGTATGGATGAAATTAAAAGTGTCATTAAAAAATCCGGTTATGACCCAATAATGAAAGATTGGGATTCTGTGTATAGCGGAATTTAAATGTCGATATAATAAATTAAAAGATGCTATCATTTGCTGAATGAAATGCTCTTGCGAACAAAAATGTGCAGAAAAATTTTAAAAATTAACCTAGCGTCTTTGCGTTAAAATTAAAAGGAAGTGAAAAACGAAGATGTTTTTGCCCGCTATAGCCGACAGATTTTTATCGAAGAAATTGGTTTAGAAGGTCAAAAAAAAATAATGAATGCTAAAGTTTTGGTGATTGGAGCAGGAGGTTTGGGAAGCCCAGTCATTCAATATTTGGCAGCTGCGGGAGTGGGAACTTTAGGGGTGGTAGATTTTGATGAGGTGGAATTGCATAATTTAAACCGACAAATTGTTCATAATGAAAATTCTGTTGGAAAATCGAAAGTAAAAAGTGCGGAAGAGTTTGTAAAAAAGCTTAATCATCAAGTGAGTTTCATAAGTTTTGAAAATAAGATTGATGAGTCTAATGCTTGGGAAATTATTTCGCAATTTGACATTATTATTGATGGTTCGGATAATTTTAAAACCAGATATTTAGTGAATGATATTTGTGTGAAATTAGAAAAACCATTGGTTTACGGAAGTATTTTGGGCTTTTCGGGGCAGGTTGCTGTTTTCAATTGTAATGGGAGTAAAAATCTAAGAGACTTATTTCCTGAACCTCCTTTTGATAAAAATCTTCCGGATTGCGATAGCCTTGGCGTTTTAGGAACCTTACCGGGAATTGTAGGCAGTATGATGGCAGGTTTAACATTAAAACTTATCACAGATTTGCCGTTACCATTGAATAAAATAACATTGATTGATACCCTAAACTGGAGATTTCAGACGATAGATTTCTAAATGTAAATCTCAAGTATAAAAATTCCACTCCTTTGGAGGGGTGGCGAAAATTCAAAGAATTTTTGACGGGGTGGTTTAATATTGTCAATTTTAAAGTGAACGGCGAATTGTTAAGTATAATATATTCAGCTAAGAACCATTAAAAAAAGCAAAAAAAAAACGGACTAAAGTCCGTTTTCTGTGATGAATATTATAGTTAAATATTTGTTGAATTATTGTCCCTGCTGTAAAATTCCTCCGTTGCTGTCACCTTGTGAGGTTGACTTAATCATATTAGGGTCTTCTTTTGCCAACTTGTTTTTAGTAGGAATTTTATAGTTTACGGTAATTCCAAAACTTCTGCTGTCGTATTTGTTGGATGTGAAAACATTTCCTTGAGTAGACACGGCTTTAATCACACTTTTATTTTGATTAAACACATCTCTTGCATACAATGAAAGGTTAAGACGGTCAGCCATAAACTTTTTAGAAACCGTAAGGTCAAAAGCATTGTTTAATGGTTTTTCAATTTCAAAATAATAGAAATTTCCCCCTTTTGGAATCACATTATAATTCGCCTGAAGTCTGATGTCTTTAGGAAGAATAAATTGTCCCATTAAGCTGAAAATCCAGAAACCTTTTGATTTAATATCGGGCATTTCCTGAATCTGATAGCCAGTATAAACATATAATAAGTTCATTTTATCAGGATTCACATTAAATTTCATCAACTCGCTGAAAGGAGTTGTAAACAGCATAAAGGGAATTGGCATTCCAAAATTAAAGTTGTGCGTTCTGATGCTATTTACTTGTACCTGTTCGTTGGTGATAAAATTGCCTTCTCTGGAAACTTTCTGTACAATTTGATTTTTTACCCAACTCGTGTTGTAGCCGATGTAAGCATAATCAAATGCACTGATTTTGATTTCTGCATTGTCAAAAATTGTTGGCTGTAAATTTGGGTTACCGTTGGTTGTAACTGTTTCTGTCGAAAGTATATTGTTATTCGGATTTAGGAGTGAAACACTTGGCAAACTGATTTTTTTGTTATAATTGACATTAACGAAAAGCTGTTTCATCAAATTATACTGCACACTTGCATTCGGAAAAACCTTAAATTTTTTGAACGGATTTAAATTGCTTTCCTTTAAATTATCATTCTCATCATAGAATCGTGTAATTCCTGTGATGTCATAATTTTCGGCTCTTGCTCCGGCGATGAAATCAAACTTTTTCAAAGTGGTCTGAAATTCTAAATAAGCAGAAGTAGTTTGTCTTGTGTAATCTAGATTAATAAGACTTCTATCTTTTGTTTCAAAATCTTGCTGGTCATATAATCCGCCAAAACTCACTTTGCCATCATCTAAAATTTTCAAAGGCTGAGAGTAATCTACTCTGAAATTATATAAATTAAATAAAGAAGAGTTGTTTAAAGACCTGTCACCAATTTGATTAAATTCTGAATCACTGTTGGTATAGATTGCTTTGAAATCAAGCTTTTTGTTTTTATCTGTAAACTTTTTCTGATAGGTTGCCGCAACTTCCTGTCTCAATCCTTTAGTATCACTGGAATAATTGGATCTAGAAACTCCATTGATGAACTCGTCAGCAATAACATCTGCACCTCCATTATTATGATTGATATCGTAGTTCAATAATAATCGGTCTTTTCCAAGTTCGAAAGTGAACGCAGAATTCATATAATAAGTTCTTCCCAAAGAATTAGAGTGATTTCTGGCAAGCGCATCCAATTCAGAAAGCGATAAACTTTCACGGTAGTATTGACCTAAATTGACCTGCCATCCAAACCATTTGTTTCTAGAGTTTAAAGCGATTGAATTATTAAATCTACTTCTATATTTATCATAGCTTGAAAAACGATATCCACCGTTGTATACTGCAGTAAGGTAATTTTTTGCCGATTTGCTTGTGATAATATTTAAAATGGCACCTCCTGAAGTTGCTGGGAATTCTGCGCCAGGTTGCGTAATAATTTCAATTCTTTCTACTGAGTTGGCAGGCATACCTTCCAAAAAAGCATTCAATTCGTTGCTGGAAATATTCAGTGGGCGACCATCCATGTAAACGTCCAAAGGTTTTCCTTGGTACATCATTCCTACCATATCAGAAACTACTAAACCGGGAAGTTTTTTGACGCCTTCCATTAGTGAACCTGAATTTAAGCTGGGCTGTTCAGAAAAATCAAAAATTGTACGGTCAGCTTTCTGTTCAACGGCTTTTTTAGTTTTAGTAATAACTACAGCTTCAATTTCTTTTTCTTTGGTTTCTTTATTATCTTTAGTTTCTTGTGCGAAACCTAAAGCTGAACCTAAAATTGAAAGAGCAAATAAAGTTTTCTTCATGATGTGATTAAATCTAATTAATTAGACAACAAAAAAATAAATTTGTTACAAAATTCTATTGAGCTCTGTCTTTTTCTTCAAAATTGATACTTTTCATGCTTCGTTTCTTTTTACTGTTTCCTAAGGTATAATTGACGTTTAAACGGAAGCTTCTGCCATCCCAATAATTATTGAAATGCTGCGAATTGTCTGCATAATACATATCTCCACGGTATCTCTGCGCAAAAATATTGGTTACCGTAGCATTGATTTGTAACTGTTTTTCCATCAAAGAAACTTTTATTCCTGAGGTAAGATTAGAAAAATTATGAAATGAAGAGTTAACGTTTTTATAGGGCATATCCTGACTGTAATTTAGAAAGAAGAAGACGGTTTTGTTTTTATTAATTGTGAAGGTATTATTAATGGAATAACTGATTGAATAGCCGTTTTTAGTTTCAGCTTCAATATCAAATACTTTTGAATCTGTAAGCGAACTGTTCAGTGAAAGACTTGTTTCCCAGAATTTGAAAAATTTGTCGGTGTAAGAAGCATTAAAACCATAAAAATTATTGTTGTAATAATTAAGATAAGTTCCGATTTGGGAAAGACCATCAATCAATGAAATTTGCCCGAAACCATTTTTAAGTTTTAAATAATAAATACTTGCCGAAAATTTGCTATTATAGATATATCCCAATTCCAGATTATTGATGTAAGAAGGCTTAAGCAAAGGGTTTCCTGAAGAATAAGAGTAAGGGTTTTCGTACCATCTGAAAGAATTCAGATTGCTCATACTTGGACGGTTAATTCTTCTTGAATAGGAAAGACTAAAAACATTTTTCTCCTTTTTATAGGAAACAAAAGCCGACGGAAACCATTGTCCATAATTATAATTATTGCCTAAATTGGTAGACGGAGTGAAGCTTTGTGCCTGAGTATTTTCGTAACGAATTCCTGCTTTGGTTTCCCAATGTTCTCCGAAACTTTTGGCATAGCTAAAATAAGCAGCATAGTTTTCTTCCTGATATTCAAAAAGGTTGGCTTTTTGTACATCCGGAATGTTTTGGTTATTGATAATGTTAAAATATTGAAGGTCGGTAGAGTTTTTAAACTGATTAAACTTTAGTCCGGTTTCAATCGTTCCAAAAGAAAACGGAAGTTCTAAATCTCCTTGCAAAGAGAAAACCTGCGGATTTACAATTGATTTTGTATTAACATTCTGAATGGAATTGTCACTCAGTTTCAATGTGGAAAAGTTAACGTCTGTATCAGAATTATTTTTAAAAAAGTTTCCTGCAAAGCTCAGTTTCTTCCCAAGTGAGTCTAATTTTAAATCATAATAAGCACTCAAAGTATGCGTAGGAAGTTTTTCGCGGTGAAAAGTCTTCGTTATAAGATTTTCTACAAATAAATCGGGGTTTATATTTCTTGTTTCATTCAGAATATCCATCCCAGATTGTTGGTGGGCATAGATGTATTCTATTCCTATTTCAGAGTTTTTATTAAACTTATACGAGAGATTTAGATTAGGTGTTAACTCTTTCCACATATCTTTTCTTACTGACCGGCTGTAGTTTTGAGAAGCTCCTAAAATGGTGTAATTTTCTTCAGAACGTTTTGCGCCGTCAATATAGCTTGTTTTTAATGATAAACTGAGCTTTTCAGATTGATAATTCAATGTTCCTGTAGAATTTCCGCTCGAATATGTTCGTTGATTCAAACCTGTATTCAAAGAACCGCTCCATCCTAAGTTTGGATTTTTCTTAAGCACGATATTAATTAATCCACTGTTTCCCTGAGCTTCATATTTTGCAGGTGGAGTAGTAATCACTTCTATTTTATCAATATTTTCCGAGCGAATGGTTTTCAGATAATTAATAAGATTAGTTCCTGAAAGATTCAGCATTCTTCCGTTGACCATTACATTGACACTGCTCTTTCCTGTGATCGAAATAGTACCTAAATTATCATCTACTTTCAGCATCGGAACATTAGCTAATGTTTCTGCACCATCCATTCCCTGTGAAGCTACAGAGGCTTCAACGTTGAAAATAAGACGGTCAGCTTTTCTTTCAAGAAGTAGTTTTTTCTTGCCATTAATGGTAACGGTTTCTATATTTTTCAGTTTTAAAGTATCTTGCTTTTGGGCAAAAGAAGAAATATATAGGAAAGAAGCTGCAATAATGAATGTCTTTTTCATAAGAAACGGATGGTTTAGATTGATGAGGTAGGAAGATTATTTTTTTGAGTCTAAAGATGAAAATTCAACATAATCATATTCCGGAGAAATCGTGAAGAGCTGTCTGAAAACTGTAGCATGACCATTTCCTGCAATCACTAAAATTCTATCTTCAGGTGTTGTTGGGATGCTCTGAATTTTTCTGAACATTCTAAGATTTCTGTTGTACCAATATAAAGCAAGCAAATCTGCGCCATCATGCTCTCTCAATTTAAAATCTCCTGTCAAATAGGCTCCGTATTCATATTGATGGTATTCTTTACTGTTCATATATTTGAACATCTCAAGAAGTGATTTAAAGTTTTTTCGCTCTGTATTTTTAATAAAAGTATTATACTGCTGAGAAATGCAGTCATCATTCAAAAAATCATAATCTTTAAGCATGTTTTTAAAATATAAAGAATCTGTCTTGCCAAATTTTTCTATAAATCCATCCAACACCGAATTCGCATCAATACTGTGCAGTTCGTTGATTTTAAGTTCTGTTGCAAGGCGCATAGCAAGCTGATAACGCTCGTCTCTTTGGTCTCTGTGTTTACCGTCTTTATATTCTTTTAGTTTTTCATTGGCTTTCCAGTCTGGCCAAGCTTCAATAGCAATTTTTGTAGGCTTAAATTTTTTGATGTAATTGATTAATTCCGTTACTTCGGCTGCAGTTTTAGGTTCTAAAACATCTACTTGGTCACTTTTTTCTGTTTTATGAGCATCTTGATTGGGATAATCAAAATGAAATGAACCAACAACCAAAACTTTGGTTTTCGCATCTGGGAAATATTCTGAAGGTTTTTTCTGTCCGAATAAAAATGTTGATACCGTTAATAAGCTTAGTAAAATGTATGATTTCATAATTGTTTGTTTTAAATATTTTTGACAAATTTATATCTCACATCAATTTGATAAAATAGGGTTTCGACAAAGCGCAGAATATGTCAGTTTAAAATATTTTCATCGGAAAAAAAGTGCTGTTTGTCGATTTTGGAGGGTCTGGCTATGCTATTGTATTTATTTTTGGTGAATGAAAAATATAATCCTCCTTTTGAGTTTTGCTTTTATGCAGCTTTTTGTAGGTAATCACCGAGTTGATGTTTGGAAGACAATTACGATAGCTCCCAAAGAAAGTTTTGATATCGATAAAGTAAAAGCACCGGTAACCTTAGAAATAAAAAATCTTTCAGATGAGAAAATTACTTTAGTTTCTACGCTCGATATACCGAATGAAATAACAGCAAAATCTGAATTTAAATACAGATTGCCCAAAAAAGCTATATTAAGGTTAGAAAATCGAAATACAACTCCCGTTTCGATATATTTGCATTATTCTTCTTCTAAAAGCATAATCGTTAATAACAAAGAGCTACGATGAAAAAAAATCAAATCTTCTTTCTTCACATTTTCTATTGGATTCTTAATCTTACTTTTTCGATTCTAGTGCCGATGTTAGCATGGAAAACTGAACATTCTTTACTGAATGTCACATTTTTTATGGTTAGTTTTATCGTTTTTTATATCAATTATTTTTATATCGTTCCGTTTTTCTTTAATATCAAAAAGCTGTATTTAACGATCTTTGGTTTTTTTATTAGCGTTGGTTGTTTTGTAGTCTTTAGGTATTTGGCAGAAGAATTGATTTTGCCGTTGTTTATCGGACATGGTAATTATGCTGAAGGTACTTCGCTTTGGTTTTACTATTTTGATAATGTTTTTTATAGTTCAAACACATTGTTCATTAGTACTGCGCTGGCTTTATTCAATATATTTTTTAAAAGGGAGGATGAGCGTCAACAATTAATTCAGGAAAAACAATCTGCCGAACTCAAAGCTTTGAAAACACAGATTAACCCGCATTTTATTTTTAATTCGCTTAATAATATTTATTCTTTGGTATTTCAGAACTCCGAAAAAGCTTTGCCTGCAATCGAAGAACTTAGCAAGCTGTTGCGGTATTCAACAAAAGATTTAGAGCAAGATTTTATTCCTTTGGAACGAGAAATCGGGTATGTGGAAAGTTTGATTGAGCTTGAAAAATTGAGAATAAAAAACCCTGAAAAAATTACTGTATTAAAGCATATTAAAAATCCAACTTTGAAAATTTCACCGATGTTAATTGTTCCTTTTGTTGAAAATGCTTTTAAACATGGTGATTTTAGAAATAAAGGTTTTGAAATGAAAATTTCAGACAATAATAAGGTTCTGCATTTTTATCTTTTAAATTTTAAAAAAGAAAGAATGAAAGATTCTGTTTCTGGAATTGGAATTGAAAACGTAAAAAAACGCCTTGAAATTTTATATCCCAAAAAACATACATTGAATATCATTGAAACGGAAACTGATTTTACCGTAGATTTAAAGATAGATTTAAAGAATGAAGAAAATTAAATGTATTATCGTTGATGACGAGCCGCTTGCTGTTTCACTTCTTGAGAATTATGTTGAAAAAATTCCGTTTCTTGAGCTTATCTTTTCGTCGGAAAATCCTATTGAAGCTTTAGAATTTATTCAAAAGAATGAGGCAGACCTTGTTTTCCTAGATATTCAAATGCCGGAATTAACAGGAATAAATTTCATGAAAATTGTAGGCGATAAAATGAAATATATTTTGACAACAGCGTATTCAGAATATGCTTTGGAAGGATATGAGCATCATGTTGTAGACTATCTTTTGAAACCGATTTCTTTTGAACGTTTTAATAAAAGTGTTTTGAAAGCTCAGGAGCGATTTCCTTTAGATGAAACCAAAGAGGTTAATCATTTTTTCGTAAAATCTTCCGGCCAACAACATAGAATTAATTTTGAGGATGTTTTTTATGTGGAAAGTATTAAAGATTATGTCAATATCAAGACCCAAAACCAGGAGTATATTGTTTTAGATACTTTAAAATCCCTCGAAAATAAGCTTCCTGCAAATTTTATAAGAATTCACAAATCTTTTATTTTAAATTTAGATAAAGTGAAAAGTTTAAGTTCAAAGAAAGTCATATTAATATCTGAACATGAAATTTCGGTGGGAGAAATGTATAAATCTAATCTTTTAGATAAATTGAAATAAAAAAGCAACGTTAGTTCTGTTTTTCTATTGCTGAATTAGTCTTACGATATTCTGTGGGAGTCATATTTTTTGCTTTTTTAAAAATCCTGTTAAAGTAAGGAATGTCATTAAATCCGGTGGCGATACAAATTTCTGAAACCGACATTTTAGTTTTTATAAGCATTTGACACGAAGATTCAATGCGGAAATCTGTAAGATAGGTGACAAAAGATTTTCCGGTCATTTTTTTGAAAAATAAACAGAACGTCGATTTTGGCATTCCTGCAATTTGAGCAACCTCATCTAATGAAATGGCTCTGTGAGATTGGTTAAGAATGAACATGTAAATTTCGTGAAGCTTATCTTCATTTTTTCTTTCTTTAGTGTGGCTTACAATAGTTGTCGATTCGGAAGATGAAATATGATTTAAAATTAAAATCATACTAGATAAACGCTCAGCCGGATTTTGAGAAGGCATAGATTTTAAAAGTTTCTGCAGTTTGTTCTGAGTTTCACCGTGAAAAGACAAAGCATTCATGTTTTCCTCAATTTTTGCTACACTTTTGCTAAATTCAGGATAGAAGTTTTTTAAATTAGTCAGAAATTTACTCTTAAAGAAAATGCACATGTTTTCTATTTTGCCTTCTTTGTCATGTGTATTTTTATCAAACGACCAGCAATGAGGAATATCAGGCGGAATAAGAATAATTTCACCCTCAGAAAAATTTTCAACAACATCCCCAATAATCCTGGTGCCAGAACCTGTGATGATGTAGGCTAATTCCCAAGTCTCTTGCTGATGCAAAGGAACCTGCTTATCAAATTTAGTATGTACATGTTCAAAACTAAACGTTTCATTAGACTTACTTGGATAATATTTAGGCTTTTTCATTTATAATTCATAAAATTAATCTTTATTTTAGAATATAAGACAAGAAATTAAATCAATCGGACAAATACTCAATCTTTATTGTCACTATTTTTGACCAATTTTTAATTATTATGGAACTCACCCAAACAAAACCTCACTACGAAATTCTCGACGGATTGCGTGGTGTCGCAGCAATAACTGTTGTTTTCTTTCATGTTTTTGAAATTTTTTCAAACGGAGACCACACCAAACAAATTATCAATCACGGTTATTTGGCGGTAGATTTTTTCTTTATGCTTTCGGGTTTTGTGATAAGCTATGCATACGATAATCGTTGGAATACAATGACTTTAAAAGATTTTTTAATCAGACGTTTAGTCAGGCTTCAACCGATGATTATTATCGGTTCATTAATTGGGGCTTCACTTTTTTATTTCCAGTATTCACCGGATTTAGGCTGGGGAGAAATTGCTGAAACGCCAATATGGAAAGTTATTCTTGTGATGATGATTGGGATGACCGTTTTTCCTGTCGGAAAGTCTCTAGACATTCGGGGTTGGGGCGAAATGCATCCTCTAAATGGACCCAGCTGGTCACTTTTTTATGAATATATTGCCAATATTGTCTATGCTTTAATTTTGAGAAGATTATCGAAATTAGTTTTAATCATTTTGATGATTGTTGCAGCAGGATTTACGATTCATTTGGCGTTTACCAATCCGAACGGAGATATTATCGGTGGCTGGTCTATAGATGATTCTACACAGCTGAAAATTGGTTTTACAAGATTGGCTTTTCCATTTATTGCCGGAATTGTTTTGGCTAAAACTTTAAAACTAAAATTTACTCCAAAAGCATTTTTTACGACAAGTGTCCTTTTAGTTGCTGTTTTGGCTTTCCCGAGATTGGGAGGAACGACAGCGCATTGGCAAAATGCGTTGTATGAATGTTTTGCTTTGATGATTGTATTTCCGTTAATAATTTGGCTCGCTGCGGGAGGAAAGGTGATTGGTAAAACGGCTAATAAAGTATGTAAATTTTTAGGTGATATTTCTTATCCGCTATACATTACGCATTTTCCTATTGCTTATGTTTTTTATGCTTGGGCAGTGAATGGTAAAAATACGATGGAAACTTCTTGGCTTCAAGGTTTATTAACAGTTGTAGTTTCGATAATGATCGCATATGTTTCAATGAAATGCTATGATATTCCTGTAAGGAAATGGCTTGCTGCTAAGCTGATTACTAAAAAATAGTTTTTATTGGAATAAATAATCATTAAAAAACCACTCAAGAAGTTGAGTGGTTTTTGCTAAATATTTTTAAGAAATTTTAATTTTCCTGCTGCTTAATTAAGTTCAACGCAGAACCTGCTTTAAACCAATCAATTTGTTGAGCGTTATACGTATGATTTGCCAAGATAATATCTTTGGTTCCATCAGCATGTACAAACTCTAAAGTCAATTGCTTTTCTGGAGCAAACTGATCAAGGTCTAAGAAATTAACCGTGTCGTCTTCTAAAATTTTATCATAGTCAGCTTCATTAGCGAAAGTTAATCCCAACATTCCTTGTTTTTTAAGGTTTGTTTCATGGATTCTTGCAAATGATTTTACTAAAACAGCTTTTACACCAAGATGTCTCGGCTCCATTGCGGCATGCTCTCTTGAAGAACCTTCACCGTAGTTTTGGTCTCCCACCACAATAGTAGGAACGCCTGCAGCTTTGTAAGCTCTTTGTACAGCCGGAACTTCACCATATTCACCCGTCAATTCATTTTTAACGTGGTTGGTTTCCATGTTGTAAGCATTTACGGCTCCAATCAACATGTTGTTTGAGATATTATCAAGGTGACCTCTGTATTTCAACCAAGGTCCTGCCATAGAAATATGGTCAGTGGTACATTTTCCGAAAGCTTTTATTAAAACTTTTGCTCCAGTAATATTTTTACCATCCCAAGCTGGGAATTCTTCCAATAATTGAAGTCTGTCTGAAGTGGGGCTTACGTTCACCTCAACACTAGATCCGTCTGCTGATGGCGCTTGATATCCGTTGTCATCTACAGCAAATCCTTTTGCTGGTAATTCAAAACCTTTAGGCTCATCAAGCTTAATTTGTTCGCCAAATTCGTTGGTTAACGTATCAGTAATTGGATTGAAATCTAATCTTCCTGAAATCGCTACAGCAGCAACCATTTCCGGAGAAGCTACAAAAGCATGGGTATTTGGGTTTCCATCGGCTCTTTTTGCAAAGTTTCTGTTGAAAGAGTGAATAATTGAGTTTTTCTCGCCTTTATCAGCGCCTTCTCTATCCCATTGTCCGATACAAGGTCCACAAGCATTGGTAAAGATTCTTGTATTTTCAAATTTTCTGAAAGAATCTAAGAAACCGTCTCTTTCTGCTGTAAACTTCACTTGCTCAGAACCTGGATTGATTCCTAAAATAGCTTTTGGTTTTACCCCTTTTGCTACGGCATCTTCCACAATAGAAGCGGCTCTCGAAAGATCTTCATAAGAAGAGTTGGTACACGATCCGATTAATGCCCATTCTACCTCAAGAGGCCATCCGTTAGCTTCAGCTTTAGCTTTGAATTCAGAAACTGGAGTCGCTAAATCTGGAGTGAAAGGTCCATTTAAATGAGGAGTTAATTCTGAAAGGTTGATTTCAATTACTTGATCGAAATATTGTTCAGGGCTGGCGTACACTTCTGCATCACCCGTTAAATGTTCAGCAATTTTATCGGCAGCATCTACAACATCTTGTCTTCCTGTTGCGGCTAAATATCTTCTCATGGAGTCATCATAACCAAAAGTTGAGGTTGTCGCTCCAATTTCAGCACCCATGTTACAGATGGTACCTTTTCCTGTTGCTGAAAGAGATTCTGCACCTTCTCCGAAATATTCTACGATGCATCCTGTTCCTCCTTTTACAGTAAGAATTCCTGCAACTTTTAGAATAACATCTTTTGCGGAAGTCCAGCCAGACATTTTACCTGTTAGCTTTACTCCAATTAATTTTGGCATCTTCAACTCCCAAGCCATTCCTGCCATTACGTCTACGGCATCTGCACCACCAACTCCGATGGCAACCATTCCTAAACCTCCTGCATTTACAGTGTGAGAGTCGGTTCCAATCATCATTCCTCCTGGAAATGCGTAATTTTCTAAGACAACTTGGTGAATGATTCCGGCTCCCGGTTTCCAGAAACCAATTCCGTATTTATCACAAACTGAACTTAAGAAGTTGAAAACCTCAGAGTTTTTATTAATACCTTCCTGTAAATCTGCTTCAGCGCCCACTCTTGCCTGGATCAAGTGATCGGCATGAGCAGTTGACGGAACAGCTACTTTAGTTTTTCCAGCCTGCATAAATTGTAAAAGCGCCATTTGCGCAGTGGCATCCTGCATTGCAACTCTGTCTGGTGCGAAATCTACGTAAGAGTTTCCTCTTTCATATTCTTGGGTTGCATTTCCTTCCCATAAGTGGGTATAAAGGATTTTTTCTGAAAGTGTTAATGGCTTTCCCGTAATTTGTCTTGCCACAGCAATTCTTTCTGGGTAACGCTCGTACACTTTTTTGATCATGTCAATGTCGAAAGTCATATCTTAATTTAATTTTTCTTCTTTTTTAATAAGCTTTTCCATTCTTTAAATAAGGTTTAAAGCGGAAAACAATTCTATAATCTCATGCATCAAATACTGTTCCTACCATCCCTAAAAAGAGATAAATATGATGAATGATTGAGATTATTTATACCTATGAAGTTAAGGAAAAATAAAATTTCAGTTGTTGATTTATATCAAAATAATTTGGTAGAGTCTTAAATAGAAATGTTCTAAACAAAAATGGAAGACTTCAAAAAGAAATCTTCCATTTTAATTATTTAAAAAGCCTTGCGACTTTAATTTAAAATCTATTAGTGACCAACGGTTACCAATTCTTTAATTGATGGAACGAAAGTCGTTAAATCAATACCTTCAACCGCAGCTTTGTACTCGTCGATATTTGGAATTCTACCAATAATCGCAGACAATACAACTACCGGAGTTGATGCTAATAAAGATTCACCTTTTTTACGGTCAGAATCTTCAACCACTCTTCCTTGGAAAAGACGGGTAGAAGTTGCTAAAACGGTATCTCCTTTTTCAGCTTTTTCCTGGTTACCCATACAAAGGTTACAACCTGGACGCTCTAGATACATCATGTTTTCGTATTCTGTACGAGCTTCACCTTTAGGCGCATTGTCATTAAATTCAAAACCTGAGTATTTTTCTAATAATTCCCAGTCACCTTCTGCTTTTAATTCGTCAATGATATTATAAGTAGGAGCAGCCACTACAAGCGGTGCTTTAAATTCTACTTTACCATTTTGTTTTTCGATGTTTTTAAGCATCTGAGAAACGATTTTCAAGTCACCTTTGTGAACCATACAAGAACCTACGAAACCAAGGTCAACTTTTTTCTCACCTCCGTAGAAAGTAAGGTCTCTGATGGTATCGTGCGTATATCTTTTAGAAACGTCGTCGTTGTTTACATCTGGGTCAGCAATCATTGGTTCAACAATAATGTCTAAGTCAACAACTACTTCAGCATGATATTTTGCATTAGCATCCGGAGTCAATGCAGGTTTGTCACCCGTTCTGATTTCCTCGATTCTCTTATTTGCTTTGTTAATTAGACCTTGAAGAACGTGGTTATGATTATCCATTCCTTTATTAATCATAATCTGGATTCTGCTTTTTGCAATTTCCAATGATTCAATTAACGTATCGTCTTCAGAAATACAGATAGAAGCTTTCGCTTTCATTTCTGCAGTCCAGTCTGTAAATGTAAATGCTTGGTCAGCCGGAAGAGTTCCGATGTGAACCTCGATAATTCTACCTTGGAAAACGTTTTCTCCGTCAAATTGCTTCAACATTTGTAATTGAGTAGCATGTACAACATCACGGAAATCCATGTGTTCCTTCATGTTGCCTTTGAAAGTCACTTTTACAGATTCAGGAATCGGCATTGAAGCTTCACCTGTTGCCAAAGCTAATGCTACAGTTCCAGAGTCCGCTCCGAAAGCAACCCCTTTAGACATTCTTGTGTGAGAGTCACCTCCGATGATGATTGCCCATTCGTCAACCGTAATATCGTTTAGAACTTTGTGAATAACATCTGTCATTGCGTGATATTCACCTTTCGGGTCACGTGCAGTGATTACTCCGAAATCGTTCATAAATTTCATTAATTTAGGAATATTAGCCTGCGCTTTTTTATCCCAAACTGAGGCGGTATGACAACCTGACTGATAAGCTCCATCTACGATTGGAGAAATCACGGTTGCTGCCATAGATTCTAATTCCTGAGAAGTCATCAAACCTGTTGTGTCCTGAGAACCAACAATGTTTACTTCAACACGAACGTCTGAACCAGCGTGTAATAATTTACCTTCAGTAACACCAACTGCGTTTCTGTTGAAGATTTTTTCAACAGCAGTCAATCCTTGTCCTTCGATAGAAATTTCTTTAGAAGGAGCGAAAACTGCAGGAGCTGTAATTCCTAACGTTTTTGCAGCAAAAGTTTGGATTTTTTTACCAAAAACGATAGCATAAGAACCACCCGCTTTGATAAATTCTAATTTTTGAGGAGTAAATGATTTTGAAATATCTTTCAATTCAGTTTCTCCGTTATATAATTTCTTTTCTTTAGTATTGATAGTTAAAACAGTTCCTGTAGCGATAGAGTATTTTTCTTCTAAAACAATATCACCATTTTCGTTACGAACAGGGTTTCCGTTTTCGTCCATTTTTTTCACCCAGTTTTGTAGGTCAATTCCGATACCTCCGGTTACATCAACTGTCGTTAAGAAAATTGGAGAAATACCATTTGTTCCAGCTACAATCGGAGCGATGTTTACGAAAGGTACATAAGGACTTGCTTGTTTACCTGTCCAAAGTGCAACGTTGTTTACTCCCGACATACGAGAAGAACCAACACCCATTGTTCCTTTTTCTGCGATAAGCATTACGCTTGCATCAGGATGTTGAGCTTGAAGCATTTTGATTTCGTCCTGAGCTTCAGGTGTAATCATACATTTTCCGTGAAGTTCTCTGTCTGAACGAGAGTGCGCCTGATTTCCTGGAGATAATAAATCTGTTGAAATATCTCCTTCACCAGCGATGAAAGTCACTACTTTAATTTCTTCTGCAACTTCAGGAAGTTTAGTGAAAAACTCTGCTTTTGCATAGCTTTCCAAAATATCTTTAGCGATTACATTACCAGATTCGAAAGCTTCTTTCAAACGCGCTGTATCAGCATCATACAAGTAAACCTGAGTTTTAAGAACTTCAGCAGCCGGTTTTGCAGTTGACTCATCATTTCCTAAAGCTAAATCAAGAAGAACTTCGATAGAAGGTCCTCCTTTCATATGAGATAGTAATTCGAAAGCGTAAGCTGGCGTTATTTCTTCTAATACAGATTCACCTAAAATAATTTCTTTTAAAAATTGAGCCTTTACCCCTGCAGCACTTGTTGTACCCGGTAAAGTGTTGTAAATAAAAAATTTAAGAGAGTCAGCTCTGTATTCGTTTGCTGTATCTTTAATTTGCTCAATAATTGCGCTTAGTAAATCTGCGCCGTCAATTGGTTTTGGGTGGAGACCCTGTGCTTTTCTTTCTTCGATTTCTTGGATGTAATCCTGATAAATATTCATAATTCTAGAAGTCTTTTCATTTTTAAACGCGTCTTCGGTACTTAATGAGATTCCTAATACGCATCACTTTCAAATTGTTTTACGAATTATTCGTAAATCTTTCTAAGTTTGTTACCGGAAGTTGAAGCTGTCTAATGAAAATCTTTTCTGAAATAAAAATGTAACAGATAAGAACTGGTGTTATTTTTTTAGATTTATCAAAAAAATCTTCAAAATTTAGTTTTCCGTTGTTAAACACTTAAAAATGTTTCCAAATTTACGAAATTTTACTATTTTGTACGGGTGAAATTATTTAGATTCTTTATAAATATGAATTTTATATTTTCTATTTTTAACACAAAATAAACATAAGATGATTTTAAGGAAATTGAAGTTGAGTTTTTTAATACTATATTCTATTTTTGCTTTTTCGCAATCTAAGCCTTTGAAAAGAAATAATGTAAGTAAATCTAAAACAGCGATTAAGTCTAATACTGTTAATGATGCTTCAACGAAACTTCCGGTAATTAATGAAGAAGTTCCATTGTTGATTCCGCAAAAAAAGAATGGTAAATCGGGTTTTGTTAATCAAAAAGGAAATTTTGTAATTCAGCCAGAGTATGATTTGGTGATGTTTTTTGGTGAAGATTGTAACCTTTTAAACTCATCGAATGAGAAAGTGAGAAAATTTGGAAGCAGTGATTTTGCGACGGTAGAAAAAAATAAGATTGCTTTCAGAATCAATAAATCAGGCAAAAAAGTTTATCAATATAAAGATGCTGACTTAGGAAAATGTAAGCTAGAATTAAAAAAAGCATTATTTCATGCTTATATTTTAAAAGGAAAATATGGCATTATTGAAGATTCAAAGTTCAAAAACCCTTCAGACCAGAGTCAATTTACCATTTATCCAAAATATCAATATCTCTACATTTTGGAAGGTGACGATGTTTCTAATCCTATGATTGTAGCGACTTATAATGAT
The DNA here is from genome assembly GCF_021010565.1 of Chryseobacterium turcicum. Classification (NCBI taxonomy): domain Bacteria; kingdom Pseudomonadati; phylum Bacteroidota; class Flavobacteriia; order Flavobacteriales; family Weeksellaceae; genus Chryseobacterium; species Chryseobacterium turcicum. The sequence goes on from NZ_JAJNAY010000001.1 coordinate 477,122, forward strand.
AAATTTGGGGTGATTGATGTTAATAACAAAATCATTATTCCGTTTGAATATGCCGATATCAAAAGAAACTACAGCTGGAAATTGGGGAAAATGTTTGAAGTCACAAAAGATGATAAAAACTATTATTACATCGATTCCTACAATCGTTCTTACTGAGTTTTTAAACGCTGAATTTTAATCATAATTTCAAAAGATTTCAAGTCAAATATTTTTAGTAGTTTTGCCGCTGAAATAAAGGGGTGCTCCAAGCGGGCTGAGATTATACCCAATGAACCTGGAACGGGTAATGCTGTTTAGGGAAATTAGATGAGCAATGAGTAATAAGCAATTAGTAATACATAAATTACTTATTACCAATCACTCATTACTTATATCATAATCGCCCCTTTTATTCCATTAAATTTTTAAAATTTATAAGAATGAAAGGATTGTTTTTTTTAGGACTTACCGCAAGTTCCTTGAGTTTTGCACAAACTCTAAATAATGACTCTCTGAAAGTCAGAGAAATTGAGGCTGTTAACTTTACCAAAAGACTTCCTGTTGCCAAAGAAATCATCAATGTTCAGAAAGACCTTGATGGTAGAAACCTCGGACAAGATTTACCTATTCTTTTAAAAAATCAAACTTCAATCATCTCTACTTCCGATGCTGGAAACGGGGTAGGTTATACCGGATTTAGAATTCGTGGAGTTGCAGGAAGAGGAATTAACGTGATGATGAATGGTGTTCCGTTCAACGATTCTGAAAGTCAGGGAACTTTCTTTGTGAATGTTCCTGATTTGACTAGTTCGGCATCACAAATTGTGATTCAAAGAGGTGTGGGAACTTCCAATAATGGAGTTTCTGCCTTTGGAGCAAGTATTAATGTGATTTCAAAAGAACCTGAAGAAAAGTTTTATTTTAAAACAGATGATAGTTACGGTTCTTTTAATACGTACAAATATTCAGCTGAAATTGGCTCAGGAAAGTTCTGGAAAGACCGTCTTTCTGTGATGGGAAGATATTCTTATATTCATTCTGATGGATATATCGACAGAGCTTTTTCAGATTTAAATTCATATAATTTTACAGCATTATTTGAAGAAGGAAAAACAAAACTTCGTTTGATGGCTTTTGGCGGCAAAGAAAAAACGTATCAAGCCTGGAACGGAATCGACAGACCAACTTGGGAAACAAATCCTAAGCTAAATTATTCTGGCCAGTACACAGACCTTTTCACAGGTGAGGAAAAATTCTATGATAACGAAACCGATAATTACAGACAAAATCATTATCAGTTTTTGTGGGAACAAAATATTAATGAACGTTGGAATCTTGAAACAACTTTGCATTATACAAAAGGAAGAGGGTTTTACGAAAATTATGTAAGGGTAAACGAAGAAGATGAGGATGCAACGCATTATTCTAACTATAATCTTCCTGTGTTTGAGCTAAATGGTGCTCCTGTAAATCAAACTGATTTTATTAGAAAAAAATGGTTGAATAATGATTTCTACGGCTTGGTTTCTACTTTGTATGGGAAATTTGAAAATGTAGATTTAAATTTTGGTGTAGTTGGAAATCAATATTACGGAAGGCATTACGGAAATGTTACCGGAGTATATTTTCCCAATATCAATGAGTTTGAATATTACAGAAATCGTTCGGTAAAAACTGAAGTAGCAGGTTTTGCCAAAGCTTTAATTAAAGTAAATGATTTTGAATTCTTTGGAGACCTTCAATTAAGAAATATCGATTATGATACAAAAATCTTAATGGAAGGTGATGGTGAAGGTGCAAATCTCAATAAAAACTGGTTGTTTTTTAATCCAAAAGCGGGAGTTAATTATAAGTTGGGTAAAGGAAAAGTGTTTTTCTCTTATGCTCATGCGCAGCGTGAACCGAATCGTGATGATTTAATCTCTAATAATGATGTGAAATCAGAAAAACTTCACGATTTTGAAGCAGGATTCGAAAAACAATTTGGTAAAGTAGCTTTTACAGCCAATCTTTATTATATGTATTATCTGAATCAGTTGGTTTTGAATGGTCAAATCAGTAACATCGGTGAGTTTATCAGAACCAATTCAGGGAAAAGTTACAGAAGAGGAGTTGAGATTGGAGCTTTGGCAAAACTTTCAAAACAATGGGAAATCTCAGGAAATGTAAGTGTAAGTCAAAATCGAAACCTGGATTTCAGAATTAAAAATAAAACACAAATTACAGAACTTGGAAATACAGAGATTTCTTTTTCGCCAAATTTAATTGCTAATTTGAGTCTGAAATACAATCCAACTAAAAATTTCCACTTTGCTTTGATGAATCAATTTGTTGGAAAACAATATCTGGATAATACAGAAACCCAAAGTTTACAGCTTGATGATTATTTACTTACAGATTTTAATGCGCAATATGATTTTAAAATTGCAAAACATGAAGTTGCTTTAAAGCTTTTGGTTAATAATATTTTTAATCAGAAATATGTAAACAACGGTTATGTCTACAATGGTCCGGTTTATTTTTCTCAGGCGGGAACCAATTTTATGTTCGGAATCAGCTGGAAAATTCAATAATTTAAAAGTAAACACCATTTCACATTATTATATTTCAAGTTAGTTCAGATTAAATTTTTTAAGGCTGCTTCGGCAGTCTTTTTCTATTTAATAATTAAAAAATTGATAGAAAAATTATATAGAGGAAAGTGTTAAGTGCTTGAAAATTATCGGATGTTTGACTTTTGTGTAAAAAAAAATTGTTCAAATCTGTGGAGTCCGTGGGAGATTCAAATCTCAATATATCCTAAAAACAAATCTCCAAAAAGTCATGAAAAAGTCATAAATTTGCCACCAAATGAATATTTCATCTTACATTTTAGACTATTTGAAACAGTTTGGAACCGTTACTGTTCCAAAATTTGGTGTATTTTCTCTGGAAAATTCTAAAGCAGTCATCAACTCAGAAAACGGAAGTATTCTTCCGCCTTCCACAAAAATTGCCTTCCATTCTGATTATCAGGTTTTATCTGATGATTTGGTAGGTTTTATCAGTAATCAAAAAACAGTTTCAAAAGAAGCTGTTGAAAATGAATTGCAAATTCAAACTGATTTTTGGAAGAAAAAACTTCAAGCCGAGCAGGTTTTGGAAATTCAGAATCTAGGAACTATTTTTATTGAAGATGGAAAACTTCATTTCAAAGGAAATAGACTTGAATCTGACCACCCTGATTTTTATGGGTTAGAAGAAATTAGATTTTCTGATATCAATGAAGGAGACTCTTTCGAAAGCCCTAAAAACACTGAGAAAGATTATAAATTTAATAAATCAATTCTGTGGATTTTCCTTTTTATCATCCCAGTTTTAGGAATGTTGTATTTAGCCTATACTCAACAAGAGCTTCTCTTTGGGAAGAAATCTTTTGATGATGTGTCAATACAAACCAAAACGAAGAGAATTGAAAAGAAAATACCTGTAGTAGTAATAGATTCGGCACAGATAAAAAGAGCAGATTCTATAAAAGCTTTTAAAACGGATTCTTTGAAAAAAGATTCACTAAAACAGGCTGCAAAAACTTGGAGACCAAAATCCAATAAAAAGTAAATCAAAATGGCAAAAATAAAAAAAGCGTCAGAATCTCTGACGGTAATGACCAATATTGTACTTCCCAATGATACCAACCAGTTGAGAAACCTTTTTGGTGGAGAATTATTGGCAAGAATGGATCGTTGTGCTTCTATTTCTGCAACCAGACATTGCGAAAGAAGAGTGGTAACCGCATCTGTAAACCACGTTTCATTCGACCATCCAATTCCAGAAGGTGGAATTGTTGTGATGGAATCTAAAGTTTCCCGCGCATTCGGAACTTCTATGGAAATTTATGTGGATGTTTGGTTAGACGACCCCATCAATCATAAAAAGATTCAGACCAATAAAGGGATTTATACTTTTGTGGCGGTTGATGAATTCAATAGACCGATTCCAATTCCACAAATGGAGCCGGAAACCGAGCTTGAAATAGAAAGATTTGATGCAGCGTTAAGAAGAAAAGAATTATCGCTAATTCTTTCGGGAAGAATGAAACCAACAGATTCTGTAGAATTGAAGAAGTTATTTGCAGGAGAAATTGAACAATAATTTACAACGGAAGAATTTTTCTTCCGTTTATTTTTAAATGTAAGTTACAGAAATGAGAATCTTATTATTAGATAAAAATCACCCTCTTATTACCGAACAGCTTTTAGCGAAGAATTTTATTTTGGAAGAAGATTTTACGTCTTCGTATGATGAGGTGTGTGGTAAAATTCAAAATTATGACGGAGTAATTATCCGAAGCAGAATTCCTTTAGACCAAAACTTTTTAGAAAAAGCAAGCAATCTGAAATTTATTGCAAGAGTAGGAGCGGGAATGGAAAATATTGATATTCCCGTGGCTGAAAAATTGAGAATTCAGTTAATTAATTCTCCGGAAGGAAACCGAGATTCTGTTGCTGAGCACGTGGTGGGAATGCTTTTAATTTTAATGAACCGTCTTTTCATCGCCTCAAATGAAGTGAAAAATGGAATTTGGCTGCGTGAAGAAAACCGTGGTGATGAATTATTAGGAAAAACGGTTGGCCTTATCGGTTACGGAAATATGGGAAAAGCTACGGCAAAAAGACTCTCGGGTTTTGGGTGTAAAGTGGTTTTTCATGATATTCTTCCTAATCTTTCTGACGAATTTGCAACGCAGGTTTCTTTGGACGAATTAAAGGAAAAAGCGGAAGTTTTAAGCTTGCATATTCCAATGACAGAGGCAACTCATTATTTAGTGGACGCTGGTTTTATTAATGAAATGAAAAACGATTTCTATTTCGTTAATACGGCAAGAGGAAAAAATGTAGAAACGAAGTGTTTAGTTGAAGCTTTGAAGTCTGGAAAAGTAAAAGGTGCTTGTCTTGATGTTTTAGAATACGAAAAAGCTTCTTTTGAAAATTTAGAATTAGAAAATGAAGATTTGCAATATCTTTTAGCCTCTGGAAAAGTAATTGTAACCCCTCATATCGCAGGCTGGACTCACCAAAGCAAAGAGAAATTAGCTCAAGTAATTGTAGATAAGATTATAGCATCATTTTGCTAGTTCAAAAATTAACGAATTAGATTACTCTTTTACCGTGTGAAATTTTGTGTTAAATAATTCATAATTGACAACTGCCTTTTCATATTTGAATGGAGTTTTATTAAATTGCCGTTCATTTTTTGAACTCATGAAGAAGCTTAACCTCGTATTTGTTACCACACTATTTTTATTTCTATTTTCCTGCAAAAATAAATCTGAAAACAACGCTGCAACAGCGGAATCTACCACTAATCTTCCTAACTATGGAAATGTAGACTTGACGAAGGTTTTTGCCTCAGGTGATTTCAATCTCGTTGATAAAGACTACGCGGTAAGTTATATCGACCAATATTATAAAAAGGTTTGGGAAAAAGGAAATTTAAGTGGAAGCTTTTTGGTAGCAAAAGGAGATGAGATTTTGTATGAAAACTACAGAGGTTTTGCACGAGAGGGAAATCAAAATCCTATAGATAAAAATACAGCATTGCATGTCGCATCCGTTTCAAAAACTATGACGGCAATGGCGATGATGAAATTAATCGAGGCTGGAAAAATAAAATTATCAGACCATCTGACGCAATTTTTTCCTGCATTTCCCTATCCTAATGTGACTGTTCAAACTTTATTAGACCAAAGAAGCGGACTTCCGAAATACGAATATTTCATTACTAAAATTCAGCCTGCCCCTGCAGAGCTTTCAAAAAATTATATTACCAATCAGGATGTTTTAAATATGATTATTAAATACAAACCTGATTTGGCTAGAGATACCAATACAGGTTTTATGTATTGCAATACCAATTATGCGCTTTTGGCTTTATTGATTGAGAAAATTACCAAAACACCTTTTCCTCAAGCAATGAAAGAGATGGTTTTCACGCCCCTGAAAATGACAAATACCTATATTTTTCAGGAAAAAGATATTCCTACGGCATCGCAGTCATTTTATTTTGGTGGAAACAAATTGTATCCTTTAGACAGATTAGACCTTATTTATGGTGATAAAAATGTTTATACAACACCAAGAGACCTTTACAATTTCTCAAAAGCGATGTTTTCAAAAGATTTTTTAAAGCCAGAATTAATGCAGATGATTTTTACGCCTTACAGCAATGAAAAGGCAGGTCAAAACAATTATGGTTTAGGTTTTAGAATGAAAATTTTTGATAATGGAGAAAAACTAACCTATCACAACGGTTGGTGGCATGGTACAAATTCGGTTTTTGCCCATCTTTTAAAATCAAAAGTGACCATTATAGCGATTGGAAATAAATATTCGGGAAGAGTTTATTCCGCTTTGGCTTTGTCTGGTTTATTTGAAGATTTTCCACCTCAGAAAGATAAGCTTCACAGTATTATGAATGATAATCAGGACACTTTGAAAACAGGAACTGAAGTTTTTGGAGAATAATGTTTATTTTTGCTCAAATAATTTCATGAAAAGATTTCTTCTTTTATTCATTATCGGAATTCTTGTACAATCTTGTGCAAGAGTGGGCTCGCCAATTGGAGGTCTTAAAGATACATTGGCTCCTCAGGTGATAGGTTCAAATATAGATTCTTCAAGGGTCAATGTAAGAAGAGATATCAAAGAATTGCGTATTGATTTTAATGAATACATTACTTTAAAGGATATTAATAAAAATCTTAATATTTCTCCACCCATAAAATATAATAGAGTTCTTCCTTCAAATATTGCCAATAAGTATTTGATTATTCAATGGAAAGATACTTTACAGGCAAATACAACCTATAATTTCAATTTTGGAAATGCAATCGTTGATAACAGTGAAGGCAATGTATTGAGATATTATAATCTTGCTTTTTCTACGGGCGAAAAACTAGACGATTTATACATAAGTGGGGTGGTGAGCGATGCTTTAGCTTTAAAAAAGAAAAGCAGTTCTGATAATAAAATGGTAGTTGGTCTTTACCAATTAAAAGATAGTATGGACTATAAACAGAAGCCATATTACATTACAAAAGTAGATGATGACGGTTATTATGAATTAAATTATCTTGCTAAAGGAAAATATAAGATTATTGCTTTTGATGATGACAACGAAAACTCTATTTACAATCCTGGAAAAGAGAAAATAGCATTTCAAAAAGATACAGTTGTTGTTGAAAAGTCTATTTCAGGTTTAAATTTAAAATTATTCCCGTCTAAAAAACCATTTAAAAATCCTGAATTAAAAGAAATGCCAGGAGGAGTTTTGATGGCTTTTGAAGGGAATCCTGAAGAAGTGAAAGTCCTTTCTCTAAATGAAAAATTGAAAGACATCAAAGTAACCCACAAACCCAAATCAGATTCTGTAAAGATTTGGTTTGATGCTGTAAAAAGCGATGTTGGGCAAACTGTAAACGAAAAATTAGAATTCAGTTACGATACTGCCGCAAAGAAAGATACTGTGGTTGTCTTTTATAAGTATAATAAAAAGAATGTGATGGATGTTGTCAGTGAAAACGGTGGTGGTTTGTTACCTCCAAAAACTGATTTCAAAGTTTCGTCTACTTACCTTATCGATAAGATTAATCCAGAAAAATGGACTTTGAAAATCGACAGTACGATTGTACAGCCATTTACGGCAAAAATATCTGAGACCAATCCTTATCAGATTTTGATAACATCAGACTTTGTTTCAGGAAAAAAATATCAGTTGACCATCCCAAAAACGACAGTCTCTTCTTTTTATGATAAAAATTCTGAATCAAAACGTTTTGATTTTGAAGTTGATAAAATTGAAAATTATGGAAATTTATCGGTTATATTGCAAAATGCACCGACTAAAAAATATTGGTTACAGTTATTAGATTCTTCAGAAAAAGCAATATACCAGCAATATACCAGCGGAAATTCAGTAGTATTTGATGTGCTAAAACCTGCAGAATATATTATCCGTATTTTGGTTGATAACAACGAAAACGGGTATTGGGACCCTGCCGATTTTGAAACGTCTACTTTTGCGGAAGATGCTTATACTTATTATAAGACTGCAGTTATTCGACCTTTATGGACGTCAAAAGAAACTTGGGATTTGACAGATACACGAGTATTAGACATCAGTAAATTTGGTACCGCTACCAGTGCCGCGAAGGCTCAGTCTAAAGAAAATAAATCAACGATAAATCCATCCAATAATAACTCTATTCAGAATACTAATTCTGGAACTCGAGGTGCAAATAATGACTTACAATTGAGAAGATAATGCAAAAGTTTAAGAAAATAGTTTTTTGGTGTTTGGTAGGTTTTGCTATGATTCAGTTTATTCCGGTGGATAAAGTAAATAAACCGGTAGATCAAAGCAAAAATTTTATTAAGGTTGAAAATGCTCCGAAAGAAGTAGTTACACTGCTTAAAAACGCATGCTATGACTGCCATTCCGATGAAACGGTTTATCCTAAATATGCATATGTAGCTCCGTTTTCATGGTCGATTAAAAGCCATGTGAACGATGGTCGAAAATATTTAAATTTCTCAATCTGGGAAACGTATAATCAAGATTTGAAGCACAAAATGCTTACCCGAGCAATAGAGATGGTTGACAATAAAATGATGCCAATGCCTGCCTATATTATTTACCACGAAAAAGCCAACCTTTCGACCAATGAAAGAAAGCTGTTAAATGTTTATTTTCAAAAAGTATTAGATTCTAAAAAATACTAAAGAAGCAATTAGCTGAAATTTTTCAAATACTCTTCAAAGAATTTTTTCTGAGAATCAAAAGCGATGTCATCGAGATTAATTTCAGAAAAAGAAATCCACTGTGTTTCAGAAATTTCAGATAATTCTATATTAACTTCAAATTTTTCAGAAACTCGATATTCATAAAACAAATCAATGGTATTGTAGTCAATTTCTTTGTATTGATATACGTTGGGAAGACTCGTTAGGTATTTTAGATTTTTAATGTCAATTTCAAGCTGTAATTCTTCAAAAAGTTCTCTTTTACAAGTGTTTTCAGCGCTTTCTTTCGGGTCTACAAATCCTCCAGCTAAATCGAGTTTACCTTTTTTAGGCTCTTGATTTCTTCTGGTTAAATAGATTTCATCTCCACAGCGAATGACTACAGCGACAGCTCCGGCAACATTATTATATAAAGTGAAGCTGCACTCAGGGCAGCTCCATTTTTTTTCTCCGTCCCAATGAAGGGTTTTATTTCCGCAATTCGGACAAAATTTTAATATTTTCATTAAGCACTATTAGAATTTCTCGGGTGATAATTTAAAATTACATCACGAAGTTCTTCTGTTTTTAAATGGGTGTAAATTCCGGTTGTTGTAATGCTAGAATGTCCCAGCATTTCTTGGATATAACGTAAATCGGCTCCGTTTTGCAATAGATGTGTAGCAAAAGAATGTCTGAATGTATGTGGAGATATTTTCTTGCTCACTCCTGCTTTATCGGTAAGTTCTTTAATGATTATAAATACAATCACACGAGACATTGAAGTTCCTCTGCTATTAAGGAAAAGCGTGTCTTCGTATTTCTTGTTGATTTTATTTTTAGAACGTACCTCAGCAATATATTCCTTCAAAAGTTTTGCAGTGAACTGTGCCAAAGGAACAAAACGTGTTTTGTTGCCTTTTCCAATCACTTTTATATAGTTTTCTTTAAAATTAATATTAGATATTTTAATTTCAATTAATTCAGAAACTCTCAGTCCACAACCATAAAGCACTTCAATAATACAGTGATTTCTTTTGCCTAAGTCTGAATTACTATCAATAGCTTCAATAATTTTTTCAATATCAGCAAGACTCAAAGTATCAGGTAAATATAAACCAAGTTTTGGTCCTTCCAATAAAGTTGAAGGATTGTCATCACGGATTTCATCTTCAAGTAAATATTTGAAAAAAGCTTTAATGGAAGATATCCATCTTGCTTGTGACCTTTCACTGAATTTTTGCTTAGACAATGTGAAAATATATTCCTGAAGATTATCATACGTAATCTTTTCAGGACCAGTGTTTTCAAGGTCGTCTATTGCGTAAGTTTGAAGTTTCTTGATGTCGCGGATATAAGCATCAAGTGTGTTCTCTGAAAAATTTCTTTCAAAGCGAAGAAAAATCTCAAAATCTTTAATTTTTTCATCCCAAGTCATTGTGTTGTGTTTTTTTAAATTTTTAACTCCTTTTCTGAAACCTGTATTATTTCAATTTGATGTTCTTTTAAGAAAATAATTCCCTCATCATCTGAGTAAGCATTAATATAAACTAATCTTGAAATTCCGGCCTGTAAAATCAGCTTACTGCATTCTTTACAAGGTGATAAGGTAAGGTACAATGTTGCACCCCGAGCAGACTGTGTAGAGCCTGCTAGTTTCAAAATAGCATTTGCTTCTGCGTGTAAAACGTACCAGTGCGTTTTGCCTGTTTCGTCCTCACAGCAGTTCTCAGAACCCGATGGGGTACCATTGTATCCATCAGAAATAATCATCCTATCTTTTACGATAAGAGCTCCTACTTGTTTTCTTTCACAGTAGGAAAGTTTTGCCCACTCCTGAGCCATTTTTAGATAAGCTTTATCAAACTTATTATACATCTGCATCGGTTATTTTTTCGAAATAATTTGTGATAAGGAATATTAGAAGCTAGGCTTTCTTTTTTCAATAAAAGCTGAAACTCCTTCTTTTTTGTCTTCTAAATCAAAAAGCTCGCCAAAATATTTAATTTCAGCTTCAAAACCTTTATCAGTATCAGACAGGTTGGTTGCTTTAATAGCGCGGGAAATTGCCATTGGAGAATTGTTAGCAATTATTTTTGCTAATTCTTCTGTTTTAGAAAGAAGCTCACCAATAGGGAACACTTCATTTACCAAACCAATTTCTTTTGCCTTTTGTGCAGGAATCATTTTTGCTGAGAAAATCATTTCATTGGCAATTCCTTTTCCTACTAATTTTGGAAGTCTTTGGGTTCCTCCATACCCAGGAATAAGTCCTAAAGTTACTTCCGGAAGACCCAGTCTAGCATTATCTGATGCATATCTGATGTGACACGCCATCGCAAGTTCTAAACCACCTCCCAAAGCGAAGCCATTTACCGCAGCAATTACAGGCTTTGATAGGTTTTCTATTTTATCAAAAAGAAAAGTTTGCCCATTTTTAGCAAGCTCTTCTGCTTTTTCCTGATTAAAGTTACTAAATTCTTTTATATCTGCACCGGCAACGAATGATTTTTCTCCACTTCCGGTTAAAATAATTACTCTTACTTCATTGTCAGATTGTAATTCATCCAATGCAGTGCTGATTTCTTTTATGGTTTGTGCATTTAATGCATTTAAACTTTCTGGTCTGTTGATTGTAATTACAGCAGTTTTCTCGTCCTTCTTTATCAGTATATTTTCGTAAGTCATTATTTCCCTTAATCTTTAAGAACTTGCAAATTAAAAATTTTTTACAAATAAAAAGGGAAAAAAATGACTTTTTTCCCTTTTAAGTGTTTATTATTTAATAGTTTACTTTAAATGATTCATCATATTGGCGTCTATATTGACACTTAATCCAGATGCCACTTTCATGCCAAGCTCAATATTTGCCCTGAAAAAATGGCACAATTGGCGGTTGATAATCTCGTCTTTTTTAGGTCCGTCAATTCCTCTCATACTACCTATGATGTTGTTTACCAGGTGTTCTCTATCTTCCTGACTCATTGCTTTTGTGTATAAAAGGCCAGGTTGAGTGTAGTGGTCGTCATCATTTTCATTTCTGTTGAAGTTAGCGACATGATTACTATCTAATTCGTATTCGAAATTTTTGTAAGAAGAATCTGGCTGGATGTCATCAAAACTGTTTGGGTGATAGTTTGGTTTATCCTGATATCCACTAGAATCTGCCATAAATCCGTCTCTTTGGTAGTTGTTAACTGCGAAAGGGCATCTGTTGACTTCAAGATGATGAGCGTTTACACCAACTCTGTATCTGTGAGCATCTGGGTAAGAAAATAGTCTTCCCTGAAGCATTTTGTCGGGTGAAAAACTAATTCCGTTGATTAAATTACTTGGAGAGAATGTTGATTGTTCTACATGGGCAAAATAATTGACAGGAACTTCATTCAGCTCCATTTCGCCAACTTCAATTAAAGGAAAATCACCTTGGAACCATACTTTGGTTACATCAAAAGGATTCCATCTGAATTCGTTTGCCTGCTCTTCGGTCATTACCTGGATATACATCGTCCATTTCGGAAAATCACCATTGTCAATAGCATTGCAAAGGTCTTCCTGTGCAAAATCGGGATTTTCACCAGCCATTTTTGTAGCATCGGCATCATTAAAGTTTTTGATGCCTTGTTTTGTTTTAAAATGAAATTTCACCCAAACTCTTTCGTTTTTATCATTAATCATCGAAAAAGTGTGAGAGCCAAACCCGTGCATATGCCTAAAACCATAAGGCGTACCTCTGTCTGACATTAGAATAAGAACTTGGTGTAGTGATTCAGGATTCAAGCTCCAAAAATCCCACATCATGGTCGCGCTTTTCAAATTGGTTTTTGGAACTCTTTTTTGAGTATGTATAAAATCTGGGAACTTTTTAGCATCTTTAATAAAGAAAACCGGGGTGTTATTCCCTACTAAATCCCAATTTCCGTCTTCAGTATAAAATTTTAAAGCAAATCCTCTAGGGTCTCTTGCGGTATCTGCACTTCCTTTTTCACCACCCACTGTCGAAAATCTAGCAAACATTCTGCATGAATTTCCAACCTTTGAAAATATTTTGGCTTTGGTATATTGTGAGATGTCATGAGTTACAGTAAGCGTTCCGTATGCACCACTTCCTTTAGCGTGCACAATTCTTTCCGGAATTCTTTCTCTTACAAAATGTGCAAGATTTTCCTGTAAAATAAAATCTTGTAGCAATACCGGGCCACGTGCTCCTACTGTTTGAGAGTCTTGATGTTCATAATAAGGCGCTCCGCTGCCTGTTGTTAATTTTTTATTATCCATATAGTTATAATTTGAGATTGTTTTCCATTTTTCACTATCAAATTTAGTTGAATTTTTAATTGCTTCTGCCAAAAACATTATATCTTTGTCATAGATAATATTAATCAAATGAACATTCAGCAATTGGAATATCTTATCGCTGTAGATAAGTATAAGCATTTTGGGAAAGCCGCTCAGGCGTGTTTTATCACTCAGCCAACATTAAGTGCAATGATACAGAAGTTTGAAGATGAGCTGGATGTAAAGGTTTTTGACAGAACAACCCACCCCATCAGAACTACTGATGTAGGACTGCAAATTATAGACCAAGCTAAAGTAATTATCGAGGCTGTAAATGAGCTTAAAAACAAAGCTAATTTATTAAATAATATTTTAGGAGGAACGATTAACTTGGGGATTATTCCTACGGTTTCGTCGTTTATTTTACCTACAGAAATTTTCCATTTTCTACAAGATAATCCTAAAGTGCAGATGAACGTAAAGGAGATGACAACGGATAACATTATTAAAGCCTTGAAAGCTGGAGAATTGGATGCCGGAATTATTTCTACGCCTTATGACAATGCCAACGAATTTTATCAGGACTTCTTATTTAATGAAGAATTGATGATTTACAGTTCGGATACTGAAACGAATAAAAAAAATACATTTATCGTTCCTGAAGAATTAAATGTAGAGAAAGTTTGGCTTTTGGAAGAAGGTAACTGTCTTAGAAATCAGTTTGAAAATATTTGTCATTTAAAGGAAAATACGTTGAAGCCTAAAAATTTAGATTTCTTAGCCTCAAATATTCAGACTTTGGTACACATGGTTGACAAAGTGGGAGGAATCAGTATTTTACCTGAATTAGCTTTAAATCAACTTTCGGAAGAGCAGAAAAGTAAAGTGTATAGATTTAAAAAACCTTTCCCATACCGAGAGATTAAAATTATTTATTATAAACCTACTTTCAAGCAAAAAATCATTGATGAGTTGAGTTCATTTATAAAATCATCTTTAGAAACGAAGCTTAATTTTCATAATGCTCCAAAAGATTTTGTAAGCATTAAGCCTCAATAATCAAATTGAGAGACCATACAAAGCATGTTTCAATAAAAATATAATAATCGAATAAAATTTTTGAGTATTAAAAAATAGTACTTAACTTTGCAAACGTTTATTAACGAGGAAAAATTTGACCTGATTGCAACCTCTCTAAAAAAATGCTAAAACAGTAATTCTTTTTTAGCATTTCCGGGCAATTATTCATTTTTTCTTCACATTTTTAATTTAAAAAATACAAAGAATAATATGTCTTATTTATTTACATCTGAATCTGTTTCAGAAGGACATCCGGATAAAATTGCCGATCAGATTTCCGACGCACTTATCGATAACTTTTTAGCATACGACAAAACTTCAAAGGTAGCTTGTGAAACTTTGGTCACTACAGGACAGGTTGTTTTGGCAGGAGAAGTAAAATCTGATGCTTATTTAGATGTGCAGACTATTGCAAGAGAAGTAATCAACGGAATTGGGTATACAAAAGGAGAATATATGTTCAACGGTGATTCTTGTGGAGTAATTTCTGCAATTCACGAGCAGTCTCCAGATATCAATCAAGGGGTTGACAGAGTTGCGGCTGATGAAACTTTCGAAACTAAAGCAAATGCTCAAGGAGCAGGAGATCAGGGAATGATGTTTGGTTATGCAACCAACGAAACAGCAAACTATATGCCTTTGGCTTTAGATTTGGCACATACTATTCTTAAAGAACTTTCTGCAATCAGAAGAGAAGATTCTGAAATTAAATACCTTCGTCCGGATGCAAAATCTCAGGTTACCATCGAGTATTCTGATGATCACAAACCGGTAAGAATAGATTCTATCGTTGTTTCTACTCAGCATGATGACTTCGCTGCTGAAGAAGAAATGCTCAATAAAATTAGAGAAGACATTAAAACTATTTTGATTCCTAGAGTTAAAGCTTTGCAGACTGAAGAAATCAAAGCTTTATTTAATGATCAAATTAAATATCACATCAATCCAACAGGAAAATTCGTAATCGGAGGTCCTCACGGAGATACAGGTTTGACTGGAAGAAAAATCATCGTTGATACTTACGGTGGAAAAGGAGCTCACGGTGGTGGTGCTTTCTCTGGAAAAGATCCTTCAAAAGTAGACAGAAGTGCAGCGTATGCTACAAGACACATTGCTAAAAACTTAGTTGCAGCAGGTATTGCAGATGAAGTTTTGGTACAGGTTTCTTATGCTATCGGTGTTGCTGAGCCTTGTGGTTTATATATCAACACGTACGGAACTTCAAAAGTGGCTATAAATGATGGTGAGATTGCTAAAAAAGTATCTACAATTTTCGATTTGAGACCTTATGCCATCGAGCAAAATTTAAAATTAAGAAATCCTATCTACCAAGAAACCGCTTCTTACGGTCACATGGGAAGAGAGCATTTCGTTGCAGATAAAACCTTTAATAAAGGTCACAAAAATGAGTTGACTCTTACCGATTTAGAGTTCTTCACATGGGAGAAGTTAGACAAAGTAGAAGAAATTAAATCTGCTTTCGGAATTTAATTCTTCTTTTCGGTATAGAAACTGCTTTAACATGAAAATGCTAAAGCAGTTTTTTTTATTTTTACACCTAAATATTTTACAATGAATATGCGATTTGCAATCACAGTACTTTTTCTCTTTTTTGTCGGAACTTTGGTAAAAGCTCAGTATACCGTGCATAAAATGATTAATGTAGGCTATGTTTACCAAAATCAAAGTTTCGGTGAAATAGGTGGGAAGTTGATGTTTCTTAAGAATGATGATGTGATTTATCGTTTAGGAGCTTCTGCTTTAATGGGTTCTGCGAATTCTCAGTTTGCCATTATGCCTAAAGTACAAGGTGATATTTTGCTAAATTTCGAAAGAAATGTAGATTTCTATCATTCATATTATTTTCTTGCCGGAGTGGAAGGAACCAATAAATATGTGGCTCCCAAGATTGGAGTTACCCTTTTTGGAATTTTAGATTTAACTGGTGGTTATGCTTTTCCTATTGGAAATTCTGGTTTAAATGGAAAAGAATTGAAGGGAGTAAATGTAAATTTCACACTAAATATTCCTACGGCCTTCTTACATGATATGCTAAAGTGATTTTTTTTAAATAATTCTTTATAATATTTAATAATTAGTTAACAGTTATTAAAATTTTATTTATATTTACAGCATAATTTGATGCTTATAGATAAGACTTTACTCTAATACCGTTTTGGCCAACTAAAATAACTTGATCCTAATCAGGAAAATGTTTGTCGCGGATAATATATGAGAAGAGTTATGAAATCAACCGATAGTCTATTAATTTCTCTGTACCAAAAAGGAGATGAAGAAGCATTATCTACCTTAATCCATCGCCACCAAAGAGATTTATTTACTTTTATTTTGTATAAAATAAATGATCAGGATCTTGCGAATGATATCTTTCAGGATACTTTTATTAAAATTATTGTAATGCTTAAAGAAGGGCGTTATAATGAGGAAGGGAAGTTTATTCTTTGGGCAAAAAGAATTGCTCAGAATCTTATTATCGATTATTTTCGGGCAAAAGCAAAAAATATAAAAGTTTCAGAGACCACTTTTGAGAATGATGAGTTTTCAATTTTTGATTTGATTAAAGAGCCTTCTGAAAATATTGAGGATCAATTGGTAAGCCTACAGATTCAGGAAGATTTGCTTAAAATGTTACAGTTTTTACCAGAAAACCAACAAGAGGTGATAAAACTCAGGTTTTTTGACGGATTGAGTTTTAAAGAAATCGCAGACCATACAGATATGAGTATTAATACGACTTTGGGGCGTGTACGCTATGCATTAATCAACCTGAGAAAAATAATGGAAGAAAATAATATTGTCCTGACGAGATAATAATTCAATATTTTTCACGTTTTAAAGAAAAAGTAATTTTTGCCTATGAAAAATAACGACTCTTTAAAATTGAAAAGTTTGAAACCAAAAAAACAAACAATTGATTTCTTGCTTAGCTTCTCAAAAAATCTTGAAGTGGTGAAGATTAAAAATAATCATATCCATCTTTCAAAAAATTAATCATTAATTTTGTGCTGTATGAAAATTCAGCACATTTTTTTTGACCTCGACAATACCCTTTGGGATCACCGAAGAAACGCCTATTTAACCATTAAAAATCTTTTCGAAAAAGAAGAAATCACTTTAAAATACAACATTGATTTTGAAGAATTTCATTCTGTGTATCACGAAATCAATGAAAAGCTTTGGGAGCAAATCAGAGATGGTGAAATTGATAAAGAATACCTCAGAAAACACCGTTTTTACGATACTTTTAACCGTTTTGGCATAGATGATTTAGAATTGTCGATGTATTTTGAAGAACACTTTTTAGATAAAATCCTTAATTATAATCATTTGGTAGAAGGAGCAGAATATATTTTAGAGTATTTGAAAGCTAAAAAGTATACACTTCACATTATCTCAAACGGTTTTCAGGAAGTAACGGAGCGGAAATGTATTCTTTCTAAGATTGACCATTATTTTCAAACCATTACTAGCGCAGACTCTGTTGGGGTAAGAAAACCCAATCCTGCTATTTTTGAGTATTCTTTAGGGCTTTCTAATGCTAAGAAAGAAGAAAGCATTCTCATTGGAGACGATTGGATTGCAGATGTAACTGGCGCTCAAAAATTCGGAATGGATGTTATTTTCTTTGATGTTCTAAATGAAAATCCACAACAGGAAAATTTAAAAGTAATAAAACATCTTTTGCAGATAAAAGAATATTTATAAAACGAAAGCCTTTCAAATCGAAAGGCTTTTTATCATTAAAAATTCAGGATTAAATTCCTAAACTTTCTCTTACTCTTTTAATCGTTTCTGTAGCGATTGCTCTTGTTTTTACAGCGCCTTCTTGAAGTTTTGCTTCCAATTCATCAAGATTGTTCATGTAGTAAGAAAATAATTCTCTTTCTTTTTGGAATCTTGTAAGAATTAAATCTAAAAGTTCTTTTTTAGCATGACCATAACCGAAATTTCCGGCTAAATATTTTGCTCTTAATTCTTCTGTTTGTTCAGAAGTAGCAATCAATTCATAGATGGCAAAAGTTTTATCGGTTGATGGGTCTTTGGGTTCTTCTAAAGATTTAGAATCACTTTCAATGCTCATTACCTGCTTTTTTAGTTCTTTTTCAGGTAAGAAAATATTGATGATGTTTCCTCTCGATTTAGACATTTTGTGTCCGTCAAGTCCAGGAACATATTTTGTATCTTCCTGTAATTCAGCTTGAGGTAAAACTAAAATTTCACCCATTTGATTATTAAATCTTGAAGCTACATCACGGGCAATTTCCAAATGCTGAAGTTGGTCTTTTCCTACAGGAACGATTTCTGCATCATACAGTAAAATATCTGCCGCCATCAAAATAGGATAGGTAAACAAACCTGCATTTACATCTTGTAAACGGTCTGCTTTATCTTTAAATGAATGCGCCAGAGTCAATCTCTGATAAGGAAAAAAACATGATAAATGCCAAGAAAGTTCACAGGTTTCAGGGATGTCGCTTTGTCTGTAAAAGAATGTTTTTTCGGTATCAAGTCCACAAGCAAGCCAAGCCGCAGCAATTTCGTAGGTGTTTTGTTTTAGTTCTTTTGCATCTTTAATCTGCGTCAACGAATGTAGATTCGCAATAAATAAAAAAGATTCGTTTCCTGACTGCTTAGAAAGCTCTACTGCAGGAATAATTGCACCCAAAAGGTTTCCTAGGTGCGGAGTTCCGGTGGCTTGAATGCCGGTAAGAATTCTTGACATTTGTTTAAAATTATTTCTACAAAAATAAGGAAAATTTAGAATTTATCTTGTTTAAAAACTGTTGTAGAGATGTTTTAAATTATTTTTTCAATTCAATTTTATAATAAAAAGTGAGAACCCTTAGGCGCCAAAGTGTTAGGGTTTGTTCTGCAGCGATGAGATCATTTTCTGAGCTAATGATTAATTGGTCACGGAAAGAACCGATAAATTTTGACCAATATTCATCTTTGGAATCTTTCAATAAAAAATAAAATCCAGCATCGCCAAATTTTTTCCCTGAAGAATCTAAAATTAATTCGCCATTTTCTCCAACCGTTGGAACCATGAAAACCGTTGCATTTCCATTAGGAAGTGGAAAAACTGCTTTTACACAGGTTTTGCCTGAGGGCAAATTACTGATTCCGTAAGCTCCAGAATAAATAATTTGTCCGCTAGATTCAATTGAACGAAACCAAAATGTATATTTTATTTCATTCGATTCTAAATCAATAAGGTTGATTATTTCGCTTTTTAACGATTCTGAATCCACAATATTCTTGGTGGGAATATTCAATTGATTAATTCTGTTACTGAATAATTTATTAATCAGAATCCCGAAAAATTTAAAAAAAGGATTCCATTTTACAGAAAAATTTAAGTTGTAATTTGCGGTATTTTCATAAAATGCGATTACATTTTTGGATAAATTTGCGAATTCAGTATCTGATAAATTCAAATTTAGCATTGATGGAATAATGCCTTTTGCTTTCGAATTTTTTTCTACAAATAAGTTTTCTTTTTCCGCAAATTGATGGATGAAATCTTCTCCAATTATATCTAAATTTCCAAAAGGACCCATCAGCCAAGGAAAATCATCGGGTTTAATTTTTCTTCCGCATATAATTACCCATTGTTGTGTAATCCAATCCTGAATTTTCTGCATAGGATAAGCAAATCTCATTTTAATTGATTTTGAGATTTGGGATAATATTGCGTCTTCCGTTCCATTCACCAAATTCTGAAAGGGGTTTGAAACGTAAGGTTGTAAATTCGAAATGAAAATCTTTTCTATCTCTTTCTTTCATCGCATTCATGTGTCTTTTAGGTTTGGGAACTTTACTGTGTCCGTGAACCATATCTGTCATTTCTTTTTGTGTTTTCCAAATTGAAAAAGTGGAAACTATATTTGGAAATTTGATAGAAGCTAAGGATAAGGTTGTTGACGGATGGTCGCGAACCAATTTTTCAACAGGTCTTCCCCAATGGATAAATCTTGGGATTTCCAAAAACTTCATTCGGGCAATGGTAACCGCAACGACTGGAGAGTCTGGATTTTCAAATTCTGTTGCTTCTTCAGGAATTTCAAACTTGTTGAATTTTCCCCATTTTCTCATGATAGTTAATCTCGTATGCCAACCTTTAGATAAGATTTTTCCACAATTATCTTTAAGCAAAAAATTGTCGATGTCACTTTCATTTTCCCACTGAGCAAATAGGGCGATTTGTCTTATCAGCATTCTTGATGGTGAAAAAATAGGTGAACCGAGAGTCATCGCTGTCATAATTTCTGCATGAATCAAACCTTGGATGTTTTTTGGCTTCGGTGGAAACAAATGAATTTTTAAAGCATAAAAATAATTCGTTTTTACTAAATGATAAGTGAATACGCTCATATCCAATAAAACTAAGGAATCAAAATCTTCTCGCCTCCAAACTTCGGCTCCACACCAAATATAAAATCCAAAAAAACTTTTGCTCGAGCCAGTTTTTCTCTTGCATTGGTTTTTAAACCTGCATATTTATTGACATCTTTTGCATTGTAGCCCCACGCTTCAATATTGTTTTTTCTTGCGAGATAAACGGCTCTTTCGTTATGAAATCTTTGTGAAATAATAATGTAAGAGTTTTGTCCGAAAATTTCTTTCGCTCTTAAAACAGAATCTAATGTTCTGAAACCTGCAAAATCTTCAAAAATCTTATCTGCGGGAACTCCGGCTTTGATGAGTTCGTTTTTCATTTCTTCAGGCTCGTTATAATCTTTCTGAGAATTATCACCGCTTACAATAATGTTTTGGATTTTTCCTGATTGATACAATTCTGCAGCTGCTTCAATTCGGTTAACAAAGTAAGCATTCGGTGCTCCATTTGACAGTGTTTTACTCGTTCCTAAAAGAAGTCCGGTTTTTTCATTTGGTAAAGTTGAAATATTAGAAGTTACATAATTTTCCGTTTGATCTTTAATCGTAAAATTTGCCCAAATGATAAAAATAATTCCTGCCACAAAAAGAAGCAGGAATATTTTGATTGTATTTTTAATAATTTTTCTCATACATTTTAAACCTTGAAGGGTGTATAAAAGTATGAAATCCCTATGAGTTGTCAATACAAAAACCGATAAAGATTATTGGATTAAATATTTTAAAATTCAAGTCCGTTTGGTAAAGCTTTTTTTCTGAAAATTAATAATAAAGCTGCTCCCACGGTAATGGCTGAATCGGCAACATTAAAGATGTATTTAAAGAATTCAAGGTGTTTTCCGCCAATTAATGGCCAGCTTTCCGGAACGTACCAATCGACCAACGGAAAGTGAAGCATATCGACAACACAACCTTTCATAAATGTAGAATATCCTTCACCAAAAGGAACCAGTTTAGAAACTCCGCCATAGCCAATCCATTGATTGACGTTTTCGTCATAAACCATTCCGCTGTCGAAAATTAATCCATAAAACATTCCATCAATTAAATTTCCAATAGCTCCTGCAAAAATAATAGCCATCGGAATAATCAGATAGTTAGATTCACCTCTTTTCAGCCACTTATTAAACAAGTAAATCATTCCGCCAATTAGAAATATACGAACAATCACCAAAAAATATTTGCCAAGCATTCCTCCAAAATGAAAACCATAGGCCATGCCTGGGTTTTCAACAAATGTTAATTTAAAACCTGGAAAAACAGAAACGCTGTCGTTAAGGTTAAAATTTGTTTTGATATAAATCTTTGAAGCCTGATCTATTAATAAAATAAGAAAAGTGATGAGTACAATCTTCTTCATTACCTATTCGTCTTTGGTTTGTCTTTAAAATTCTTATCGGTATTTTCTTTTTTAACAGGAGTTTTTCTCTCAAAAGTTTGAGTTTTTGCGCCTCTTGTATGAAATTTTTCATATCGAATTCCCATTTCTTTCATCATGCTTTTTAGCGCATTCAGTTCCATTTGGTTTTTTGGGTGTACAATTAATGCTTCCATTTTAATTTAATTATTTGTAGTCTTGCTAAAGCGTAAAGTTCTAGCAGTGCTTATTTAATGCTTAGAAAGTTCGTCGAGTCTTTTTCTATCTTTTGCAGACAGGTCGTCGATTCCGTTCTTTCCCATTTTGCTCAGAAGTCTGTCGATTTCCTTTTCTCTATCTCGTTTGTCTGAATTGAATTGTTGATCGATTGTCAGATTTTTAGGCTTTTCTGGGTAGAATCGGTTTTTGATTCGATCTTTATTAAAAAACCATACAGCGACAACGAGGATAATTCCTAAAATCAAAAATTCGGTCATAGATATAATTAAAAAATAGGTTTATAAAATGTCTTTAAAAACAAATTATAAACCCAATTAATTATTTACAAAAATAAGATAAAAATAATTATCTCTGCATATTTTTAGCTTCTATGCTTAAAGTAGCGTGCGGTACTGCCAAAAGTCTTTCCTTTGGAATCAGTTTCCCTGTTACTCGGCATACGCCATACGTTTTGTTTTCTATTCTTATTAAAGCGTTTTTTAGATCTCTTACAAACTTTTCCTGTCTTCCTGCCAAAATAGAGTTTTGCTCTTTGCTTAGCGTTTCTGCACCTTCTTCAAAAGCTTTGAAAGTAGGTGATGTATCGTCGGTACCGTTATTTTGATCATTGATAAAGCTTTCTCTGATAAGCTGTAAATCTTTCTCTGCTTTATCTATTTTTTCTTTAATTATCTTTTTAAACTCTTGTAAATCAGAGTCGTTGTATCTTACTCTTTCGTCTTGCATTGTCTTTTTCTTTTTTAATAAATTTATGATTTGGAAATTGAAAAAACAATAGTTAAATATTAATTTTTTTCAACATTCACTTTAAATTTAATCTCATCGATATCGATTTCGTTAAAATTTGAAAGTGAAGATACAATTTCTATTTTATTTGACAAGACCTCAGATGAAATATATTCTTCATTTTGTTTAATCTGCTCCAAAAACGGAGTTTCTTCTTCCAAAACGATGCTTATTCTGTCTGTTAACTCAAAATCTTTCTCTTTTCTTAGATTTTGGATCCTGTTGATAAATTCTCTTGCGATACCTTCAGATTTCAATTCATCAGTCATCTTCAAATCTAGTGCCACAGTTGTTTTTCCGTCTGAAGTTACCGTCCATCCCGGGATATCTTTAGTAGAAATTTCAACATCTGCAGTTGTTATTTCGTAGCCTTGAATTTCGATGCTTCCTTCTTTTTCTAAAGATGAGATTTGCTCAGCAGAAAAATTAGTAATTTCATTACCAACAGCTTTCATATCTTTTCCAAGTCTAGAACCTAAAGTCTTGAAGTTAGGCTTAATCTGTTTTACAATTAAATGTGATGCTTCTTCAGCATTGATTAACTGTAATTCTTTAACGTTAACTTCTTGTTTAATTAATTCTGCAACCGCTAAAATTTGCTCTTCCGTTCTCTTATCCAAAACAGGAATTAAGACTTTTTGCAATGGCTGACGCACTTTTACATTTTCCTTTTTTCTCAATGAGAAAACCATACTTGTAATGTTTTGTGCCAAATGTGTTTTCTCTACCAAATCCTGATCGATTAAACTTTCATCTGCAACTGGGAAGTCTGTTAAGTGTACAGATTCAAATGTTTCTTTTCCTGTTACTTTATTCAAATCCTGATACAATTGATCCATAAAGAACGGAGCAATGGGTGCCGATAATTTGGCAACAGTTTCAAGACACGTATATAAAGTTTGGTACGCAGAGATTTTGTCATCAGAATAATCTCCTTTCCAGAAACGTCTTCTGCACAATCTTACATACCAATTTGATAAATTATCATTTACAAAATTGCTGATTGCTCTTGCAACTCTTGTCGGCTCATAATCTTCGTAAAATGCTTTTACTTCTTTTATTAAAAGGTTTAATTCAGATAAAATCCAACGGTCGATTTCCGGTCTGTTTTCAACATCTTCTTCAGAGTAATTAAATCCGTCAACGTTTGCATATAAACTAAAGAAAGAATAGGTATTGTAAAGTGTTCCAAAGAATTTTCTTCTTACTTCATCAATTCCTTCTTTATCGAATTTCAGATTTTCCCAAGGATTCGCATTCGAAATCATATACCAACGTGTTGCATCTGGCCCGTAATCTGAAAGCGTTTCGAATGGATCAACTGCATTTCCTAAACGTTTAGACATTTTCTGACCGTTTTTATCCAAAACAAGTCCGTTACTCATTACATTTTTATAAGCAACTGAATCAAAAACCGCCGTTCCGATTGCGTGAAGTGTGTAGAACCAACCACGAGTTTGGTCAACTCCTTCCGCAATAAAATCTGCTGGGAAAGCTTTATTGTTGTCTATTAATTCTTTATTTTCAAAAGGATAATGCAACTGTGCATAAGGCATTGAGCCGGAATCAAACCAAACATCAATCAAATCGCTTTCCCGGTTCATCGTTTTTCCTGAGTCTGAAACCAAAACAACTTTATCAACGATGTTTTTGTGTAAATCAATCAAATCATAATTTTCTTCAGACATATTTCCGATTTCAAAACCTTTGAACGGGTTTTCAGTCATCAATCCTGCTGAAATAGACTTTTCGATTTCGTTGTATAATTCTTCTACAGAACCAATTAATTTCTCTTCTTTTTGGTCTTCTGTTCTCCAGATTGGCAATGGAATTCCCCAATATCTAGAGCGGGAAAGGTTCCAATCATTTACATTTTCCAACCAATTGGCAAAACGACCTTCTCCGGTAGCTTTTGGCTTCCAGTTGATGGTTTCGTTTAATTCTACCAAACGGTCTTTTACTGCCGTCATTTTTACAAACCAAGAATCTAATGGATAATATAAAACAGGTTTGTCGGTTCTCCAGCAATGAGGGTAGCTGTGAACATATTTTTCTACTTTGAAGGCTTTGTTTTCTGTTTTCAACAAAATCGCCAATTCTACATCCCAAGATTTTTCAGGTGCAGTTCCTTCATCGTAATATTCGTTTTTAATATATTTTCCTGAAAAAGTTTCAGGAACATTGTTTCCTTTGATAAATTTACCTTGAAGGTCTACCAACGGAACCAAATTATCATTTTCATCTTTTACCAACATCGGCGGAATTCCCGCATCTTTGGCAACTCTCGCGTCATCTGCACCAAAAGTAGGAGCGATGTGTACGATACCTGTTCCATCTTCTGTAGTCACAAAATCTCCTAAAATCACTCTGAAAGCGTTTTCAGGAGTATCGTTTGGCGTAAACCAAGGAATTAATTGCTGGTATTGAGTTCCAGCAAGTTGTTCTCCTGTAAATTCTTTTAAAACTTTAAAAGGAATTGTTTTGCTGTCTGAAGTATAGTTTGCTAAATCTTCATCACTTCCCTCAACGAATTTTTTACCGAAATTCTTTTCCAATAAAACTCTCGCCAAAACAACAGTTACAGGTTCGAAAGTATATTGGTTAAAAGTTTTTACAACAACATATTCAATATCTCTTCCTACCGCCAAAGCTGTGTTTGAAGGCAAGGTCCAGGGAGTTGTCGTCCAAGCTAAAACATTTACATCTCCGTCAATATCATTAAATAATTTGGAAGAATCTTTTTTAACTTTAAACTGAGCAACAATCGTTGTATCGGTAACATCACGATACGTTCCCGGCTGATTCAGTTCGTGAGACGAAAGTCCGGTTCCCGCTTTTGGAGAATAAGGTTGAATGGTATATCCTTTATACAACAATTCCTTGCTGTACAATTGTTTTAGCAACCACCAAACGGTTTCCATGTATTTTGATTTGTACGTGATGTACGGATCTTCCAAATCTACCCAATATCCGATTTTTTCGGTTAGGTGATTCCAAACATCAGTGTAACGCATTACTGCTTCACGACAAGCTTTGTTGTAATCTTCAATCGAAATTTTTTTGCCAATATCTTCTTTCGTGATTCCAAGTTCTTTTTCTACTCCTAATTCCACAGGAAGTCCGTGTGTGTCCCAACCTGCTTTACGGAAAACCTGTTTCCCGTTCTGCGTTTGGTAACGACAGAAAATGTCTTTCAATGCTCTCGCCATAACGTGGTGAATTCCCGGCATTCCGTTTGCTGAAGGTGGTCCTTCGTAAAACACAAACTCAGGATTTCCCTGACGTGTTTCTACACTTTTTGCAAACGTGTCGTTTGCTTTCCAGAATTCCGAAACATTCTCGGCTACGTCTATAAGGTTGAGGTTTTTATATTCTTTAAATTGGCTCATTGTAATTTCTCAATTTCGTTGATTAATCAAGTTGGCAAATTTAGTGATTTTTGTCGGTTTATAATATATGTTTTATTTTGATATGGTCTATTGAAAATTTTGCTAAAATGAAACTGTTGTTTAATATGAATTTTCAATGGTGGAATTGTGAATTTTTAAAGGAAATTACATCAATCATTTATTCAATAGAGGTGGGCTTTAGCTCGCCTTCAATTTTGTTAAGCATATTTGGCTTTAGCCAAAACTTATTTTCTTTCGCCAGTTTTGCAGATGAAGCAGATTTATTAAAATATAATTGTTAGCAAAATCATCTGTGAAAATCTGTGGGAAACTATAAATCTAGGGAGCTTTTCATAGATTTTTAATTTTCTGAATGTCTCAATCTTTTCATTTTAATTAAATTTGTCTTCTAAATTTACACTATTGGAACTTTTCCCAACTATCGAGAAAGCAAACATTAACGATATAAAAATATTTCAGGAAGAAAAACTGAAGAGTTTACTGTGTTATCTTGAAGCTAATTCACCTTTTTATCAGAGATTGTTTAAAGAAAATAACATCAAGGTTTCTGATATTGAAACTTTGGAAGATTTACGGAAAATTCCAACGACTTCGAAAAATGATATTCAGCAAAATAATGATGATTTTTTCTGCATTCCACAAAATAAAATTGTTGACTATAGCACAACTTCCGGAACGCTTGGTGACCCTGTAACTTTCGGATTGTCTGATGATGACCTTGAAAGACTGGCTTATAACGAAGCGATTTCTTTTGCCTGCGCGGGAATTCAGGAAGGAGATGTCGTACAGATGATCACAACCATCGATAAAAGATTTATGGCTGGTCTGGCTTATTTTTTAGGATTGCGAAAAATGGGAGCAAGTGTTGTAAGGATGGGGCCTGGAATTCCCGAGCTTCAGTGGGATTCTATTTTTAGGTACAAACCAAAATATTTGATTACCGTTCCATCATTCTTATTAAAAATGATTGATTACGCCGAAAAACACGGAATTGATTATAAAAACTCAAGCGTTTACGGAGCCGTTTGTATTGGTGAAAGTATCAAAAACCAAGATTTTACAGATAATATTCTTTCACAAAAGATAAAGGAGAAGTGGAATATTCAATTATATTCCACTTATGCTTCTACAGAAATGAGTACGGCTTTTACAGAATGCGAATTTCAAAATGGAGGCCATCAACATCCTGAATTAATTATTACAGAAATTCTTGATGAAAATGAAAATCCTGTACAAGAAGGGAAAAGCGGAGAATTAACCATTACCACTTTGGGAGTTGAAGCATTGCCTTTGTTGAGATTTAAAACGGGAGATTTAGTGAAAGCGCATTACGAGTCTTGTCAATGCGGAAGAAATACAATGCGATTAGGTCCTGTTGTTGGGAGAAAGCAACAGATGATTAAATATAAAGGAACGACTTTGTATCCGCCTGCAATGAGTGATATTCTAAATGATTTTAATGGAATTCAATGTTATCAAATTGTTATTCAGTCGAATGAAATTGGATTGGATGAAATTATTATCAAGATTAGCACAGAAAGAGAAGACGACCATTTTGAAGGAGAAGTAAGAGATCATTTCAGAGCAAAATTAAGGGTAAGCCCAAAAATTGAAATTATCGATCTTGATATTTTATCTAAAACTGTTTTTAATCAGAATAGCCGAAAGCCGATTAATTTTTTAGATTTAAGATAAATTCAAATAAAAAGGAAATATTGTTAATTACTTAAAATTTTATTGACAGTGAACGCCTATCTTTGCCGGAAATTTTTTATAAATTATGAAAAAACTATTCCTGATGTTGTTTTTCGCAATTGCATCAACAACTTTTGCTCAGAACCAAATTAATTTTGTTTCCGGAAATAATTTTGATTTTTTGAAAGACCAAACTGAGGTAAATGTTCAGTTGAAATTTGATAACGCAACTTTTCAAGAAGGTAATTTAACTGAAGCTCAGTATATCGAAAATAAAAAAGGTGATATTTCTGGAAGAAAAGGTGAAAAAGTATGGAATAATTGGATTTACCAATGGGATAGATTCAAAACTTCAGAATATTTAGAATATTTTTTTAAAGGAATTAATGCTAAATCAAAAAAGGTGACTTTTGGAAATGGTAGCAAGGCAAAATATACCTTGATAATAGACGCAAAATGGGTTTATGCAGGTTGGTACGGTGGAATGATTGGCTCGCAAGAAGCAAAGCTTACCGCAGATTTACTATTTGTAGAAACAGATAATCCTTCTCATGTAGTTATGAAATTACAAGCAGATAAGATTCAAGGAAAAAAAATGAATAAAGATTTCTCTTGGGAATATGGTAGAATCGCTGCTGCATACGAGATTACAGGAAAAAAACTTGGAATCGAAATCAAAAAAGCTTTAAAATAAAACAAAAAGCGGTCTGAAGATTTTCAGACCGCTTTTTTTATGCTTGTTGCTTTTCTGCTTTTATAAAGTTGGCAAGGTTTACGACTGCCGTGTCGTGTATTCTCACAAAAGTATTTTTCTTATCCCAAACATAACCTGCTAAAACAGCACAGATTTTCCTTTTTACATCAGGATTTTCGGGTTGGTGAAAAAATAATTCCTGAAGATTTCCGGTGTACCATTCTTTTACATAGGTGGTGAAAACATTTACACCGTACAAAATATAGTCTGAATATTCTTTTTGCCAATCGATTTTCTCGCCATTCAATTGTCTGATGGCTAATTTTGCAGCCAACATTCCCGATTCTGTTGCGAAAGCCATTCCTGAAGAGAAAACAGGGTCTAGAAATTCTGAAGCATTTCCTGTTAAGGCAAAA
Source organism: Chryseobacterium turcicum (assembly GCF_021010565.1). Classification (NCBI taxonomy): domain Bacteria; kingdom Pseudomonadati; phylum Bacteroidota; class Flavobacteriia; order Flavobacteriales; family Weeksellaceae; genus Chryseobacterium; species Chryseobacterium turcicum. The sequence continues at coordinate 506,236 of NZ_JAJNAY010000001.1, forward strand.
CCGTCTCCATAAAGACTTTTTACCGAACAAGAATAATCTTTTAAATGTCTTGGTTCAAAAAGAAATTCTACATCACCAAAACGTTTTACATAATAATCAGAAAGGGAAATTGCTTTTCTTAAAGCTTCTGTAGGATCTCCGTTTTCAGATAGTTTTTCGATATAATCAGTAGGGCCAACAATTCCTATACTGGTGTTTCCATTAGAAAAAGGAATTACCCAAAGCCAGACTTCAGTTTCTATAATGTCAAAAGAAATTAAAGTGCCTTCTTCACCTTCTTCTCTGTTAATATCTTCTACATGGGCGAACATTGCAGAGTGTGGAGATAATTTTGACGGTTTTTCAAGGTCTAAAAGTCTCGGTAAAACTCTTCCATAACCGCTGGAATCAATCACGAATTTTGCATGAATTTCTTTTGTGTTTCCGTTCTTGTCTTTTACAGTCGTAATAGAATCAGTTCCATTAAACTCGATTCCAATAACTTCGGTTTCAAATTCAAGATCAATGCCTTTGTTGATGACTTCCTGAGCTAGAGTATTGTCGAAATCAGCTCTTGGAACCTGCCATGTCCAGTCCCAACCATCTCCGAATTTGTTGCTGAAATCAAAAATACAGACCTCATTTCCTCTCATAAAACGTGCTCCCATTTTTTTTTCGAAGCCCATTTTATCTAAAGCAGGAAACAATCCGGCTTCATCAAAATGATCCATCACTCTGGGAATAAGGCTTTCGCCAACGACTAGTCTTGGGAATTTTGTTTTTTCAACAACTTTCACATTGATGTTGTTCTTCTTTAAATAAGCAGAAGATACACATCCGGAAGGTCCAGCTCCAATTACTAAAACATCAACAATTTCTTTGTCCATTTGTTTAATAAAACTTTTATCTTTGCGCAAAATTAGTGACAATTAATTACATTTTACAAAAATTATATATTATTACTTTTAATTGATGAAAATAAATAACTTTTTAGAACTGAGAGATTTTCAAAGAATTATTATTGAAAATGAAAGCATTGAATTGGATTCTTCACTTCTCCAGAGGGTGAATGAAAGCTTTTCTTTTCTTAAAGAATTTTCAAAAAACAAAGTAATTTATGGAGTAAATACAGGTTTTGGGCCGATGGCTCAGTTCAAAATCAGTGATGAAGACACCCACCAACTTCAGTACAATTTAATAAGAAGCCATTCTTCGGGTATTGGAAATCCGCTTCCTGCAGATGAGGTAAAAGCTTGTATGCTAGCAAGATTGAATACGTTATCATTAGGGAATTCTGGCGTTCATGAATCTGTAGTTAATTTGCTTAAAGAATTGATTAATAGAAATATTACGCCATTGATTTTCGAACATGGTGGCGTTGGTGCAAGTGGTGATTTAGTTCAGCTGGCGCACTTAGCTTTAGTTTTAATCGGTGAAGGTGAAGTTTTTTATAAAGGTGATAGGAAATCAACCAAAGAAGTTTTTGAAATTGAAGGTTTAGAGCCGATTCAGGTAGAAATAAGAGAAGGTTTAGCGTTAATGAACGGAACTTCTGTGATGACTGGAATTGGAATTGTAAATGCATATAAAGCCAATCAGTTAACTGAAATTTCATTAAAATTATCTTGTGCCATCAACGAAATTGTTCAGGCATATGATGACCATTTCTCAGAAGTGCTGAATGGAACGAAGCTTCACGCAGGTCAACAGAAAATTGCAGAAAAAATGCGTGCTCATTTATCTGATAGTACATTAATTAGAAAAAGAGCCGACCATTTATATACTCATTTTGAAGAGCAGGAAAAGGTTTTCAAAGAAAAAGTACAGGAATATTATTCTTTAAGATGTGTTCCGCAGATTTTAGGCCCGGTTTTAGATACTTTAGAATACACAGAAAAAGTATTAGAAAACGAAATCAACTCGGCAAACGATAATCCAATTATCAATGTGAAAGATCAGCATGTTTATCATGGCGGAAACTTCCACGGAGACTATATTTCTTTGGAAATGGATAAATTGAAAATCGTTGTTACGAAATTGACGATGTTGGCTGAAAGACAATTAAATTATCTTTTAAATTCAAAAATCAATGAAATTTTGCCTCCATTTGTGAATTTAGGTAAATTAGGATTTAATTTCGGAATGCAGGGCGTTCAGTTTACAGCAACTTCTACAACGGCAGAAAGCCAGATGTTGTCGAATCCGATGTATGTGCACAGTATTCCTAATAATAATGATAATCAGGATATTGTAAGCATGGGCACCAATGCTGCAGTGATTTGCAGAAAGGTAATCGAAAATGCTTTTGAAGTGTTGGCTATTGAAGCGATTACTATTGTTCAGGCAATAGAATATTTGGGTTACCAAGATAAAGTTTCATCTAAAACAAAAGAATTGTATGATGAAATTAGAAAAATTATTCCGGCATTTTCTAATGACATGATTATGTATCCATATATTCAGAATGTTAAAGATTATCTGAAAAAATAATATTAAAAGAAACCCGAAGGGTTCAATATTCATAGCCGTAGGTGGAACCTATGGAAACAAAAAATTAGTTTAAAAAAATACACATGAAATGTGCAATCATAACAGGTGGTTCTCGAGGTATCGGAAGAGCAATCTGTATAAAACTGGCAGAAGAGAAAAATTATCATATTTTAATTAATTATACATCAAACGAAGCTGCGGCAAAGGAAACTTTAGCTAAAGTGCAGGAATTGGGCTCAACAGGTGAAATCCTGAAATTTGATGTCGGAAACGCTGAAGAAACTTTAAAGGTTTTGGGAGAATGGCAGGAAAATAATCCAAGTTCAGTAGTTGAGGTTATCGTAAACAATGCAGGAATCACAAGAGACGGTTTGTTTATGTGGATGCCGAGTGAAGATTGGAACTCGGTGATTAATACGAGTTTAAATGGTTTTTATAACGTTACCAATTTCTTCATTCAAAAGTTGCTGAGAAATAAATACGGTAGAGTTATCAATATGGTTTCTGTTTCTGGGGTGAAAGGAACAGCAGGGCAAACCAATTATTCTGCTGCAAAAGGCGCTTTGGTCGGAGCTACAAAAGCTCTGGCTCAGGAAGTTGCAAAAAGAAATATTACGGTGAATGCAGTAGCGCCAGGTTTCATAAAAACAGATATGACTCAGGATTTTAATGAAGACGAATTGAAAGCAATGATTCCCGCAAACCGATTTGGTGAAGCGGAAGAAGTAGCGGATTTGGTTGCATTTTTAGCATCCAGAAAATCTTCGTATATCACGGGTGAAATTATTAATATTAACGGAGGAATTTACTCGTAATAATCTAACAATGTAATAATCTAACAATGTACCAATGAGATTCTTCACTTCGTTTAGAATGACAGAATTAATAATGGTCACATATATAAAATTGTTACACTGTTAAATTGATAAATTGTTACATTTTTTAACATGGAAAATAGGGTAGTCATTACCGGAATGGGAATTTATTCTTGCATCGGCACTTCTTTGGAAGAGGTGAAAGAATCCCTGTATCAAGGAAAGTCGGGAATTGTTTTAGTAGATGAAAGAAAAGACTTTGGTTTTAGATCGGGTCTCAGTGGAGTTGTTCCCAAACCTGATTTAAAGAATCTTTTAAACAGACGTCAACGTGTAAGCATGGGCGAGGAAAGCGAATATGCTTATTTAGCAACACTTGATGCCTTGAAACATGCCAATATCAATCAAGACTTTTTAGACCAAAACGAAGTCGGAATTTTATATGGAAATGACAGCGTTTCAAAAGCAGTTGTAGAGTCTATCGATATTGCAAGAGAAAAAAAAGATACGACTTTAATGGGTTCTGGTGCGATTTTTAAATCGATGAACTCAACCGTAACGATGAATCTTTCTACTATTTTTAAATTGCGCGGAATTAATTTAACCATCAGTGCCGCTTGTGCAAGCGGTTCTCATTCTTTGGGATTGGCTTATATGATGATTAAAAATGGTTTTCAGGACATGATTGTCTGTGGCGGTGCTCAGGAAACCAACAAATATTCAATGGCGAGTTTTGATGGTTTGGGTGTTTTTTCGGTAAGAGAAAGCGAGCCAGCAAAAGCATCAAGGCCTTTCGATTCTGAAAGAGACGGATTAATTCCAAGCGGTGGTGCCGCAACTTTAATTGTTGAAAGCCTTGAGTCTGCACAGAAAAGAGGTGCAACTATTTTAGGCGAGATTGTTGGTTACGGTTTTTCTTCAAACGGAGGACATATTTCTACTCCGAATGTTGATGGCCCGGCTTTAGCGATGAATCGAGCTTTGAAACTGTCTGGCTTAAACGCTGGAAATATTGATTATATCAATGCTCATGCAACATCAACACCACTTGGGGATGTGAATGAAGCAAAAGCTATTCACGAGATTTTTGGAAGCGAGGTGCCGGTAAGTTCTACAAAATCTATGACCGGTCACGAATGTTGGATGGCGGGTGCAAGTGAAGTAATCTATTCTATGTTGATGATGCAGAATGATTTTGTGGCTCCGAATATCAATTTAGAAAATCCTGATGAAGATGCCCAAAAGATAAATTTAATCTCCGAAACTAAAAATCAAAAAATTGACGTATTTTTGTCGAATTCTTTCGGATTTGGGGGAACCAATTCCGCATTAATCGTTAAAAAATTTGAATAAAGAAAACATGGAAAGAGAAAAAATTGTTGCCATTGCTAATGATTTTTTAATCAATGAATTTGAGGTAGATGGTGACGAAATCACTAATGATGCCCATTTCAAGAAAACTTTGGGTCTAGACAGTTTAGATTATATAGATTTGGTAGTCGTTATCGAATCTAATTTTGGTGTGAAATTGGGTGAAGGAGACTTTAAAGATATTATTACTTTTGACGATTTCTACTCGACAATAGAACATAAAATTGCTAACAAAAACGCATAACTATAGATTAAAATCTACTTTAAAAATGTAACAATTTATCAATTTAACAGTTTACCAATATTTTTTAAGCTTAATAATTGTTACACTATTAAATTGATACATTGTTAAATTGAATTTATGAACAAGTGGAAAGGCAAGTCTAAAGGCACAATCTTAGGTTACAGAATCTTTGTGTGGTGCATTAGAAATATCGGAATCCGAAGCTCTTATTTTGTTCTTTATTTTGTTGCCTTCTACTATTTTTTATTCGAAAAAAAGAGCAACAAATATTATAGATATTACTTCCAGAAAAGACTCAATTACGGTTTTTGGAAAACAAAAATCTCCTTATTTAAAAGTTATTTTACTTTCGGAACAATTCTGATTGATAAAACTGCTATTTCTGCAGGATTAAGAAACAAATATACCTACGAATTTGACGGAATAGAAAATCTTAGAAATCTTTTAGCTGAAAAAAAAGGCGGTGTTCTCATCAGTGCTCACATTGGAAATTTCGAAATTGCAGAGCATTTTTTTGCTGAGATAGACTTCGATTGTCAAATTAATTTAGTGACAACAGACCAGGAAGTTACCATTATCAAAGAATATCTCGAAAGTGTTTCTGTGAAGCAAAGCAATATCAAATTCATCTATGTAAAAGACGATATGTCGCATATTTTCGACATTAATGAAGCTTTGTCGAAAAACGAACTGATTTGTTTTACGGGCGATCGTTATTTCGAAGGTTCAAAATTTCTTGAAGGAGAGTTACTCGGAAAAAGTGCTAAATTTCCGGCAGGCCCTTTTATGATTGCTTCCAGATTGGGCGTTCCTGTTGTTTATGTTTACGTGATGAAAGAAAAAAATCTTCATTATCATTTGTATGCAAGAGTCGCTGAAAACGTCAAAAAACGTGATTCACAAGGACTTTTAAACTCTTACACTCAAAATTTAGAATCGATGATTCAAAAATACCCCCTTCAATGGTTCAATTATTTTGACTTTTGGGACGATATTGATTAATTTTTTTAGGGCAGCTATTTCCTCCTTCCGTTCCCGCTTTTTTGCTCGTCGCATCCTGAGCATTGCCGAAGGGCTCCTCGCAAAAAGAGCTCCACTCAAGTCGGGCTGCGACAATTCAGCGTTAAAAAAGCCTTGTCAAGGTTTTAAACCTTGACAAGGCTGATGATATACAATTTAATGTTTTAAAATTGCAAAATATTGCGTATTTTGCTGAGCAAAGCGCCCTTGCGAACGAAAAATGTTTTCAATACTTTTAAAGAAAAACTTTGCGACCTTTGCGTTAAATAAAACTAATATTTTCTTTGAAAAAAACATACGACATATTGATTATCGGCAGCGGAATAGGAGGTCTTGTTTCTGCGCTTATTTTGGCGAAAGAAGGCTTAAAAGTCTGCGTTTTAGAGAAAAATAATCAGTATGGCGGAAATTTACAGACATTTTCCCGTGATAAATTAATTTTCGACACCGGAGTTCATTATTTAGGCGGACTTTCAAAAGACCAGAATCTACACCAATTTTTTTCTTATCTGGAAATAATGAATGATTTGCAGCTCCAGAAAATGGATGAAAATGGTTATGATAAAATAACTTTCGGAGACGATGAAATTGAATATCCACACGCACAAGGTTACGATAACTTTGTAGAGCAACTATCTAATTATTTTCCGGAAGAGAAAGAAAATTTAAAAAATTATTGCGAAGAAATTCAACGTGTTTGTAATCAGTTTCCAAGGTATAATGTGATTGGAAAAGATAATTACAACGAAGAAATTCTTCATTTAAACACAAAAAGATTCATCGAGTCGATTACTCAGAATAGAAAACTGCAATCTGTTTTATTGAGTTCCAATTTTTTATATGCGGGAGATTCCGAAAATATTCCGTTTTACGTTCATGCTTTGACGGTAAATTCTTACATTCAAAGCGCTTACAAATGTGTAAAAGGAGGAAGCCAGATTTCAAAGCTTTTAATCCGAAAATTAAGAGAATATGGAGCCGATGTTCATAAACATTCGGAAGTTTCAGAATTTGTATTTAATGAAAAGAATGTCTTAAGTGCTGTAAAAACAAAATCGGGGAAAGAATATTTTGCAAAACAATTTATTTCAAATATTGAAATTCGGTCTTTAACTAAAATAATCGGTGAAGATAGACTGAAGAAATCTTTTTTAAACCGAATCTTAAGTTGGGAACCTGTTTCATCGTGTTTCAGTGTTTATTTGGCCTTAAAACCTCAAACAATTCCCAATTTCAATTATAATATTTACCACTATTCATCTGAAGAATTGGTTTGGAATGCTTATCGTTACGACAAAAAAGCGTGGCCCGAAACCTATATGCTTTCTTCCACGCTTTCAAAATATCATCCTGAGTTTGCAGAAAGCTTAACGGCCATTTCTTATATGGATTTTGAGGAAGTTAAAGCTTGGCAAACTACCGTAAATACGGTTGCTGAAGAACACGAAAGAGGAAAGCAATACGAAAAATTTAAGCTGGAAAAAGCAGAAAAAATGATTGATGCTTTAGAAAAGAAAATCCCGAATTTAAGAGATTCCATAAAAAATATTTATACGTCTTCTCCTTTGTCTTACCGAGATTATATTGGAAGTTTTGAAGGAAATATGTACGGTTACATTAAAAGTTCAGAAAACCCCTTGAAAACGATGGTTTCTCCCCGTACAAAAATAGATAATCTTTTTCTTACAGGGCAATCTGTTAATATGCACGGCATTTTGGGCTGTACAATCGGAGCATTTAATACCTGCGCAGAAATTTTAGGGAAAGAAAGAATTGATGAATGTTTGACACAAATGATTAATAAGAATAAAAGTGAAAAATAATATACAGTTTGTCATTCTGAAGGAAGCAAAACGCAGGGGAGAATTTCTGCTTTCTTTGTTTAAATTATTTATTTTTAATAATAAACAACCGTTTTTTTTCTTTTTAAACCTTATCCTCATTCTAAGTCTTAGTTCTTGCGGAATCAGAAAATCAATCAAACACATTCCGGATGTAGAACAATATGCTTTAGAAATCCCAAAAGTCAATACGATTAATGATTCTACTTTTAGTTTTAATCAAAATTATTTAACCAAAAATAAGCAACAGCTTTGGGAATTGTATGTCAAAGGGAATCCTTTGCAGTTAGGCTATAACAATGGTGCTTTAACGCAAAATTTATTGCAGAAACAGGAAGAGATTTTCTTTTCAAAAGTAGAAGGTTTCGTTCCTTCAAAATTCAAACAGAAATTATTGAGAGGCTTCATGAAATGGTACAACAGGAAAATGTATCTCAACGTAAGAGAAGATTTTCAGGCTGAATTATACGGTTTGTCTCAATATTCGTCAGATAAATATGATTTTATTGCTCCAAAATTCAGAAGAGCAATGTATTTGCACGGTGCGCACGATATTGGTCATGCAATGCAGGATTTGATGGTTGTTGGCTGTACTTCACTTGCCGTTTGGAACGAAAATTCGGAAGATGGTGATTTGTTGATTGGAAGAAATTTTGATTTCTATGTAGGTGATGAATTTGCTAAAAATAAATTAATAGAATTTGTAGAACCTGAAAAAGGAATTCCATACATGTCGGTAAGTTGGCCTGGAATGATTGGCGTGGTTTCAGGGATGAATAAAGAAGGAATTACAGTAACCATCAACGCCGGAAAATCTAGAATTCCTTTGACGGCGAAGACTCCAATTTCGTTTGTCACAAGAGAAATTTTACAATACGCGAGAACTATTGACGAAGCAATTGCGATTGCAAAAAAGCGAAAAGTTTTTGTTTCAGAATCTATTTTGGTAGGAAGCGCAAACGATAAAAACGCTGTGATTATTGAAGTTTCACCGGATAATTTTGGAGTTTATAAAGTAGAAAATTCGAGTGCCATTTTTTGTACCAATCATTTTCAATCTGATGCGTATAAAGATGATAAAAGAAACCAAAAGCAAATAGTAGAAAGTCATTCTGAATACCGCTACGAAAAGCTTCAAGAGCTTTTGCAAGAAAATAAAAAACTGAATCCCGAAAAAATGGCTTCTATTTTAAGAGATAAATCAGGTTTGAAAGATGAAAAGATTGGTTATGGCAATGAAAAAGCGATTAATCAGCTTTTGGCACATCATGCTGTTATTTTTTCGCCACAGAAAAAACTGGTTTGGGTTTCTTCAAATCCGTATCAGTTGGGAGAATTTGTCTGTTATGATTTAAATGAAATTTTCTCTGATAAAAGATTAAAAAATGGTGAATTTGCAAAGTCAGATTTAAATATCGCAAAAGACCCTTTCGTAGATTCTTTGGAATTTGAGAATTATGAAGAGTTTAAATTTGCCCATTCTGAAATACAAGATGCAATTGATTCGGATGATACGATTCTTACGGATGATTTCATTCCGCATTATCAGTCTTTGAATCCTGATTTTTGGTTGGTTTATTATCAGGCAGGGAAATATTATTTTAAACAAAAAGAATATTCAAAGGCAAGAACAGAATTTGAAAAAGCACTGACAAAAGAAATTACGACAATCCCCGACAAAGAAAATGTAGAAAAATATTTGAAGAAAGTGGACAAATATGTGAAATAAACCTTTTTTAGAACAAAATATTTTATTGAAATAGGGCTATGAGAAGAAATTCTTGTAGCTTTTTTAGTTTTAGTTAAATTATGTTTGTTGTCGTATTTTCTTCTGTTTTCAGTAAATTTTGTATTTTTTAATTTGTTTCATTGAATTATTCTAAATATAATTATTTGTTTTTTGTGAAAATGTTTGGTAGTGAATGTGTTAAATATTTATATTCGTTTTTCCAAAACTATTGAATTAATGAAGAAAATTTATTTTTTAATTTTATCTTTTTTGCTCCTTCTTTCTTGTAAAAATGATGAAAAAATGGAAGCCGTAGAAGCAGAAAGTCCGTTTGTGAACTTTAATATTGATGCGGTTCCCTATGCAAAACTGTCAACATATTCTTTTTTTACGGGAGATTTAAAAAACTTAAATCCATCAAAAAAAGTGATTCCTTATGAACCCGCAAGCTCGCTTTTTACAGATTATGCCCTAAAAAAGAGATTTATTTGGATGCCAGAATCTACGAAAGCAACTTATGCTTCAGATGACCAATCGTTAAATTTTCCTGTGGGAACAGTTTTAATTAAAAACTTTTATTACAATACTGTTCAACCCGGAAATACCACGAAAATCATTGAGACAAGATTAATGATTAAAAAAGCTAGCGGTTGGATATTTGCTGAATATTTGTGGAATGATGAGCAGACTGAGGCCAATTTGGTAACAGGAGCTGATTTTACAAGCGGAAGCTCAAAAAATGTTACATTTAAGAAAACGAATAATGATATTGTCACCACAGCATATAGAATTCCTTCAGAATCGGAATGTTATGCGTGCCATAAATTGGATAATCAACCGGTTCCAATTGGTGTGAAGCCTCAAAATCTTAATGTTTCCTATAATTATCCCAACGGACTCAAAAATCAATTACAGAAGCTTGTTGATGAAGGTTATTTGCAAAGTTATCCTTCAAATATCGTTTCTACAGTTGATTACAGAGATACCAGTAAACCGCTAGATATTCGATTGCGTTCATATGTTGATATCAATTGTGCACATTGTCATCAGGAAAAGGCTCGTTGTGATTATAGAGCGATACGACTGAGCTTTAATAAAACTGCCAATTTTGCAAATATGGGAGTTTGTGTAACTGCAGATGAGCCTATCGACCAATCTTTAGAAAGGATTATTACTCCGGGAAATCATAATAAATCGATAATGGATTATAGACTCAATTCTGTAGATGAAAGTATGAGAATGCCTTTATTGGGAAGAACGGTGGTACATGATGAAGGAGTAGAGCTTTTGAAACAATGGATTAATTCTTTGAATCAAAACTGTCCATAAAACTAAAACCAAACTAAAAAATAACCATGAAAAAAAAACTATCCTTTTTTGTTGTATTATTTAGTATAACATGGGGAAATGCACAATTAACCTGTGCTACAGCAGTAAATCTTACCCCCGGAACGCATACTGCTCCTACAATCACAGGTACACCTCTCACAACAGCATGTACGCTTGCGGGGATTGGAAATGCCGCATTATGGTACAAATATACAGCCACTCAAAATGGTAATATTACTGTTTCTACAGCTTTACCAGGACAAAATGTGGATACAAGACTTATCGTTTTTCAAGGAAATTGCGGAAGCCAGACCTGTGTGACTGCAAATGATGATTTTCTAGGCTTACCTTCTCAGGTTACTTTTACCGCAACAACCGGAACAACTTATTATATCACTTTTGATAGTAGGTGGACTAGTTCTGGGTTTAATTTTTCAATTGCTGAAACTATTCCTTTACCAAGTCGATTATCATTTACTCAACAGAATATAAATGCGCCAGGTATTTATAATCATTGTGTGGTAGACATGAATGGCGATTATTTGGATGATATTGTATCCGTGGTAAATAATACGCAGATTGTAATTGCATATCAACAGCCCGGAGGTACTTTTAATGAAGTATCATATACAATTCCTTATACTGACGTTTTGCCATATTGGAGTATTGCAGCCGGAGATTATGATAATAATGGGTTTAATGACCTAATCTATGGTTCGGGCAGTGGGATTGCTTTTGTAAAAGCCAATGCAACAGGAACGGGCTTCACCATAGACAGGAAGCCTCAATCTTTTCTTACGCAGCGTACCAATTTTGTAGATATTAATAAAGACGGAAAACTAGATGCTTTTGTCTGTGATGATAATGCTCCCAACAGATTCTATATGAATGACGGAACCAATATGAATCATAATCAGGGCGGTATGGGAGATTTTCCTTCAGGTGGTAATTATGGTTCCATTTGGGTTGATTATGATAATGATGGCGATATGGATTTATTTATCGCAAAATGCAGCGGTGGAGGTTCTGGGCCTGGTGGAAATATTGATGAGCTTCATCGAAATAACGGGAATGGCACTTTTACCAATGTTGCTGCAGCGGCTAATATGGCAAATCCTGTTCAGACTTGGTCTTCAGCTTGGGGAGATTTTAATAATGATGGCTGGATGGATGCTATTGTAGGGATGAATTCCACAGCGAATGGAGCCAGCAAGGTGATGAAAAATAACGGGGATGGAACCTTTTCAGATGTTTCTGTGGGCTCGGGTTATGATACTACAAATGGTTTAAGCAGAGAATATGTTGCCTATGATTTTGATAATGATGGGTTTTTGGATGTTTTAGGAGCCGGAAACAATATTATGTTCGGTGATGGGAATTTGCAATTTACTCCTAATGCAACAGCTTATAATTTGAATTACAACAACAGACCCGTTGGGGACCTTAACATTGATGGTTTTCTTGATATTCAGAATGGAAATAGCATTATGCTGAATGCTGGAAACACTAATAAATGGCTAAAAGTAACTTTGCAAGGAACGCAAAGCAACAGAAACGGAATTGGTGCAAGAGTGGAAATTTATGGTGCTTGGGGAAAACAGATTCGAGATGTACAAAGTGGGGTAGGATTCAGAAATATGAATACATTGAATACGCATTTCGGGATTGGTCAGGCTACTGCCATTACAAAAGTGGTGATAAAATGGCCTTCCGGATTGGTTGATATCATCGATAATGTTACGCCAAATACAACCCTTCACGTAATAGAAGGAGCCAGTTTAGGAACTAAGGAGGTAGAAGATACTCAAAACCTATTGACGGTATATCCAAATCCTGTTCTTGATATTCTTAATTTTAAATCTAACAAAAACTTTACTCCGGTTGATGCAAAAGTGTATGAACTTAGTGGGAAAATGGTTTTACAGACAAAAATTGAGAAAGAATCAATTTCTGTTAAACAATTAAGTTCGGGCAATTATGTATTGGTTTTAATCGATAAGAATGGAAAAACGTATTCTCAGAAAATAATTAAAAAATAAGATTCAATTGTAACTTTAAATTAATTCTGCAAAGTCGAAAGGCTTTGCAGTTTTTTATGAAAATTAATTATTCTTGGGGCTTATTTTATTTAGAAACAGAAAAGCTGTAATTCCTGAAATTACAGACATTGTACTCGCTAGAATAAAACTGCCAATAATGTATTGCAACAAATTATTTTTCACTAAATCGAAATTCAAATCTTGACTTAAAATATTAGAATCTCCCGAAATGAAAGGCGCTCCCAAAAAGAGTGAAGCTGCAATGATAAACGGAATAAATGGTGGCAAACTAACGTTAGAAGCTACAAAAGCTAAAACTTTATTGAGTTTGAAAAGGACAGATAAAGAAATTACCAATAATGTTTGAAATCCCCAAAACGGAGAAAGTCCGATGAAAACACCAAGAGCTATGGAAAATGCTTTGACGCGGTTGCTTCCGTCGCTTTCCAGAACATCTTCCTGAATAAATTTTTTAAAACTTTTTTTTCTGAAATTATTAATGAAATTTCTCGGAATAATATAAAGCAAAGTAATCGTTACTAAAATCGTATTCAAAATACTGATTCTCGTAAAATCTTTAAATGGTCTGAAATGAGAAACCCTTTCTGCAGGGTCATATAAAACCTTGATGGGAACATTTTTTACAGGAACGTGTCTCCAAGCTGTTCTTACAATAATTTCAATCTCAAATTCAAATTTTGGAGTAAAATATTTTTTAGGAATTTTATGTAAAGGATACAATCGATAACCAGATTGTGTGTCTTCAAGCTTTATTCCGGTCTCAAACCAAAACCAAAAATTAGAAAAACGATTCCCAAAACTGCTTTTTTTGGGGATACCGTCTTGTGACATATTTCGGTTTCCTATTAATAAAACATCTTGGTTTTCGTTTAATAAATTTTCTACAAAAACAGGTATGTCATCAGGATAATGTTGTCCGTCTGAATCGATGGTGATGGCATAATCATAACCTGATTCTTTTGCTTTTCTGAAACCTATTTTCAGCGCATTTCCTTTTCCTTTGTTTTCTGATAGATTAATAATCGTAATCGAATATTTTTCTAAAATCTGTAAAGTAGAATCGGTAGAGCCATCATTGATAACGATAATATTTTCGGTGTAATCTAAAACACCGTCAATCACTCTTTTCAAAGTTTTTTCGTTATTGTAAGTAGGAATTAAAACGCAGATTTTCTTTTCGGAAATTGCATTTTGTACTTCAGGAAGGGTCATTGTTTTATTTTAGCATTGCTTTTTCTGCGTCTGTCATGGTCTTAGACTGCGTTGCGAACTTCTTGATATAAGTTTTTAGCGCTGCATTTTGTTTGCTGTAATTATTTAAGAGAAAGGCTTTGTCGTCTTTTAAACTTCCGCGATATCCTACAATCTTAGGAATGTTTTCCTGAACGCTCATTCTTATAACTCTCAATTCGGCGTTATTCGGATTACTTTTAATAATACTTTCAAGACTTGTCGCTCCAGATTTTACGAGTGCTTTTCTGTTTTTGGTTACAATTTTGGCCTCCATTATTTTCGCAGCAGCTTTATAACCTGTTGTTACCGCATCAGAACCTGTTTGCTTTTCAGCAATCGTAATAAAGCTTTGCGTATTTGCCGTGGAAGAATTTGCTTTTTCATAGCTATTTCTCAAATCTTCAAGGTCTGATTGAAAGAACAGAAAAAAAGCGGTCAGAAACGAGAAAATAAGTTTCATATGGAGATAATTTTGTTTTTAATGGTCATATGGAATCGCAGTCTTTTTCATTGAAATTTGTGCTCCAAAATATTTAGCGATTTCATAGTCTATTTTTTATAGTTTACCGACATTTTTAATGCAATAGTCTCGCCAAAAGAAGTCACGTTTTTTACTTTAATTTCTTCTTCGCCTTCCTTAATATCCAGTTGTAAAGTTAAATCCGGCGTTTCAAAAGGATTGATAATTGCCATAAATTTGACGTTGGAAGCCGATTTTAGAAATAATTTCTTGCCTGTAAATTCTTCGGTCAGTTCTTTTACAATCTGCATCATACAAACCCCTGGTGTTACAGGATTTCCTGGAAAATGTCCTTTAAAAATATCGTGATTTTTGTTCAGAGAAATATGAGCAGTAAAACTTCCGTTTTCTGCTTTTTCGTGAGATTCTAAAGTGTAAAAATCGGTGAGAATAGTTTGCATTACAATTATTTTTTCATGTTAAATGTATAGTAAAGTCCTGCTTGAAAAACTACATTGGCATGTTTACCCTGATAATTATTGATAGTATGTAAAAAACCATGTTTTACTCGTGCTTCAACACCTAAATTTTGAGTAATGTCATATCCACCTCCTGCGGTGATTCCTATATCGAAATCATAAGAAGGATTAAAATCTTTTTCGACAACAATATCAACGGTTGGTCCTACAAGAACATTAAAGTTTTTAAAATAAAATTTATTTATAAGTTGAGTCCCAAAATACGAAATTTTATATTCATTTCTCGTATGTTTTATAGGAGTTTCGACTTTTGAGCCTTGCCTTGAATAATTAAATTCTGGTTGTAAAGCATAAAATTTGGCGAGTCTTATATTTCCGAAAAAACCGATATAGAAATCAGTACGATTTGTAAATTTATAGGGAATTTCAACAGGAGAATAAGAATCTGTACCCTCATTGAACTCAATTTCTCCATTTTGAACAGTCCCTTTTCCTTGAGTAAAATGGGTGAAATTTGCTCCAGCTCTTAATCCAAGCTTAAAAGTTACTTGTGCAAAAGACAAACTTGAGAAAAATAAAAAGGCTAAGAAATGAATTTTTTTCATGAATGGTTTATTCAGTTTCAGTGATTTGAAATAGTTTTATATTGATTTTGAAATCTTTATGTTGAAGATTCAAACTATCGGCGAAGATAGGTGTTTTTGCATCAAAAGTAAAATCGATTTTCTCCTTATTGTTCTTGGTATAAATGATTTGTTTAAGCATATTATTTTCTTTGTTGAAAAATAAATAATAGTTTTTCTTATCAATTTTTGAAAGATAAATTTTAGAATTTTCATTTTCAAAACTTTCATGTACAGCATATTTTTGCTTTAAAAGTTCCTGAAAATCACTTTTCAAAAAATTAATAACGATTTTTTTATCTAAATCAGGAAGAACGTAATTTAATTTAAAATCATTTTCTGAAACTTCAAAGTCAATCAATTTATTTCCAAAGTCTGAAGTTAATACGACACGATGGGTTGTTTCGCTGATTTTTTTTAGAATTAAAATTCCGCTGACGTGATTTTTATAAATATCCATTTGGCATTTATAAACGTAATCTTCTTTTGATGAAAAATATAGATTTTCAACCGTTTTTTCTGAATTAGAAACAGATTTTACATCGGTAAGCTTGTACGTTTTACACGAAACCAGCAGCAAGCAAATCAGACTATAAAGAAAACTCTGAAGCAGGAATCGGCGCATTGATTTTTGTGTTTTTGAACATAATATTGGTCGTGTCACCTGAAGCTTCCGTCATATTAACCTGCGAAACCGTCGTCTGATTTTTAGGAAAATGAAGCTCAATTTGCTTGATATATTTCAATAATTGAGCCGATTTCGGAGTAAACTTTGCGATGTTGGAGGTTCCGTTTTTAAAATAGGCAACCGCAAATTCTGGGTCACTAAACATTTTTCCGTTTGAACTTCCTACAATCAGTTTATTGATTTTTTCAAAAGTTTTGCTCTTTGCATCCACGGAAGATTTCTTTCCCTGGTCGTTGATGAAGATTTTATTATCCTTAAAAATAATGCTGTATTGATATGGTTTTGTGTATTTCCAGCTTAATGTATTTGGTGATTTTAAAGACATTTTTCCATAAGTAACAATGCTTTTATCCAAAAAATCCATCTTTTTGGTTTGCGTAAAGTCGCTTTGTAAAGTCTTTATTTCTTTTGTTTCTGATGAAATATTAGAGACAAACGCTTTTATTTCCGCACTTGTCATCGCTGTGTTTTGTGCAAAAACAAAGCCTGAAATTAATAAGAATGCTCCGAGAGCTATATTTTTTATCATTATTTTTATTTTAAAATCTAACTACAAAAGGCACAAACGTTTTTTATAACACATAAGTTACTTGAAAGTTCGCAATTCGACTTGTTAAAAGAACACATTAGTTTTTGAAAATCTTTGATTTTCGCCTTATGTGAACTTCTATTTTCAAAGTATTAAACTTAAAAAAACTAATGTGTTAAAGCTTTTGTGGTTAAAATATTATCAATTCTAAAAGTTGAATACTTTTCACGTTCCAAAAATAGTAATAAATCTACCAAAACATTGTACGTTTTTTCTGATGTGTCGTGAAGCAGAATAATGCTGCCTTTTTTTAAGTTTTTGGTGACTTTTCGATGAATTTTTTTCTCATTTTCTGTAATCGTATCTAAAGAACGAACATTCCAGCCGATGCTTTTCTTATGAGTTTTTTGGATTGCTTTTGCAATATTCGGATTGGTAACGCCAAAAGGAGGTCTGTATAAATTGGTTTTGATATTTCTGACTTTCATCATTACTTCATCACATTTTTGAATTTCTTCAATCATCTTTGAAGTGGATAAAAAACCAGTATTATTAGAATGTGAAAACGTATGATTCCCAATGGTATGACCTTCAGCAATGATTCTTTGAAACGTTTCGGGATATTTTTCGATTTGTTTTCCGATACAGAAAAAAGTCGCTTTGATATTATTCTCTTTTAGTAAGTCTAAAAACTTCGGTGTAAACTCGGTCGGTCCATCATCAAAAGTCAAAGCCACTTCTTTGATTTTTGTTCTTTTATGGGTAAAACTGTTGACAAAATAGCTTAATGTGATGTCGAATGAACCCCAAATAACAACCGCTGAAAATAGGATGAAGCAAAAGATGTAAACCCAAAATGTAGCCTGAAATGCATAGATAAAAACGTTGCAGAAAATGTAAAAAACAATGAATGGATAATGTTTCATTTTGACTGGTTTTTTAAATTATTCTATTAATCTGCTGTTCAATAATGTTTTTCGACCTTCTTTATCGATAAAATATTTCTTAATCCATAAACAGTCTCTGTTATAAACATATTGATAATTAAGCACAACCGCATCTTTAAAATCATAATCTTGAAGAATAATATTTTCGTCTTTTAATCTGATAGACTTTGTCTTATTTTCTATAATGTTCTTGCATTTATCATAAGAAAAGCTATTCATGCTACCTGTTATGTAACCTAATGATCCGTTAAATTGCCGTTCATACTGTTTTGAAATAAGTCCCTCCTTATTATATTGATAAGTTTTTGAATATACAGAGAGAATTCCGTGTTCTGAGGTTAATTGATTTTTATCATTGTAAAAATAATTAATCTCAGAATCGCGCATTAAATTACCAGTACTTGAATAGGTATTATTAATAGTGTCTTTTTCCAAGATTTCTATCGAGCTATCAATTTTAGTAGTTGAAATTAAAGAGTCATCCTCAAATATTTCTTCTAAAAAAGGTTTTCCGTTTTTCAAATGATAAACAGTAGTTTGATTTGAATGACTATTAATGATTGCTACTTTTGAGTACTTAATCCAATTTGGATTTTCCTCTAAAACTTTTTGGCTATAAAACGACTGAGGTATTAAAATGAATAGAAAACAGATTAAAGAGTAGTATTTCATCTTTTTAGATTTAAGTTTTCTCTAAGAAAACTAGACTATGGTCATTTCCTCCTAAGTGATTATAAAGAAGTATATTTTTAATACTTTCTTTTTTTATATTATTAATCATCATCACTTCAGGAATTTCCTGATTTTTTAAAATATGACAGGCCATAAATGTTGAAAACCCATTTGCTGTATTGAATTCTCCACTCAAATGCTTGTAATATAATTGTGATGAATTTGGAAATATTTCCGAAGCATTTTTATAATAAACATCAGATTCAGAATCTCCACTAAATCCTAAAATAACAGCATCAATATCCTGAGTTGTTAATTGAGTCTTTGTTAAAAAATCTTCAATGAATTTTTGAGTTTCATTTAAATCTAATTGATTAATAATTTGAATATCTGTAAGTTTAGCATAAGTGCTTTCTGTTTTTTCTTTTCCTAAAACAAAAAAACTAGAACCTTCTCCCCAAATAACTCCATCAGTTTTTGAGTTTAAATAATCAACGGGAAAATTTTCTTCTTTTTTGATGGTATTGTTTAATTTGTACAATTCCATTGTTCTATCGGTTTGTTCGTCTGTAGAACCCACCAAAATGTTTGAAGCTTCATCATCATTGATTTGAAGTTGAGCATCCAACAGAGAAAATTCTAGAGAAGAAGAGGTGTTGACGTATGTGAAATTATAGCCGTGACATTGCAATCCCAAAGCGATTTGTCCTGCAACGGTATTGTGAGTCGATTGAATAAAATAAGTAGGAGTCAGAAATTCTTCATTATTTTCCAAAACATTTTTAAGAAATTTTTCAGAGTCTTGTGAACAACCCATTCCTGTTCCTACAATTACAGCATCAGGATTTTCTATTCCGGCTTCTTTTAGTGCGAAGTGGGAAGCTACGGAGCTCATTTTTACAGTTTTAGACATTCTTCTGCTTGCTGCAGGCGGAATGAATTGTTTGTAATTGGGCTCAATAGCTTTTAAAATCTGAGCTGAATTTTCAGGTTTTAAATTACTGAAAAAGTTTTCGTTTAAAGTGTCCTGAACCGAGATGCAGGCTGCACTGTTGATGTAAACGGGGCTCACGATTTTGAAAAAATTAAGGTTGAACAATTTCCTCCAAACCCAAACGAATTGGAAAGAACGTGATTGATGTTTTTTTCTTTCAATTCTGTAACGGGTTTTAAGTCAAATTCTTCCATTTTTGTTTTAAAATTCAAATTTGGGAAAATGACGTTGTTTTGCATTGCCAAAATTGAATAAACAGCTTCAATTCCTGCAGCAGCAGCTAAAGTGTGACCTGTAAATGCTTTTGTAGAACTGAATTCCGGAACTTGATTTTCTCCAAAAATTCTTATCATCGCAATTCCTTCCGACAAATCGTTGTTTGGTGTTGCCGTTCCGTGAACGTTGATATAATCGATGTTTTCCTTCTCTAAACCAGAAACTTTCAATGCTTTTTCCATTGCTAGATAAGCACCTTGTCCGTTTTCTGAAGAAGCGGTTTGATGATGTGCATCATTGGCGTTTCCATATCCTGAAAGATAGGCTAAAACCTTTTTGTTTTCTTTTTTTACCAATTCGTCAGATTCCAAAATAATAAACGCGGCTGCTTCACCAAGATTCAGACCTTTTCTGTCGTTGTCGAAAGGGGTGTTGTAAGAATCTGTAAGAATCATTAACGTGTTGAATCCATTTAAAGTGAATTTTGAAAGAGAATCTGTTCCGCCAACAATCACACGGTCTAAAACGCCATTTTTAATGAGTTTCGCACCCATCATAATTGCATTGGCAGCTGATGAACAAGCAGTACTGATGGTAGAAACCATTCCTTTCAAGCCTAATGATTCTGCAATGGCAAGCGATGAATTTCCTGCATCGTGAGCGTCAATGTATTTTTGCTTTTCAGGGAAATCTTCGTAAGAATAGAAATATTTTTCGGTAACGTCCATTCCGCCCACGCTTGTGGAAGAAATAAGCCCGGTTTTGTACTCGTTAACATCCGAAATTTTGGCACTTTCTACGGCTTCTTTAGCGGCAATCATTCCTAATAAAGCGGTTCTTGTCGCATTGTTGTCTTCAGCAAGCTGAAGTTTCTGCACTAAGGCTTCATTAGATAATTTTATTTCGCCCGTTTTGAATTTTCCGGAAAGACTGGTTTCAAACATTTCGATATCTGAGATACCATGTTTACCGGTCGTTAGCGAAATAAAATTTTCCTCAACATTGTTACCAATGGAGGAAATAATGCCCATTCCTGTAATGGCAATTTTTTGACTCATCTTTTACCAAATGTAACAATGCATCAATGTAACAGTTTACCAATTGCTAGACTGTTATATTGATACATTGGTATATTAATTTATTTTGTTCTGTTTTCTTCGATGAATTTTGCCATCACCTCGATAGATTGGAAGATTTCTTTTCCTTTTTTAGGGTCAGATAATTTAATTCCGTAGTCTTTGTCAAGAAGTACAATTAATTCTAGAGCGTCGATAGAATCTAATCCAAGACCACCACCAAAAAGAGGGTCTGTATCTTTAATTTCTTCTATTGCAACGTCTTCAAGATTAAGAGTTTCGATGATTTTGTTTTTTAATTCTAATTTTAAATCTTCCATAAAAATTAATTTGAAAATATGTTAATTAGATAATTTGAAAACGTTTAACAAAATATTAAATTTTAAATAAAAAAAATATTTTGTTAAATAATTGCTGTACTTAATTATGATAATATCTTTCATTTTCAAGTTAGCACATTTTCAAATTATCAAATTTATAATGTGAGCAAATATACAAAAGCTTTATAACTTTCCTGATATAGTTCGACCCAGCCACACAAGACTTTTTCGGCTTTTTTTGATTGCATAATTTGTGCCGCATAAGTGTTTAAAAACTTTTCATCAAATTCATCCAAAACAAAAAAAGCATTTTCGGTCTGCATTTTATGTTTAATGCTGATTTCGCCTACACAAATATTGGGTAAAGTGTAAACAAAAACGGCAGGACTCGGGAAATAATTGTCCTGAGAATTGATGCTTTCCTGATATTTAAAATCGGTATCGAGACTTGATGATTTGTTGGCGAAAACTAAAGCTGTTTTGCTGTTGTCTTGGTCTTTTAAAATCATTTCGGAAGCAAGAAAAGCCAGCTTACTCAAGTTATCCATCTTATGAAATTTTGGATAATTGATTTCTAAACTTTTATAAGCTTCTTTCGCAAAATCTGAAAAATTTTCGGTTTGAGTTTCAAAAATAATTTCGTTGTTGAGAACAATTTTCGAGTTTTCTATAGTGCAAATATCTGTTTTCTTCATTAATAAGTTTCAATAAAAGTATTAGGGCTTTCGTTCTGGGTTTTGATGCGTGTTGAAAACAGAGAAGACGATAATTTCCTTTTCAATAACTTCAAAAATGATAATAAAAGGGAATTTTTGAATATACGCTTCACGTAAATTTTCTTTTTTCAAAGGAAAATGCAGTGGATTATTTTGAATTCGTGAAAAATAAAATTCGACTTTTTGCGTAAATTTTTTTCCAAGACCAATTTGCCTACTTTCATACCATAATGCAGCTTCAAGTAAATCAGCTTCAGTATTTGGAGATAAGGATAGGTGGTAAGTCATAATTTATCCATCAATCTTGCTTTCACCTCTTCCCAAGAAGATGTTTTTGATTCACCCTTCAGATATTTTTCACGCTCTTCTTCAATCCGGTCATATACATAGTCCGGAACTTGTGGGTATTCTGAAGTTTCTAATTCTGAATCTTCCTCTTCAGCCTCAATTATTGCATTGAAAATGCGAAGAATACGCTCATCTGCTTCATCAATAAAATTGTGAATTCTTTTTCTGATTTCTAAAGTAGAGTCCATTTCCTAAAACTTTAATTCTATCAAAATTACAAAATTATTTTATGCTTTCTCCAAAACAATTGCCGCATTACAGCCACCAAAACCTGATGCTGTTTTCAGAATATATTTAATTTCTACTGGTTGATTTTCTTTGATAATATTTAAATCTTGAGAAACTCCCATTTCTTCAAAGTTTTTAGAAGGAATTAAGGTTTTGTTTAAAGCAGATTCCATTGAAATAATGCTTTCTAACAATCCTGCCGCGCCCAAACAATGTCCGTAATAGCCTTTCATACTGTTTAGAGGAACGTTTTGTAAATCCATCCTGTTGAAAGCGATGGCTTCCATTTCGTCGTTGTAAATTGTTGCTGTTCCGTGAGCGGAAATAAAATCGATTTTTTCGGCTGAAACTTTTGCTTCTTTCATTGCATTTTGAATGCTTGCAAACAATCCGTCACCAGTTCTTGAGGGTCCGGAAATATGATTGGCATCATTAATGGCAGAATCGCCTAAAACTTTAAACCTAAATTTTTCAGTTTGATTTAATTCTGAAGTAATATAAATCGCTGCAGTTGCTTCACCCAGATTAATTCCGTTACGGTTTTTGTCGTACGGTTTGCAAGGTTCAGTTCCGATTGCCTGAAAAGAATTAAAACCTGAAATCACAAACTCTGAAATTTCGTCTCCGGCAAGTACAAAAGCGTTTTTGTATTTTCCTGCCTGAATCATATTTTTCGCTACAGAAATTGCCATTACGCCAGAAACACAAGCATTAGAAACGACGATAGGTTTAGTTTTAAATCCGAAAAAATCAGCAATCTTTTGAGCTAAACTTGAAAGGAAAACTCCTTCCGGTAAAGTTGTTTGATTTTTTAAGATACTAATGTTTCCTTTTGTTGTAGATAATATAAAAGCCGTTTCATCTGAAATTGAATGTCTTTCTACCAAAGGTTTTATACTTAGTAAAAACATTTTTTCAAGTCTTGTGAAATTTTCCTTGCTACTCTGAGCGGAGTCGAAGAGTTTATTGAATTCTTCCTCCAATTTTTCATCATCAATTTTAGAAACAAAAAAAGCATCTTGATTATCGATGACTTTATGCAAAGCGACACCAGATTTCCCTTTTAAAAGTGCTTTCCAGTTTGATTGAACGTCAAAACCTAAAGGGGTGACGCAATTATAATCTGTAATGTAAATTTCTTTGTTCATTTATTAGTGAAATTTTCGAGTCATATTTTGAAAAGCCAAAAGCTAATAGCCAATTGCCAACTATAATTCCATTTTGTCTTTCCAAGCCTGAAAAAACTCAGGGTTGTACAAGCATAAATTATTATCAGAATCCAGAAAAACCTGAATGGTTTCTCCGCTGCAAACCAATTGATTATTCTGATTAAAAATCTCGTATTTGTAAATCAGTTTCGCTGAAATAGAATTGACGAAAGTGGTTACGATGTTGAATGTTTCGCCATATTTTAAAGGTAGGAAATGTTCGCAAGTGCTTTTCACAATTGGCGTTACAAATCCTGCTTTTTGAATGTCGAGATACGTCAAACCGTGCTGTCTTCCGAAGGCTTCTCTTCCGTCCTCAAAATAGACGATATAATGACCGTGCCAAACGATTCCCAGCGGGTCTGTTTCGTTGAATCGTACACGAACTTCTTCGGTACAATTTAAATTTTCTTTAGACTGCATTTTGTTTTCTTTTTTTACCACAAAGGGCACAAGGGTTTTCACAAAGGACACAATTTTTTAAATTATCTCTTAATATAACAAGTCAAATTGTTCCGTTGATTAATCTCTTAACGCCATTTTTAAACAAAACCGAGTTAAAATTAATAAGTAAACCCAATTTGCAATTACTTAATTTTAAATAGGTTAAAATTTGAGCGATATGAATGTCATTTAAGGATTCTACAGATTTTATTTCTACAACAACTTTTCTTTCAACCAAAAAATCTAGCCTGTAACCAATATCAAGTTTTATATCTTCATAGATTAAGGGCATTGGTTTCTGTTTTTCTATCAGTAATCCCGACTTCTTTAATTCGAAGTACAAACATTCTTCATAGGCACTTTCCAAAAGCCCAGCTCCGAGTTGTCGATGAACTTTTAATCCGGCATCAAAAATAATTTTTGAAATCTCATTCTCATTCATATTTGTGTTTTTAGTGGTTAAGCGTTATTTTTTTAAACTGCTAATTTTTCACAATAGACATAAAGGTTTTAAAGTTAAGTTCTTTTTTAAATAAAAATATTCAATTCACCCTTGTGCTCTTCGTGAAAAATCCTAGTGTTCCTAGTGGTTAAAAAAGTTAAACACTATTTTGTTTTCGATCATAAAATAATGAGATGGTAACCATCGCAATGTAAAATAAAAATAAGAAGGTCAATTCTTTCGCAATTTCACCGATTCCGCTGTTTCTTAAAATAATATCGTAATACGCATTCAAACCCCAATTCATTGGAGAGAAAGCAGCGATTTTCTGCATAAATTCTGGCATTAAAAATACCGGAACCCAAATACCGCCAATTGCAGCCAACACAACAACCGAAGTTGCTCCAAATGGGGCAGATTGCTCCTGAGTTTTTGCTACAGTTCCTAGTAAAACGCCAAATCCGATTGCTGCTAACCCTGCGAATAAAGTCACAATAATTAAATGAAACATTTTTCCGGTCACGTCAAATTGTGGCAAATCCATATAGGGGAAAAGCCAAATACCGACTGCAACCATTAATAAAAATTGAATGATGCAAATAATTAAATACGTGAATGTTTTTCCTAAAATATGAATGTAGTACGGTGTTGGGCTCACACGAACTCTCACGCTCGTTCCCTGACTTTTTTCTTTAACTAAATTTATAGACAAAGGAACGACAATAAAGAAAATCGCAAACAATGCCCAAGCCGGAACGTTGTGCTGAACGGAATTCGGCATTAGTTCTTCCTTGCCTTTGTTTGGCGTGATTTCTTTGAAGGTAATTAAGCTTTTATTTTCAAGGTCTTCGGTTGTTCCTAATTGGTCTTGGAAGGCTTTGTAGATTTTTTTATTCTCGATTTCGAAAACCATTTTATTGATGGCATTCATCACAGAATTTTTAAATCCTGCATTGGTTGCTGGGTCAAAATAAAGATGAATGTCTTTTGCCTTTGAAGCGACAACTTTTGTGGCAGTAGAATCACTTTCCAAGCCAAACGAGCTTACAATGGTCTGAACTTTAGAATCAATATTTGAATTTAAATCTTTCGTTAAGTTTTTTGGAATAACAATCGCCATTTGATAATCTCCTGTGAAAACAGCTTTCTCAGCCTCTTTTTCATTGTAATTGGTAATCAGTTCAAATGTTTTGCTGGTTTCCAGTTCTTTTTTGATGACTTTGGAAACTTCAGATTGATCTTGATCAATAAAAATAATTGGAATTTTTGAACCTTCAAGATTTTTAAAAGTAGAATCCTGAATTAATGTGATGGTAATAATCAGAAGTAACGGCATTAAAAATATAATGACAATTCCCCCTGAATCTCTTTTCAGCAACTGAATTTCCTTGATGAAACTTCTCCACAATTTATACAACATCTCTCAATTCTTTTCCGGTTAATGAAATGAAAACATCTTCTAAGTTTTCTGCGTTGGCAACTTTTTCTACCAATTCTTCAGGTGTTCCTGTTGCGTGAATTTTTCCATGGTCGATAATGGCGATTTTTGTACAGAATTCCTCCGCTTCAGAAAGGTGATGCGAAGTGTAAATAATGCATGTTCCTTTTTTATTTAAATCTAAAAGATAATCGATGATTGCTTTTTTCGACTGTACATCAACGCCAACTGTTGGTTCGTCTAGAAACAAAACTTTCGGATTGTGAAGTGTTCCGGCAATCAGATTGCAACGGCGTTTCATTCCTCCTGAAAATTGGTCAACTTTTTTATCTGCAAATTTCGTTAAACCCATCAATTCTAAAGCTTCAGCGATAGATTTTTGCAAATACGATTGTTTCAAACCATACAAACTTCCAAAAAACATCAGGTTTTCTTTCGCTGTTAAAGTAGGGTAGAGCGCATATTCTTGCGGAACTACCCCAATAAGTTGCTTAATTTTTGTGCTGTCTTTTTTAGGAGAAAGTCCGTTAATCGTAAAACTTCCTGATGTTGGTTTAATTAAACCTGAAAGCATAGAAATCAAGGTGGTTTTTCCGGCGCCGTTTGGTCCGAGAATTCCGTAGATTTCGTTTTTATCGATGTTTAAAGAAATGTCATTAACCGAAAAATCTTCCGAATTTTTGTATTTCTTGTAAAGGTTTTCTATTTCGATGATATGTTCCAAACTAAATTGCTTTTCTCAGTTTTTTATAAAAATCTTCCTCCAAATCGGCAATATGAAGCATCGATTTTGAAAGCTGATTGTAAATATCATTTTTTGAATTTCTATTCTTATAAACTCGGGCAATATCTACGGCGAAATCTCTCCAAAGGTCACCGATTGCGGTAATTTCTTTAGATAATTCTTTCAGTTCGTCATTTTTAAGAATGACAGCAGCTTCTTGTAAAAAAGCCCCATAAATAAATCTGAAACCGCCACCGCCGGTTCCGATTTCTTCCTGCATTCTAATCAATTGTCCGAGGTAATGATTGGTCACTTTTGTACCTTTTTTCTCTGCCCATTTCGGGATGCTTCTCGCTACCCAGCGCATTGCTTTTACACCAATTAACGGAACGGGAGCAAGCATATTTTTACAGGTATCTTTAATTCCTTTTTTAATGGCTTCCTCCAAATTTACATTTTCAGGAATGTGAGTTGGAAAGTACATATGACCTTTTGGAGCAAGCGCACCTTTTGCGTAACGTACTTTTTCAAGTTCAGCTTCTGATAAAGTCGTTGCAAAATCCATCACAGGGTCACTTATTAAGAATTTGCCATTTTCTTTTCCGTAAACGACTAAATTGTGAGCGTTGAAATGAAATTTATATTCTTCAGGAAAGTAGGTAAGGTTGAAAACTCCAACCTGTAAGCCTGTAGGGATGTTTTGTTCTAAATTTTTTTCTAATGCAGCTTGTGCATCTTTAGGATTTGAGAATTTTATTCTTTTTATTTTAATTCCCAATCTTTTTGCTGCTTTGCTAAAAATTGCTCCGGGCATCGGTCTATAGCTAAATCCGGGTGAAAAATTGACTTTCAAAAAAGGAAGATATACAAAAAATAAACCTGAACCGATTCCGAAAATCATGGGTTCGCTGAGTTTCAAACCTCTGTTGAGGAGTAAGTTGGAGGCAACACCGTTTTCGCAATGAGCAGTTTGATGGTGTTCAAAATTAATCTTCATTTTTATTTACCGTTGAAGTTTTTTAATTCATCTACCGAAATTCCGAATGCATCGGCATATTTTTTTAGGGTAGAATCGCTGAGTTTTTTAAAAATTGAGGGTTTGGTATGTCTTTTTACGGTCCATTGCCATTTGTCAACATAGGCTGCAAGTACCTGAAAATCCATTTTATTGAGTTCCATAAAATAGATGATTGGGCTTACGATATTGTTGGCAACATTTTGTCTTGCTTCTTCAATTCTTTCGCTTATTAAAGCTAAAGATTCGTCTAAAGCTGCTTTTTTAGCATCCCAACCAATGCTGTTTGCGGTTGTATAGTTGTTATTTTCATCAGTTACATATAACACTTCGGTCATGTTGGCTGATTTCAAGTTACTTTCGTCCTGAGGGAGATCTTGTTTTTTCACCTGAAAATATTTCTGTTAATTATGTTATCAATCAATTGGCTAAAATAATAAAAATGCAGGACATAAGATTGTGTAATTTTTTTTGACTAATTCTGAAATGAAAATATAAGACCCTATTAAAAATAAAAATGCGCCAAGAAAAATCTCGACGCGCTAACAATAAATATATAAGTGAATTTTATTGACGTACTCTCTGTAATTTTTTTGTTAAAGAATGTGCGGGAAGATAGATTGCAGATATTGCTAAAAATAGCATGGTCATCATTGCAAAAAATTCTGTAAACCTCATCGTCATGCTGGGTTCTTTCACATCACCATCCATCAGAAAGCCTATGGTTGTAATAATTGCAGATACAGTAAGGATGTTTAAAAGTTTTCTTTTCATTGTTTAGATTTTTAAATTGTATATCAAACGCAGGTGAACTTGTTTTATTGTGTAAATGATTTGTAACGAAACAAAAGTTGTAAAGACTAATATAGTCAAATAATTAATTTCAATATGAAGAAAATTTTTATTTCTCTTTCTCTTTTTGTGATGTTACATGCTGCAGCACAAAAATTTGAAACGCAGAAACAAACGGATGCTCAAGGTTACAGCTTCGAAACAGTGAAGAATGACCAGTCTGGAGTAAGAGTGTATACTTTGAAAAATGGGTTGAAAGTATATCTTGCTAAAAATGACGATGCACCGAGAATTCAGACTTATATTCCGGTAAGAACAGGTTCTAATAATGATCCTAGCGACAATACCGGTCTTGCTCATTATTTGGAGCACATGGTTTTCAAAGGAACTTCACATTTGGGAACTCAGGATTGGGCAAAAGAAAAAGCTATTTTAAAGCAAATCTCTGATCTTTACGAACAGCACAAAGCAGAAAAAGATCCTGAAAAGAAAAAAGCACTTTACAAAAAAATAGATGAGGTTTCTCAGGAAGCTTCAAAATATGCAATTGCAAACGAATATGATAAAGCAATTTCATCTTTGGGAGCAACAGGAACCAACGCTCACACTTGGTTAGACGAAACAGTTTACAAAAACAATATTCCTTCGAATGAGCTTGAAAAATGGCTTAAAGTTGAAAAAGAACGTTTTTCTGAATTGGTTTTAAGATTGTTCCATACAGAATTGGAAGCCGTTTACGAAGAATTCAACAGAGCACAGGATAACGACGGACGTTTGGTAAATTATGCATTAATGGATGCTCTTTTCCCAAAACATCCAAACGGTCAGCAAACAACCATTGGAACTTCAGAACATTTGAAGAGTCCTTCAATGGAGGCAATTCACAAGTATTTTGATACGTATTATGTTCCTAATAACATGGCGGTCGTTTTGGTTGGAGATTTAGATTTCGACAAAACGATTAAAATGGTAGATCAGTATTTCGGTACATTCAAATACAAAGAATTACCGATGAAGAAAATGGTCTCTGAAGCACCAATGACTTCTATTGTATCTAGAACCGTTAAAAGCCCATCTACGCCAAGAATGACAATTGCATGGAGAACCGATTCAAACGGAACTCAGGAAGCTAAATTGGCAACTTTAGTAGGTGAAATTTTAAGCAATAACGGAGACGCAGGTTTAATCGATTTAAATATCAACCAAAAACAAACAACTTTAGGAGCAGGAGCGTATGCAAGTCCTCTTAAAACATACGGTTCATTTAATATGTATGTTACTCCGAAAGATGGACAAAGCTTTGATGAAGCTAAAAAATTACTTTTCGCTCAGATTGATTTAATTAAAAAAGGTCAATTCCCAGATTGGATGCTGAAAGCTATCGTTAATGATATGAAAGTACAGCGTATGAAAGGTTGGGAAACTGCAGACGGTTTGGCAACGACACTTTACGGCGCTTATATTGGCGAAAGAACTTGGGAACAAGAATTAGACGAAATCAATCAGTTTGAGAAAATTTCAAAAGCTGATGTAGTAAAATTTGCCAACGATTTCTTTAAAGATAATTATGTTGTTATTTATAAGGAAAAAGGGGTTAATGATAAATTAGTTCGTGTAGAAAACCCAGGAATTACACCTATTAAATTGAATAAAAACGCACAGTCACCTTTCCTTAAAGATATTTTGGGTACAAAGGTTACAGACAGCAAACCTCAGTTTGTAGATTATAAAACAGCAATTGCTACAACTCAGATTAAAGATAAAAAAGTAAGCTTTGTCAACAACAAATACAATAAAGTTGCACAGGTAAGCTATATTTTCCCTTTCGGAACGGATAACGATAAGGAACTTTCTTTAGGGGTGGGCGTTTTACAGTATTTAGGGACTGATAAATACACTCCGGAGCAATTGAAAGAAGAATTCTACAAATTAGGAATTTCAAACAGCTTCAGGACTTCAAATGACCAGACCATCATTACATTGAGCGGTCTTGAAGGAAACATGAAAAAAGGAGTGGAATTATTAAACCACTGGTTGAAAAATGTGAAAGCAGACCAGGATGTTTACAATAAAACAGTAAAAAATATTCTGGAATCTAGAGATGTTGCCAAAAAAGACAAAACAAGAATTATGGCAGCTCTTTCCAACTATGCTAAATATGGGAAAGATTCTAGAATGACGGATATTATTTCTAAAGAGCGTCTTCAGAATATCAATGTTTCAGAATTGATGGCTAAGATGAAAACGTTGAATAATTATCCTTACGAAGTTTTCTTATATGGAGAAAATCAGAAAGATTTAGAGAAAGCGGTAAAACCATTTATTGCTAATGCAAGCTTGAAACCTGCAACAGCTAAAGTATATGCAGAACCTGCAACTCAAGGTAAAGTATATTTTGCGAACTATGACATGGTGCAAATGGAAATGTCTAAAGTAGCAAAAGGAAGCAACGTTAACTTAGCCAACTTTGGTAAGGCGAATGTTTTCAACGAATATTTTGGTAGAGGTTTGTCTTCTATCGTATTCCAAGAGATTAGAGAAAGTAAGTCTTTGGCATATTCTGCATACGTTTCTTATGCTAATGCTTCAGAAAAAGATCACCCGAACTATGTAACCAACTATATCGGAACACAGTCTAATAAATTACCTTTAGCAGTTACTGCAATGGATGAATTGATGGCTGATTTTCCACAAATTCCGGCTCAGTTTGAAAACTCAAAAGGTTCAGCTTTAAAGCAAATTGCATCAAACAGAATCAATAGAACGAATATTTTCTATAATCAATTGGCTCTTAAAAAACTGGGAGTAGATTATGATATCAGAAAAGATATTTACTCTGAAATTCAGACCTTGACATTGCCTCAGTTAACAGGTTTTTATAACACAGAAATCAAACCATTACAGTATAATACTGCCATTATCGGGAAAAGAGAAAACCTGAATATGGAGTCTATCAACAAAATGGGAGCGTTTAAAGAAGTAAGTTTAGAAGAAATCTTTGGATATTAATTTTTCATTAATATAAATTGTTTGAAGTGAGGCAGAAATGTCTCACTTTTTTATGCTTTATAACGGTTAAAAAAGTTTGTACATTTGATGTTATAAGAAGAATAATAAACAAATCAATTACTAGAGAGCATGGGAAATAAAAAGCTAATTTGGAGTCTATTTGCTTTCGGTTTATTTTTTCTGTTTCTTGCTTTTAAATTTTTTATTTCAGAATTACCGGATAAAAATAATATTGTAAAAGTCAGCGGACTTCTAGAAAACGATATAAAAAGAGAATCCGGAAGACGTGGAAAAAAATCTTTAATTATTAAATTAAAAAACTATCCCGAAATTGATTTCATGATAGGAAGCGTTGCTTTAGATGAGATTGATTCTGAGGAATTAATAGATGAGAATAAAGCAGGAGATTCTATTACGTTTTTCGTCGAAGAAAAAGATTTCAGAAGAAAGGTTTTAAAAACTGAAAAAATCCCGTTTCCAGAGAATATTCTTCATCCTGAAAAAATACATATTCTTGAAATTAAAAATAGTAAATCAAATTATCTGTTGCTGGAAGATTATCGTAAAGCAGCTTTAAAAAACAATTATCTGGGAGTTGCCTTTTTTGGGATTTTGGGAATACTAATGTTTATTGCAGGCATCAAATTAATACAAGTTCAAAAAAATAAGGAAATGTAATGTGAGGTAAAAATATCTTACTTTTTTCTGATACCCGTGTCAAGGTTTTAAACCTTGACACGGGTATTTTTGATTGAATTTAAAGCGTAAAATATACGATGTAAGTTGCTTAAGAAAATTTCAAGAGAAAGATGTTATCCCTCAATTTTTAGCATTAATTTACCTTCTCTTATATTTCAGTTGTATCAAAAGATAAATTTCTCCTTTTTCTAAATCATTGCACCATGTTCGCTCAGTAACCACAGCATTGTTGTATAGAGCTAATTTCTCCATGTTTTCATAATATTCTATTCTTTCTGAGGTTTGATGTTTGAAAAAAGAAATCAGATTTACCTCATCTCCAACTTGTGGCGCTACAGGAAACTCTACAGAATTTTCAAACTTAAATTCAATGTCGTATGAATAGAATCTTACTTGTATGCTCATAATTATATTTTTCTCAAATATATCGACAATTTAATCAATAAAAAAAGCCAACTCTAAAGTCGGCTCATGTATTTTATAATGCAAGTTTTTAGGATTCTATTTCCTGAATAAATATACTTATTTCGGTACGAATCAAGAGCTTTTCATCCAGAAAAGTTTCACAGAAAATCTGGCAAATATTGTCGTATTGTGAGATTAATGATGCTTTAGAAATAATCTTATCGCCAACTTGAGGCAAGCCAAAAACTTCAATTTTCTTGATGTTGGTAATGAATCCAATCACTTTCGTGTTCGATTCCGGGTTTTCAAAAAAGCTTTGTCCGAGAATCGATGATGAGGTTTGTGCAGAATGCTCAATCAACCCAGCTTCCACAAATTCATTGTTGTGTACAAAAATATTATCTGCCTTAATTTCAAAAGAAGTCACCACTTTTTCCGGAGTAAGCTCCAGAATATAGTCTGCCATCAACATCGGGTTGCGATGAGGCAAAAAATGATGAATGTTGATGAGGTTTTCTTCTTTTAGCTGCATTTTGTATGTTTTAAACCTAACGGGTTTCTGAAACCCGTTAGGTTTGTATTCTTATTAGTAAAAACTATTTTACTACTGTTTTCATTTCTGATTTGGCGATAACTTCATTGTCGATTTTAGTAACGATTTCTACCAAAGTTACACCCATCATTTCGTTGATGATTTTTACCTCAGAAACCAATTGGTCTTCAGTCTTAGGTAACGTTTCAGCTTCAAAGGTTTTAATAGCGCCGATATATCCTGTAGGAGCTTCTTTTCCTAAAAGATAAAATTTATATCCTGTATGAAGCGCTACACTTTGTGCTTGATGCTCTATTAATCCTGAAGCCTGAAAAACTCCTTCGTGTACAAAAATATTGTCTTCTTTAATGGTAAATCCTGAAACTAAATGCTCTTCAGAATATTCTGAAATACTATTGACCATCACAAAAGGGAATTTCTGCGGAATTAAATTTTCTACAAAATTCTGGTCGGTTGTAGGTAAAGAAACATCCATTAGCAAACAGTTAATAATGCACATGAATAGGCAAATCTTCCACTCTCGGGAATACAAAGAAGTACTTTTTCACCTTTCTTTAGATTTCCGGAATTCATTATTTGCTCTACGGCAACGAAAATAGATCCCGCGCCAATATTTCCGATGTCTGACAGATTGTAAAACCATTTTTCCCAAGGGAAATCAAGACCTACATTAGCGAACTCTTCTTTTAATCCTTCCTTAAAGTATCCTGAAGAAATGTGTGCTAAAACGTGATCGATAGAGTCTGGATCAAGCTGATGTTTATCAAACGAAGCTCTCAAACTTTCGGCACCTTTTACCAAAATATATTTATCAAGAATTTTAGTGTCTTGTTTTAAAGCAAAAATAGACTGTTTCAGCCATTCGTCAGAAGGATAATCTGCCCAAGATTTCAAACTTCCGTCTTCTTGCTTTTCACAACCAGAGTACATGCATGCTTCGATTTCGTGAGCGTAAGAATAGAAGTCAATCCAATCAATTTTTAAAGAAATTTCGTTTTCTCTAGGTTTATTTTCCAATAAAAATGCTCCGGCTCCGTCAGATAGCATCCATCTCAAAAACTCTCTTTTGAAAGCTACGATAGGTCTTTCTTCTAAAAGTTTTAGATTTTCAGCTTCATGATCAAATTTATCTGCGGTCATCCACGAAGACATTCTTTCAGAACCTACGCAGACTGCATTGTTTTTAATTCCGGCTTTTACATTTAAGAAACCATAATTTAGGGCATTCATCCCAGAATTACAAAGTCCGGTAGCGGTATTTATTTCAATAGATTTTCCGATGTTAAGCTCACCATGAACCATAGATGCGTGAGAAGGCTGAATCTGATCCGGAGAAGTAGTTCCCACAGATAATAATGTCATATCTTCTTTTTTGAAGTTTTCATCAAAAAGACCTTCCACGGCTTTTGCCGTAATCTGTGCGTTGGTGTGGGTTGGCTGTCCGTTTTTATCTAAAGCGTAGTATCTTGTAGTGATTTTGTTATTCCTTAGAATTAAAGCTCTCGCCTTAGAAGGCGTATTATTGACCAAGCCAAGATAGCTCTCCATTTCATCATTAGAAACCGGCTCATTGGGCAAGTATGTGGATGCTTTTGTTATAAATACGTCGTACATTTCTATTTTAAATTAATTCCTTGTAAATATTTTTTCTGTTTTTGTCTTTTTGTCCATAGAATTGGAGCGAGCAAGATATGAAAAATCAACACGATGGGTGAGATAATCCAAATTGCTGCCATCAAATATACCTTAAAGAATTTTATCAACAATGGTCGTTTTTCTTTTTTCTTGATAATCAGATTAGACCAAATCGTAAAAATTTTGTTGCCTACTTTTTCTACTCTTACCAAAAAAGGTCGTATTTCTACAGCTCCGTTTTTCACCAATTCGGGTTGCAGATTGGCGAAGTTGTTATTCTCAAAATGGTTTTCAATTATCTTGCCATATTTTCCCGCACCATTGATTTCTTCATCTGAAACTCCGGCAGCCGGTAAAATTCCTGATTTTTCTTTTTGTCCGGTTGTCATCCAGCGTAGAATCGTCAAGACGCTTGTATAATTGTCTCTACGGTCTACCAATGCAATGTTTCCAATTAATTTAGCTTCAAGATTTTTTAAATATACTTTGAGCTTTTCCTGAGAAAGCATCCACATGTTTCTGGTTGCTGAAATGGTAACAACGGGTGTGTTTCTGAAAATGTTTTCTGCAAAACCGCTTTTCAAAAATGAAATAATCGGAATAGATGGCGTAAGATACCAAACCTGATATCCAAATAATATCAAATCAAATTTTGTATTTAAAACTTCTTCGGGTGGAGGAAGAATCTCGCTTGGAATCTGCAGATAAGATTCTGGAAAAGTATTAAAAAAAACATCACTCGGCCACGGAAAAGGAAAATCTTTTTTGAGCTGAATGTTGTAATAGGTAACGTTGTATTCGTCTTTTTTATCTTCAAACGGTTGCGCGATATTTCTTACAATATCTTCCAGCTGTCCGGTTTGAGTATAATAAATAACGAGTATATTTTTTTGCATTAATATTTTTTATGGATTACAAAAATATGATTTTCAGAGAAATTATACATATCTAAATACTTTTATTGATTCTGATTCAAATATTTGCTTGAAATTTTCGTTTTCAAAAGTTTGATTCTTACTATTTAAGAAGATAATGGTCTCTGGTAAATCTTTAACATCTTTAAGATTAAAATTCTCGTCAGAAATTAAAAGAACATCAGCTTTCTTATTGACTTGAGCTAAGTTATCAAGATATTCTATTTTTCTTCTTTGTACCAAATAATTATTTTTTGCAACCGATTTTTTTTCGTTATCATTAATGAAACTGAAAATTTTTCTTCCAGCTTGTTGTAAGGTCAGTAAGATATCTTTCTGCCCAAAATCATCTGCAATATGAAGGATGGTTGCATCATTCGGAATGTGTTTGTTGAGCTCAAAATAAACCGATTTGTTTTTGTTGAAGTCGTCTTTTACAGGTTTTACCACTTCATTTTCTTTATATAAATAGCTTAAAAACAATTTCTTTTTAAAATAGTCTTCGTCTTCTAGCTCATTTCGCAACTGGGCAAATTCTTCACGGAAATAAGCGTTGATTTTTTTTGTTCTTTCTGAATAATCTTTACCAAAATTGACATCGTCTTTTTTAATTCTGTCACCCACTTTTACCGTAATACTTCCGTCGTAAATAATGAAGTCTCCTTTTGGCTGTACTTCAGAATTTCCGTGAATGTAAAGTGGTAAAATATCCAATCCAAATTCTTCAGCTAAATAAAAAGCTCCTTTGTGGAAACGTTTCACATCGTTGGTGTAAGACCTTTCTGCTTCTGGAAACACAACTAATGAATAACCTTGGTCAATTTTTTCTTTTAATTTTTCTTTTCCATTTTCTATCCCTTGAGAAACTGGAAAAAAGCCCAAAGCTTTTACCAATTTGCCAAAAACAGGAGAATCCCAAACCCAATCATTGACCAAGTAAACAATTTTATGGGTTGTCATTGCAATTGCTAAAGTATCAAGAAATGAGGTGTGATTAGCAATAATAATTGCTGGTTTACTAAAATCTTCGTTGGGATTTGTAATCACTTTTTTCTTTACAAAAGGCGAAAGATGTAAAACTGATTTCAAGAATAATGCAATCGCTTTTTTAATCGTGTTGAGTGTTTTTCCTTTGGCGTTTTTAATAAAGAAATGCCCGAAAAATGAGAAGATTATTCCACCTAAACCGTAATAGATAAATGAAAAAACTGAACGCAGAAACAGTCTTAATGTGATTGGTGATAAACCTTTTTTCTGTCTGTTAATAATCAAAAATCTAAACCAGAAAGGGTATAAAATAGTGGTAATTGCGATTACAGAAAACATTCCAATCAAAGCAACCAAAGCTAAAGAGTGTAAAGCAGGGTGTTTTGCGAAAATTAAAGAACCGATAGATAAAATAGTAGTAAAAACCGCCAGAATAATTGATGTTCTGTAAGTCGGAAGTTCATTTTTACCAGTCGTATGCTCTTTCTGCATTGCTTTGGTAAGGAAAATACTGAAATCATCACCGACTCCAAAAACCAAAGTACAGACAACGGTACTGAAAATATTTAATTCCAAACCTAAAAAATAAAGAATTCCAGCCGTGACAACTCCCGTTAAAACAATCGGAAACATCGTTAAAAGAGAAAGCTCAAAATTCCTGAAGAAAACAATAATCGTTAAAACAATAGCTAAAAGAGAATAATTAATCAATGTATTAAAATCTCTTTTCAGTAAGCCTAAAAAGTTCTCATTCATCTGTTGACGGTCGATTGCCAAAGCTTCATGACTTTTTTCAACATCTTTTATAAATGCATCTCGGTCTTTCTCATCTACTTTTACAACATTCGAAACGGTATAAAAACCATTTTCATTGCTTAAAAATTCTGATATTTGGAATGCTTTTATTGAGGAGTAATCTTTTAAGCTTAAAGTAGAGTACGATTTGTTTAAATTTTCATTAAACTGATTAAAAGCAGTAGCATTAAAACCAAACTTGTTTCCATTATTTATTAATTCCGAGATGGTTTCGTCTTTCCTGTTTTTATTCCAAAACTGATTCCATTGGTCTACTTTTTTTTGTTGGTCTTTTTCTGAGAGGACAACGTTACCAATCGAGTTGTAACTTAAAATTTTTCCTTCCTGTTTTTCCTTTTCTAAAAATCGACTCAGCTGAGAGTTTCTTGCCAACGCTTCACTTTCAGAATTTCCGTAAGAAATCGTGTAAATTGATTTTGAAGTAATGTCGGACAGTTTTTCAAGCTTGGCTTCACTTATTTTTAAATCTTTTGGAATGTAATTTAAATCGCCAATATCTTCATTAAACCCAACGTGTCTGAACCCAAAAAGACAGGCAATGATAATCAGAGAACAGCCGATAATCAAAGGTTTATTTTTTTCGTAAGGATAACTTCCTATTTTATCGATGAAATTGTTGTTGGTTTTTTCTTTTTCTGCTTTCGGATGATACAGTTGCGGAACAATAATTAATGCTGCAAAAGAAGACAGGAAAACAGTAATGGAAGCAAAAAGACCTAAATCTTTTAAGGCTTCAGAACGAACGAAAACCAAACATAAAAATGAAACCGCTGTCGTTGCACTACTCAGAATAATGGGTTGTGTGATTTCTTTATAAAGCTCTTCAATATTATTGTTGTGCTTGTAATGCGTGAGAATATGAAGGGCGTAATCAATGGTAATCCCGATGAGAATTGCACCCACGCTGAGCGAAATTGCCGATATTTTATCTTTAATAAAATACAAAATCATTAATGAAATGAAAACAGCAAAAACAGTCGGCAAAAATACAATTAACGGGGTAAAGAAATTTCTGAAATAATAAATCAGTAAAATCAAAAGAACCGTCATCGAAATAATAACCGTATTCTGAATGTCTTTCTTGATTTGTTGAGCATTGGCAACAGCAATCACAGGCGAACCAAAATAACTGATTTCTGTTTTTCCTTTAAAGTTTTTGTTGATGTCGTCTTTGATTTCGTTGAGCTGATTGACAAAAAGCTCGTTGTTTTTGGTGTCATTGCTTTTGTTTTTCGGGTCGATAAAAAGCAATAGATTTTTCCCATCTTTGGTAATGATATAGTTGTCTTCGAGCTTGAAATCTTTACTGATGTTGAGCGCATTGAGTTTTTTGATACCAAGAAAAGTTATTCCGAGAGGGTCTTTTTTGATGAATTCTTTGGTTACAAGACTGGTTGGCGAAACGAGAGAGACATAATTGCTCTCCACTTGCTTTGCAATACTATCTTT
Source organism: Chryseobacterium turcicum (assembly GCF_021010565.1). Classification (NCBI taxonomy): domain Bacteria; kingdom Pseudomonadati; phylum Bacteroidota; class Flavobacteriia; order Flavobacteriales; family Weeksellaceae; genus Chryseobacterium; species Chryseobacterium turcicum. Next base: position 545,173 of record NZ_JAJNAY010000001.1, read on the forward strand.
ATTGAGCTTTCTTCCGATTTCAGCGTAATCTTTTTCATTTAAAAACAAAGGAAGATTTTGGTTGACAAAATCGAAAGTTTCTGAAATTTCATTGTCATTTACTTTTCCCTGAACTGAGCCGATGTATTTTTTTAAAGGCTCAATTTTATTTAAAAAAGTATCTGCAGTTTCCGAAAGCTGAAAGTTGTCGTCTTTAGATTTTTTCTCAATAATGATGATGATTTTGTCTGAAAAGTTAAGTTGTTGTAGAACTTTTGCAGTTAAATCTGATTTTTCGTTTTTAGGGATAATTTGATTAATATCTTCTTCAAAATTGATTTTCGAAGCGAAAAAGCCACAAATGATAAGAATTCCCAACGCAATAGCGATAGAAATAAAACGATTTTTGGAAATCAGATAATATAATTGGATGAAAAAACGATGCATGAACTTCTTAAATCAAGTTTGCAAATTTAAATTTTTCGGGAGTAGTTCAAAACAATTATTTGATAAGTTTTAACTGTAAATCAATAAAATATTGAATGTAAAATGAAAAAAACTTATACTTTTGTAAAAATTCCCTCACTGTTAAGTTATATTTAGCAGGAAAATGTTCTTAAAGACACAACAGTTTTGTATGTTGAAAATATTTGATGAAAAATTATCCGGATTTCTGTTTGTAGTAATTTTACCATTTCTGCTATTTTTCATGTCCTATTATGGATTTGAGTCTTCTTATGCAAAATTAAAATTGATGGAGAAACCTCCAGATTTTATGTTTTCTTCAGTATACGCTTATAGGGTTATTCCAAACTTCCTGATGATGGAGGTTTTTGCTTTCTTTAATTTTTTTGTAGATAAATATTTATTCTCGCTAAAAGGTTTTTTGCTGAAAAATGGAACTTTGTTTTATCACAGTATTTTTCTTATTAATGCTTTCTTTTTTGTTATTTCTTCATGGGTTTTAAATAAGATATTAAATTTTAATTCTGAATTTTCTAATAAAAATCTTAGCAGGATTATTCATTTGCTTGCCATTTTTTTTATTGTAATTGTGCAGTATGTGCCGACAAATTGTGATTTAATTTCTATATTTTTTTATTTAGCAGGAGTTTGGTTTACTTTAAAATATTACCATCACCGGAAAAAGATAGATTTTGTTTTATTATGCTTTGTAATTGTTATTTCTACATTTGTGAGAGAGACTTCATGTCTTAATATCGCATTTTTTGCAGCCGTTTTTATTGATTTTAAAAGGTTAAAGAATATTCTTTATTTGAAAGAAATTTTCTTTTTAATTATTTCTTTTGTTTTGCCTTATTTTTTATTGAAAATAATGATTCCGCAGAATGCCTCTTTTTTTGAAGGCGTTTATCTCGTGAAAAATTTTACAAGTCTATTTAATCTTGCCGGTTTTTTGTTTGGTGTTTTAGGGTTTTATTTTGTTTTTCAATTAGCAAATATAGAGCAGCAAACAATTTTAAAAAAATATTTATTCTTTTCTTTACCTTATTTGGGAATGATTACTTTAGTCGGACTTTTTTGGGAGTCTAGACTCTTTTTGCCGCTTATTCTTTCGGGATTTGTGGTTGTGTCTCATCAGTTTAAAAATATTCAATTGCATAAATGAGTTTATTACATCCATATTATATTATAGCAATTATTTACATGCTTATTTTCAGCTTTCAGGAAGTTTACGTAAAAAAAGTAGAAAAAAAATGGCTTTGGTTTTTGGCGGGCTATCTTATCATTATAGCAGGATTAAGGAATGAAGTAGGGCCAGATTATGGAAGTTATATTGGAATTTATATTTATTCTGATACCAAAGATTATGTAAGTATCTTTATGAAGGCTTTGTTTATGGAGGGGCCACAACCGATGGAGCTTGAGTGGTTGTTTGTGCTTATTAATAAAATTCTTATAAATGTCTTCAATGCTCCTTTTTATATGCTGACTTTGGTAATTGCAGCAATTACAATTATTCTGAAAGTTGAATATATTGATGATAATACGTTTTATCCTTTTACATTTATATTATTTCTTTTTATTCCAGGGTTTTTTGTAGGAGAGAGCGGGCAAATTAGGCAATGTTTAGGCACATATGCAGTTTATTATGCAATACGCTTCATTAAAGAAAAAAACCTTTGGATGTATCTTTTGTGTATTTATTTAGCTGCAGGAATTCATAATGTTTGTTACTTGTTTTTGCCAATGTATTGGGTAGCTAGAATCCCTATGAACAAATTTTGGATGCTTACTTTAATTATTGCTTCAATTTTTGCTTCTCCTTTTGAAATATATAAAGTTTTTGGTGGTTTTTTGGATAGTATTGCCGGAGATAATATGCTTGTCGTGGGATTCAATGGATATATGGATGAGAGTGTAGAAAGATTAAATGGTGGTTTTGGTATTCCGGAGGGTATGATGATGATTCTTACTTTCTTTCTGTTTTGCTTTGACACACCAATGAAAGAAAAGTTTCCTTATTATGAATATCATCGAAACTATGCTGTTGTAGGAATTTGTTTCTATTTTATTTTTCGTAATAATCCCATATTTTCGTCTCGTTTGGCAGGGACGTTTATCATTTTTGCTTATATTTTGATACCCAATGCTATGTATGTTGTATCGCTTAATAAGAAAAAGATTATTCACTCATTTATTATCGCTTTAGTATTATTTTATTTTGTCGTTTTTTCTAGTTTTCAAAATATAAAATCAGGAAGATTTACAATTGATCTCTATAAAAATCATCTTCTCCCATAATTTAAAATTTAAAATAATGAAAAAAGAAAGGATTTTAGTACTAGATGGTCTAAGGGGGCTTGCTATTTTACTGGTTTTTTTGTTTCATGGATATTATGTTTGGGATATATTTTACCCATATAAAAAAATGTTTTCTGAGAATATAGTATTTAAATATGGTAGTCTTGGGGTGCAGTTGTTTTTTTTAATATCAGGTTTTGTTATTCTGATGTCTGTTGAAAAAACTTCTGGGTTTGTAAAGTTTATTAAAAACAGATGGCTTCGGCTTTTTCCAAGTATGTTGATTTGTAGTGTTTTCATATATTTAACTGCCGGATTTTTTCATGAAAGACCTTTTGGTATTCCAGAGTTAAAATCACTTTTACCTGGTGTTTTATTTATTAACAATGGTGTTTTAGAAAAAATTGTCGGAACCAATTTTCCGGTTTTAGAATTGTCTTTCTGGTCTTTGTACGTTGAGGTAAAGTTTTATATTATTTTCGGTGCCTTGTTTTTCGCTTTCAACAGGCGTGTAGCATTAATCGGTATTTTTCTGTTATACATATCGGCTTTAGTCTTACAGATTTTGTGTTTTCATGAATTATTATTTGAGAATACATGGATTAAAATGTATGTTGGTACATTTATTCATTTTGGATGGTTTGTTGTAGGCGCTTTAACGTATATCTATTATTATCATCGAGATAGGAAATATTTATTTATAATCCTTTTTGTTTGGATGTGCTCATTATGTTATGGGTATAAGTTTCAGGATTTAATGTTGCTTATCTATTTGATTGCATTGAATTTAATTTTTTTTGGAGCATTATTTTGGAAAAGATTAAACCTACTGTTCTCAAACCGTTTTTTTCAATTTATTGGATTTATTAGTTACCCATTATATCTATTGCATGAAAATATGCTGATATCATTAATTATTAAAATTCACAATCAATATCCCGAAATTCCACCTTTACTATTACCTGTTTTTTCTTTCGTATTTATCGGTTTTCTGGCATATATAATTGCAAAATACTTAGAGCCATTTTTAGTTAAAATAGCAGTGAAGTTGTAGTTGTATACTTATCTATTCAATTAGGTGTTTTTTTATCATTTTTAATCATTCTGTGAAGAAGGGCGTTAAAAATGGAGCTTTTTTTATAGTTAAAGTTTTTTTTAAGATTAAATTCATTCAAATAATGGTCAATATTGAGCTCTGAAATTCGGAGATTCACCTTTTGTATATTATAGAATTTACCCTAATTACAATACTTTTAAGTATATGAGATTACAGTAGGGTCTCAAAAATTTAATTTAATTATCCATAATTAGTGATAAATTAGTATATTAGAAGAATATTTTACTAAGGAGTTATCCGAAAATCCTTAAATAGAGTAGGAATAATAAAAACACATTACGATGAGAAAATTAATTTTATTTTTTCTTTTATTTTGTGCATTGATAGTCAATGCGCAATCTACATTGTCTAGGTTCAATGTTGTTGTTTCTGGAAATAACACATTAGCTTTTTCAGACTCAAGTACAGGAAATCCCACTACTTTTGCATGGGAATTTGTCGGTGGAAATCCCGCCACATCTACAATCTCTAACCCTGTTGTGACGTATGCAACACCAGGGATTTACATTGCTAAGCTTACCGTGAGTAACGCTTCCGGAAGTTCTGTTTCTACAAGAACAGTAAAAATCACTACAGGAAATATAATTGACCTTAGTACAGGGAGGAATGATGATGGAAGTATTATGGCTGAGGCTGGTGCAGCAGATGGCGACTGGACGTATACCGATCCCAATGGAGTGATAAGTACGCCAATTACACGTCATGCTAATGTATCGGGTTGGGCTTCTGCGTCTACGGGTGGAGTAGCAGGAATTACAAGATGGATTACGGGTAATAATGTGATTCCTGGTGATCATTATTATGCTAGTAAAGAATTTGAAATACCTGAAGGAGTAACGACAGCCGTATTAAATGTAAGAACCTTATCATTTGTCCGAAGTTGGACTTATCTGGTCAAGAAAAACACTGACGGAACAGAAAGTGAGACTTTGATCACTAATACAGTTTGGCAGAGTGATGGTGCTAAAGGATGGCTAAACAGCAGGAATCCGGAAGTTATTAATTATCCTTTAACTGCGGGTAAATACTTTATTAAAGTCAAGGTATTTACCAACAATACGGGACAAAGACAAGCTACGGATACCAATGCTAATGTGAATTTTGGAAATGCTATTATAATATCTCCAATCGCAGAGTTTTCCGCCACACCGACTTCTGTATTTGTAGGGAATAATGTGCAATTTACAAATATGTCGCAGGGAACACTTTCTTCTTTGTTATGGAAATTTGAAGATGGAGCAAATGTATTAACTGCAACTAATAATAATCCTACTGTTGTTTTTTCTACTGTAGGAAACCATTATGCAGAATTAAATGCAGATTACGGAAATAGCTTGCTTTCCTCATTAAGAATAAATAATTATATTCAAACTACTCAAGTTGATGCTCCTATAGTTGCTGTTACGCAACCTTCATGTAGCCTTCCTTCGGGAGCAATTACAGTTACGTCACCTACTTCGGGAGTCACCTATAGTTTTGATAATGGAGTCACTTTTCAATCATCTAATACACTTTCGGGATTGCCTTCTGGAACTTATTTAGTTCGAATAAAGAATAATGGAGGTGTTGTCTCTCAATCAACAAGTGCTGTGATTAACCCTGTGTTGAATGCTCCCGACAATCCTGTATTAAGTATTACTCATCCATCTTGTGTTGTAACTACGGGTACAATTACCGTTACCTCACCAAGTACAGGGGTTGAATATAGTTTTGATGGTGGAGTAAATTTTCAGACTTCTAATACTAAAACGGGTATTTCTACAGGAAGTTACACTATTGTAGTTCGAAACAGCGCAGGTTGTACATCATCCCTCAATGCTGTCATAAATACAACGGATTGTCGTGATTGGACGAAAGCTCCGAATAGCTATGTTTTTGATCCGTCACAAAATAATGATGGCTTATATATTCCTGTAAAAAAGGCATATGAAATGTGGAAGAAGGATGCGTTTTTAAGCACTTCAGTACTTCCAAATGGAAATATTACCGCAGATGTGCTTTGGGAAGATAATCATGGTTTGATTAAATCAGATGTGAATTATGCTTTAGAGATTTTGGGCTCTGGCGAAAGTGCTAAGATAAAAGTGCCTGTAAACAAATCTAAAGAAGGGAATGCTGTTGTCGCTTTTAGAGTAAATGGGGAGATTTTTTGGTCTTGGCATGTTTGGGTTACCGATGATCCCACAAACGGATCTACTTATAAAAGCTATACCAATGTTAGAAGGGAAAAAAGTAACGGTACAATAGAGGTAATTCCCGATGTAGAGTGGGGATGGATGGATAGGAATCTTGGAGCAATCTCCAATTCTAATACTTCTGAAGATTGGAATAAAAGTGGCGGTCTTCTATATCAATGGGGAAGAAAAGATCCAATTCCAACTTTAGTTTATAAAGGAGATGACTTCTACGAAGTTTCAGGCTCTATCGGAAGGGTGCGTCATAGACAAGCAAAAAACTTTACAGGTGCTGTTAATTTCGATGATCTGAGACAGTTTGTGCCGGTTTCGAATGCTACAGTTGATAATAATATCAAGCTTTCGGTAAAAAATCCTTTAAGTCTTATTTATGTTAATAAAGACGATAATTCGGGACCTGCGTATTATAATAATAATGCAAATCTTATGATCAACTGGTTTGGAAAAACTGCTACATTGCCAGATAGTAGACTTACCGAACTCAATCTATGGTCAGACAATTCCAAAGGAAAAATTGTAACAAATTATAACTTTCACAGTGCTAATGCGCCTTATCGCAACAAATCATCGTTTGATCCATGTCCTAACGGATGGAGAATTCCTTCGATGTTGGTTTCAAATCTAGCCTCTGGTTCTTATGTTGATGATATTAGAATTGACTATTCTCCATTTGGAGTAAGAACTGATTTGGGAAAATCGATATTCGAATCTAGCGGTTATCATATCATTAAACCTAATGATAATAGCGTACCTGCATTTATGACCGGATTTAAATTGTATCCAAATATAGGATTTGATTTGTCTAATGCCGGAGGATTGAATATGGGAGTTTTTCCCGGAACCGGGGGAATAGCAATTAATGCTCATGGAGGGCAGTATTCAGATCAACATCATGTAGGTTTGTGGACGGCTACGATGGTGCGTCATTTTGATGTAACTCCCGCTGTAGGATCACGATTATTATACATGATTCCGGATAAAGGTCAATCAGATATTCCGGATTCTGCAAATTCTACCATTAAAGGAAGATATTGGTATATGCCTACTAATACAGTAAAAACCTCAGATGCTAATGGTTGCAGATGTATAAAAGACCCTTTGTATGCTGTGAATAGTTATGATTTTCCTACCGAATATATAACTTCTAATTCTGAATATACTGTTGGATTAGATAATCCAAACACTTATCAGGTTGTAAAAGATGCGGTGGCTTCTGTTGTTGAAATTCCAGTAAGTAAGGCATTTTCTGTTCAGAGTCAGTTGCTTAATAATCCAGATGTTTTAAATGTTTCTAACTTTAATGCTTTAAAGGTTAATGTTCTATGGTCGACTAATGCAGATTTGATTAGTACGGTAAGTATTACCAATCCTTCGCCGGGTTCATTGGCTGATTTAGCAAACTCTAAAATTGTTGTTAATGTGAATCCTAACCAAAGTGGAAATGCCGTGGTTACTCTGCATAATGGAAGTATTACAAATCCTGTTTATTGGTCATGGCACATTTGGGTGACAGATACCGCGATAGGATCTAATGTTTATGCCACCGAAACACCTAATGCCACGGCAACTAATTACATAAATTATGTTCCAAAAGGAGATGTTTTAAAAACAGAATTTATGGATAGGAATTTAGGAGCCACCGATGCTTTTCCTACAGTTGTAAATCCTTTAGCGCCTACGGTTGAGGAGTATTCAAAAATTAAAGCTTCTGCAGGATTGCAGTATCAATGGGGAAGAAAAGACCCAATTCCTTCATTTCAATATGCCGACAGATCTTCGTATGATATATTTTTAGGAAATGCGAGTTTAACCGGAGCAATAGCATATACTACGCTTAATGCTACGACATACAATAATATGTCAGGGAGTTATATTGTTCCTTACAATACCTATACAAATACTTCGAATGCGAATGTCTTAGCAGGTGATAAAGTGAGTGATAAAGTAGCGAAAGTGCTTTCTTACTCAGTAAAAAATCCTTTGGTTTATATGATTCCAAGTTCTTTTGCGCCACGTAACAATGCGATTCCTAATTATACAAATGGAACAGACTGGTTGTTGGATGAACCTAATGTTGCTGCTGACCGATGGGGAAGAGGCGGTAAGAAATCACCTTTCGATCCTTGTCCTGAAGGATGGAGGGTTCCCGATCTTACCGGAGTTGCACTTATTTCTAATAAGGATTTTGGGATATCTCCTTGGTATAAAAAAGATAAAAATGTCGCAACGAGTTATAATTTAGTGACTGATTATTTAGGAACACAAGTGAAGAATTCGGGTAATGCAAGTGTTGGTTTTGTTTTTAATAATTCAGAATACGCAGTAGGAAATTATCCTAATGCAGGGTCACGTGGTTTCAGAAGTGTAATGGCAAATCAAAGTCCTGTTGGTACTTACACGACGAATAATTTTCAGTATTCTGGGGTTTGGACAGCTGCTTTGGTTTCAAATTATCTTGGCAGACCAATCAATATCCTATTTGATGCAGCTTCAGTCACTGATCGCTTCATTGCTTTCCATGATAACAATGATCCGTATTTTGGGATGAACTGTCGATGTGTAAAGGTTAACTATAATCAAGACGGATTGGAAGAAGGGCCTATTCCTGCAATTCCTGTGACGCCAGGAGCTGTAATGAAAGCCTCCAATGTTTTCAGTAAATCTGAAATTTCAGAAAAAGTAAAAGAAAATAAAATTGTTCTTTTCCCAAATCCTGTGAAAGATGTTCTTTACATTAAGGCTACTGAAAACAAAGAGTATCACTATCAAATTTATAACGCTTCAGGGCAACTGGTAAAATCTGGTAAATTTGAAAATACACAAACTAGTGTTTCTTCATTGGTTCAAGGTGTTTACTTGGTGAGAATTAATAATTCTGAAGCTTTAGTTAAAATTATAAAGAATTAACGTTTTTGTGATTTTAAATTTCATGATATTTTAAGCTTAATAAGCAAAATAAATATTACGAAAACTTTTTAAAAGAGAAATAGAATAGCTGTATAATACCGCAGATTTCATAATTTTAAGAGATTAAAATTTGAGTTTGCTGGATATTTGAAAGCTGTTTTGTTTCTCTTTTTTTTATTTTTGATGGTGTCGTCAAGATTGACGGTGTATAGATTTTCTTATATCTATATTTTTTTATTGCGCTATTTTTATTAATTTTAAAAATATTGTAAATATGAGATTCATCTCCAACTTTACAAAAGTATTTACTGTTTTAAGCTTTATTTTACTTAAAGGTATTTTCATTTCTCAATTTATTTTCACTTAAAGTTTGATTAATTATTAATGAAACTTAACTCAGACTCATGTATTTATATGAGTCTGATATTGTATTTTTGTGCCCGAAATAAATGGAGCTAAGTTTTCATACATAAGTGAATATGTTTATTTATTGTGTAAAATAATTTGGTTATATTTTTTTATTTTATCAATATTTTAAATTTATGTTATGTTTTTGTGAATTTTATTTTTAGATTGCATAGTCAAATCACATAATTAAATTACAATATGAATAGAAAATACTTTTACAGTATTGCAGTGGCTTTTTGTTTCTTTTCTGCTGATGCTCAGTATCTTTTAGAATCTAAAAAAACAGGTTCTGATCCTGAACTTATAGCATTGAATTTAAAAACAGACATTTTGGGTAATCGAATTTCGGATCAAAGTAACGGAATTGCCCAAATAATAGCTGCGAAAGATTGGATGAAGGCTCCGAATAGCTATATTTTTGAACCTTCACAAGAGAATGACGGAATCTATATTCCTGTAAAAAAGGCTTACGCCATGTGGGCTGGCTATGAATTTTTAGGCTATTCCAGTATTCCCAATGGTGTCATTACCGCTGATGTGCTTTGGGAAGATAATCATGGTTTGATTAAATCAGATGTGAATTATGGATTAGAGATTTTGGGCTCAGGAGAAAGTGCTAAGATAAAAGTACCTGTAAACAAATCTAAAGAAGGGAATGCTGTTGTCGCTTTTAGAGTAAATGGGGAGATTTTTTGGTCTTGGCATGTTTGGGTTACCGATGATCCCACAAACGGATCTACTTATAAAAGCTATACCAATGTTAGAAGAGAAAAAAGCGATGGTACACTAGAAGTTATTCCTGATGCAGAATGGAAATGGATGGACAGAAATTTGGGAGCCTTAAGCAATTCCCTAACGGCAGATGATTGGAATAAAAACCAAGGTCTTCTATATCAATGGGGAAGAAAAGATCCTATTCCGTCTCTGGTTGACAGGGGTAATGACTTTTACGAAGTTTCTGGCTCTATTGGAAGAGTACGTCATAGGCAGGCGAAAAATTTCGATAACGCACAGAATTTTGATAACTTGAGACAGTTTGTTCCCGTTTCGAATGCTACGGTTAATAATAATATCAAGCTTTCGGTAAAAAATCCTTTAAGTCTTATTTATGTTAATAAAGACGATAATTCGGGACCTGCATATTATAATAATAATGCAAATCTTATGATCAACTGGTTTGGAAAAACTGCTACATTACCAGATAGTAGACTTACCGAACTCAACCTATGGTCAGATAATTCCAAAGGAAAAATTGTAACAAACTATAACTTTCACAGTGCTAATGCGCCTTATCGCAACAAATCATCGTTTGATCCATGTCCTAACGGATGGAGAATTCCTTCGATGCTAGTTTCAAATCTAGCCTCTGGTTCTTATGTTGATGATATTAGAATTGACTATTCTCCATTTGGAGTAAGAACTGCTTTGGGGAAAAATTCTTTCGAATCTAATCGTTATCATATCATTAAGCCAAACGATAATAATGTACCTGCATTTATGACCGGATTTAAATTGTATCCAAATATAGGATTTGATTTGTCTAATGCCGGAGGGTTTGATATGGGAGTTTTTCCTGGAACCGGAGGGATAGCAATTAATGCTCAGGGAGGGCAGTATACAGATCAACATCATGTAGGTTTGTGGACGGCTACGATGGTGCGTCATTTTGATGTTACGCCAGCTGTAGGATCTCGATTATTATACATGGTCCCCGATAAAGGTCAAACTGATATTCCAGATTCTGGGAACCCAACGATTAAAGGAAGATATTGGTATACGCCAACAGCTTCGGTAAAAACCTCAGATGCTAATGGTTGCAGATGTATAAAAGACCCTTTGTATGCTGTGAATAGTTATGATTTTCCTACCGAATATATAACTTCTAATTCTGAATATACTGTTGGATTAAATAATCCAAACACTTATCAGGTTGTAAAAGATGCGGTGGCTTCTGTTGTTGAAATTCCAGTAAGTAAGGCATTTTCTGTTCAGAGTCAGTTGCTTAACAATCCAGATGTTTTAAATGTTTCTAACTTTAATGCTTTAAAGGTTAATGTTCTATGGTCGACTAATGCAGATTTGATTAGTACGGTAAGTATTACCAATCCTTCGCCGGGTTCATTGGCTGATTTAGCAAACTCTAAAATTGTTGTTAATGTGAATCCTAACCAAAGTGGAAATGCCGTGGTTACTCTGCATAATGGAAGTATTACAAATCCTGTTTATTGGTCATGGCACATTTGGGTGACAGATACCGCGATAGGATCTAATGTTTATGCCACCGAAACACCTAATGCCACGGCAACTAATTACATAAATTATGTTCCAAAAGGAGATGTTTTAAAAACAGAATTTATGGATAGGAATTTAGGCGCCATCGATGCTTTTCCTACAGTTGCTAATCCTCAAGCTCCTACGGTTGAGGAGTATTCAAAAATTAAAGCTTCTGCAGGATTACAGTATCAATGGGGAAGAAAAGATCCGATTCCTTCATTTCAATATGCTGACAGATCTTCGTATGATATATTTTTAGGAAATGCGAATTCAAGTGGAGCGATAGCATATACTACGCTTAGTGCTACCTCATACAATAATATGTCAGGAAGTTATATTGTTCCTTACAATACCTATACAAATACTTCGAATGCAAATATTTTAGCAGGTGATAAAGTGAGTGATAAAGTAGCGAAAGTGCTTTCTTACTCAGTAAAAAATCCTTTGGTTTATATGATTCCAAGTTCTTTTGCGCCACGTAACAATGCGATTCCTAATTATACAAATGGAACAGACTGGTTGTTGGATGAGCCTAATGTAGCCAATGACCGATGGGGGAGAGGCGGTAAGAAATCACCTTTCGATCCTTGTCCTGAAGGATGGAGGGTTCCCGATCTTACCGGTGTTGCCATTATTTCCAATAAAGACTTTGGGATGTCTCCGTGGTATAAAAAAGATGAAAATGTAGCAACGAGTTATAATTTAGTGACTGATTATTTAGGAACACAAGTGAAGAATTCGGGTAATGCAAGTGTTGGTTTTGTTTTTAATAATTCAGAATACGCAGTAGGGAATTATCCTAATGTAGGATCGCGTGGCGTAAGAAGTGTAATGGCAAATCAAAGTCCTGTTGGTACTTACACAACGAATAATTTTCAGTATCCTGGGGTTTGGACGGGAGCTATGAATTCTAATTATCTTGGCAGACCAATTAATATCTTATTTGATGCAGCTTCAGTCACTGATCGTTTTATTGCTTTCCATGATAATAATGATCCGTATTTTGGGATGAACTGTCGATGTGTAAAGGTGAACTATAATCAAAACGGATTGGAAGAAGGGCCTATTCCTGCAATTCCTGTAACTCCAGGAGCTGTAATGAAAGCCTCCAATGTTTTCAGTAAATCTGAAATTTCAGAAAAAGTAAAAGAAAATAAAATTATTCTTTTCCCAAATCCTGTGAAAGATGTTCTTTATATTAAGGCTACTGAAAACAAAGACTATCACTATCAAATTTATAACGCTTCAGGGCAACTGGTAAAATCTGGGAAATTTGAAAATACACAAACCAGTGTTTCTTCATTGGTTCAAGGTGTTTACTTAGTGAGAATTAACAATTCTGAAGCTTTAGTTAAAATTATAAAAAGGTAATTTAACTTACTTTTTGTGAATATAAATTTCATTTTCGTGATGTTTTATGCTTTGTAGGCAAATAAAATATCACGAAAATTTTAAAAGAGAAATAGAATAGCTGTAGAATACCGCAAATTTCATAATTTTGAGAGATTAAAATTTGAGTTTACTGGTTATTGGAAAGCTGTTTTGTTTCTCTTTTTATTTTTGGTAAATTCACAAACACACAAGATTGAAAAAACTTCTGTATTATTTTAATAGTAAGATTTTTATTTATCTCATCATTATCGCAACAGCTGTGTTTGCGATGGTATTTACGTATTTTCATAATATAAAATCCGACGGGTATATTTTGGGCGATTGGCTCATTAATTATGAGGATGGTGGTTTCAAAAGGCGCGGCCTTTCTGGAAGTTTCTTTTTCCTTTTACAAGATTTATCCGGATTTAGGCTTCATTATTTAGTATATGGTTTTCAGGTAATTATTATTTCACTTTTCTTTTATTATTATTTTAAGCTCATTCAGTATAAGGAAGCTACTTTTTTATATCTATCGCTTTTATTATCATCAGTTGGCTTTGTGGGGCTTTTTAATTGTGTAGATTATGTAGGAAAAAAAGAATTTATTGTATTTTTTCTTTTTACCTATTTCGTTTATCAATTAAATCAAGGCACTTTGTCAAGAATTAAAGAATACTTGATCTGTTTTGGTCTTTTCTTGGCTATGTTTTTTCACGAAATCACACTTTTTTTTATTCCTTACTTTCTGATTGCATTATATCTTAAAACTCAAAAAATTGAATGTAGACGATATTTAAAATATATTCTCGCTGTTTTCATTCCTGCGATTATCATTGTGGTATTTGGAAAAGAAATCAATGAAGGGCAGTCTTTAGAAATTCTTCAAAATCGTGGTGTTATCCTTACTCGAGGTATTTTCTTTTGGCATATTGATGAGAGGCAGTATATAAAAGATCATCTCTATGAATATCTTCTTTATATTTTAAGTTTTGGATTTAGTGTTTTTCATCTGTGGTTTTATTTAAAATATCAAACAAACCGAAAGGTTTTATCTATCGCGCTTGTCTTCGCTTTCCTTTTCTCGCTTCCGTTATTTTATTTGGCAATTGATTGGGGGAGATGGATGTACATACACATGATCTTTATTATTGTTCTTTTCGCCTTATTATTAAAGGATTCCGAATCTTCTCTAGCTTCCGAAAAGTTGATTGTAAACCAGAAATTTTGGATTACTTTATTCATTATAATTATCTCATTAATTTACAGAGTTGAGATGTCGGGAAGAGGTTTTACATTCGAAGGTTTTTTCTACAGAACCTTAATTGCGCCATTTGAACTTCTAAATAAAATGATTTAACGAGTTCATCTAATAAAAAATCTTTACTTTTGCAGAAATTTTCAGTATGTCGAAAAATTTAGTAATCGTAGAGTCCCCAGCCAAAGCAAAAACCATTCAGAAATATTTAGGAAATGATTTTGAAGTAAAATCTAGTTTCGGACACATCCGGGACCTTCCTAAAAAAGGAATGGGAATTGACCTGGAGACCTTCAGTCCCGATTACGAAGTTTCTCCCGACAAAAAGAAATTAGTAACAGAGCTTAAAGCTTCTGTGAAAAAAGCCGAAATGGTTTGGCTGGCTTCCGATGAAGACCGCGAAGGAGAAGCGATTGCATGGCATTTGGCAGAAGAGTTAAAACTAAAACCAGACAATAGAAAGAGAATCGTTTTCCACGAGATTACCAAAAATGCGATTCTTAAAGCCATCGAAAATCCAAGAGATATTGACCAGAACTTAGTCAATGCTCAGCAGGCAAGAAGAGTTCTCGACAGAATTGTAGGTTTCGAAATGTCTCCTGTACTTTGGAAAAAAGTAAAACCAGGACTTTCTGCAGGGAGAGTACAGTCGGTTGCAGTAAGATTGGTGGTAGAGCGAGAAAAAGAAATTCGTGCTTTTACTCCAAAAGTAAGTTTCAAACTAGACGGAATTTTCTTAAACAAAACATCTCAGGAAATCGCTGCAAAGCTTAAAAAAGATTTCGAGAAAGAAGAAGAAGCCGAAAAATTCTTAGAACTGGCAAAAACCGTTGAGTTTAAAGTTTTAAATGTAGAAACAAAACCTGGTAGCCGTTCTGCATCTGCACCGTTTACCACATCTACCCTTCAGCAGGAAGCTTCTTCAAGATTAGGTTATAATGTAACCAACACGATGCGTCTTGCACAGAGATTATACGAAGAAGGATTCATTACTTATATGAGAACCGACTCGGTAAACCTTTCTCAGGAAGCAATAGAAGGTGCAAAATCTCAAATTATATCAGAATACGGAGCAGAATACTCTGCACCCAGAAATTATACCACAAAATCTTCATCTGCACAGGAAGCTCACGAGGCGATCCGCCCGACAGATTTTTCTGTTAAAACAATTGCAGATGCTCAACTAAGCAAGTTATATCAGTTAATTTACAGAAGAACATTGGCTTCTCAGATGTCCAATGCTAAAATTGAAAAAACAGTAATCGAAATTGGTAATGCTAAACTTCCGCAACATTTTGAAGCGCAAGGTGAAGTTATTATTTTCGACGGTTTCCTTAAAGCATACGGAATTGTAAAAACGGAAGATGAAGATGAAGAAAACAACGAAAAATTGTTGCCAAAAGTAACAGTTGGTGAAGTTTTAAGTTATAAAAAAATTACGGCACAGGAAAAGTACACAAGACCAAGCGCAAGATATACAGAAGCAGGATTGGTAAGAAAACTTGAAGAACTGGGAATTGGCCGCCCGTCAACATATGCACCCACGATTCAGACGATTCAAAACCGTGAGTATGTAGACAAAAGAGAAATTGAGCCACAAGTAAGAGAGGTGGTGAAAATCTCTTTAACGAATGATAAAATTAAAAAAGAAACTCTTGAAGAAAAATTCGGGGGCGATAAAAATAAATTTGTTCCTACTGACATCGGAGAAGTTGTAAATGATTTCTTAACCAATAATTTCAGTGAAATTCTAGACTTCGGGTTTACCGCAAGCGTAGAAGAAAGCTTTGACGAAATAGCAAGCGGTGCTCAGAAATGGAAAGAAATGATGGCTGATTTCTACTCAAAATTCCATCCGAGAATTGCTGATGTAGAAGAAAATGCAGACCGCGCCAACGGAGAAAGAATTTTAGGAGTTGACCCAAAAACAGGTAAAAATGTTCATGCAAGAATCGGAAGATTTGGAGCCATGATTCAGATTGGAGAGCAGGATGATGAAGAAAAACCAATTTTCGCATCATTAATGGCTGGACAAAATATTGCAACCATCAATTTGGAAGATGCTTTGGAGTTATTCAAATTACCTTTCGAACTTAATAATTTTGAAGATCAGCCGGTCTCAGTGGGTGTTGGTAGATTTGGTCCTTATGTAAAATGGGGCGACACGTATATCAGTATTCCTAAAGGGGAAGATCCGCTTTCTATAGACCAGAAACGTGCAGAAGAAATCATTGCCGAAAAGAAATTAGCCGACGCACCGATTGCTTCATACAAAGGTGAACCGATTACCAAAGGAACAGGAAGATTTGGACCTTTCATTAAGTATAAAAGTATTTTCATCAACGTTCCGAAGAAATATAATTTCGAAAACCTTTCTCAAAGCGACATCAACGAGTTGGTAGAAGCTAAATTGGAAAAGGAAGCCAACCGTTATATTCAACAATGGGAAGCTGAAAAGATCTCCATTGAAAACGCAAGATGGGGCCCTATCGTAAAACATGGAAAGAATATCTATAAAATTCCAAAGAAGAAAGACGATACCAAATACGAAGCAGACGAACTGACTGATGTTTCTCTTGATGAGGTTAAAAAATGGATTACAGCACAAGACCCTAAAGCTTTTGCTGAAAAGAAAAAACCTGCAGCGAAGAAACCAGCCGCAAAAAAAGCAACAACAACGAAGAAAGCTCCTGCTAAAAAACCGGCAGCGAAGAAATAAAAAACAAATTAAGGCTTATGTCAATCAGCCTCCAACCTTGTCAAGGTTAATATTCACAATGAAAATAACCTTGACAAGGTTCTATAAGAAAAGCACAGATTTTTGGTCTGTGCTTTTGTATTTGAGATAATGTAGTGAAAATATTAGTTTGTTGTTGTAATGGTAATCAGTATGAATATTACCATTGTTTTCTTAAAAAGAAACATTTAGAAAATTCTTAAATAAGATTATTATCTTGTTTATTGTCAGCATTAAGCCATGCTACATTCTGTTCAGAAATATGTTCTGCACCGATAATATTTTTATATAATTCAGGTCTTCTAGCTTTGAGGTATCGGTTTCCGCCTGCAGATTGAAGTGATTCAGCAGTTATAGTTGCCATCGCTATATCTGAACCTAATACGATACATTCCGCAACGATATTACCAAAAGGATCTACAATCATAGAACAGCCGTTTTTCAGTTGATCATCATCCATTCCAATGGGGTTTGAAAACACACAATACATTGCATTGTCAAATGCTCTTGCGGGTAGCCAATTCATTAACCATTCTCTTCCTTTCGGGCCATTAAATTCTCTGCGCAATTCAGTACTTTCTTGTTCTCTATTGTACCAAAGGTTATTATCTACAAAACCTGCGCCTGGTCTTGGTGATGGGGTACACATCGTGACATGTGGCATTAATAGCACATCTGCTCCCAAAAGTTTAGTAGCTCTTACATTTTCAATAATATTATTGTCATAGCATATAAGTATCCCAAAGTTCCAGCCATACAGATTAAATACACAATAAGCATTACCTGGGCTAATATGCGGATTGATGAACGGATGAAGCTTTCTATATTTAGCCACAATACCGGTTTCATTAACGCAAACGTATGCTTTGAAAATATTGTCATTTTCGTCTTTTTCGAATAGACCTGCGCATACTGTAATTTGATTTCTGGAAGCAATTTCGGTAAGTGCTTTAATGCTTGGGCTCTCCGGAAGATATT
The DNA here is from genome assembly GCF_021010565.1 of Chryseobacterium turcicum. Classification (NCBI taxonomy): domain Bacteria; kingdom Pseudomonadati; phylum Bacteroidota; class Flavobacteriia; order Flavobacteriales; family Weeksellaceae; genus Chryseobacterium; species Chryseobacterium turcicum. The sequence continues at coordinate 563,163 of NZ_JAJNAY010000001.1, forward strand.
CTGAAATATCAAGTAAAGCCTGTCTGTCTAGATGTCTCGCAAAAGTGTAACCTGTAACTGAACATTCATGAAAAACAACAACTTTTGCACCTTGAGAAGCAGCTTTACTTGATAGATCTGCAATTTGTGATAAATTATATTCCTTGTCGGCACTTTTATTCTCAAACTGTGCTGTTGCGATAATTAAATCTTTCATTATTTTTTTTTCGACAAATTTAGATTGTCAAAATAACCTCCGATTGTACATTTTCGTCAGGTAATACAATAACATTTACAGCAAGATGTGTAGACTTTACATGGTAAGTGGTTGGGGTAAGGCCTGTTATTTTTCGAAACTCTCGTATCAAATGTGCCTGATCAAAATAACCAGCATCAAAAACATTTGATGTAAAGTTATACTTATTACCAGTTCCTTTAATTTCACCTAGAAAGTGATGAAGCTTTATGATACTTCCTAATTTTTTAGGTGCTATACCCACCAAACTATGAAAGGCCCTTTCAATATTACGCTGATTATAACCTGTAAAATCAATAAGTTCTTCAGCTTTAAAAAGTCCGTTACGTTCCATTATCCAATTTGTTGCAGCCATTACCATAGGATACAAGCGGCTTTCAAACTCTTTTAATAATTGACTGAAAAAATTATTTAAACTTTCTGACATCTCCAAATTAGATGATTTTTCGTAAAGAAAATTATCTGAAGTTTTTACACTATTCCCTAAAACAGATTCCAAATCAACTATTTTATTTTTTAGCTCTCCAGCAGAAGTGTTTAGTATTTTGCTCATTCCAAAAGGTCTGAAAACCGCAATGATTAACTTTAATGAACCTACTATCTGCAATTCTCTGTAGTCCGTAATTTGTCCATAACAAAATATTTTTGGGAGCTTAATTCCGTCCCTGTATAAGGCACCAGAACCGATAGTGAAAACAATCCCTGTATTGCCATCAGCAAATGTTCGAAAAAGACCATTCTCAATATTTATTAAATCTAAAAAAAGGTAATGCTTAATATAAGGGATTAAATTGGGAGATGAAATTATCTGCATAAGGAATCATTTCTTTTATTTCATAAAAATATGTTCGTAATAATAGAAGTTATTTTCTCTAACAAAAATAATATTTATTAATTCAACAATGGTTAAAATAGTCTTATTCATAGTAGACGATATTTTAAAAAAAACTTCCCTATTTATTGACAGAGGAATAATAAATAATAAATACAGATTTTCAAAAATTATTTCTCGTCTTTTTACTCTGAACTCATGTTATTTTAATATTTTTGAAGTCATTAAAGGAATTTGAAGCATGAATTTTGAAGATTTTATCATCTCCCCCAGAAATTTCAAAACAGAAAACTGGCAAATAGGAAATAAGATTACCAAAGAAATAAAAGAAAGCAGTATTGTGCTTTTATTTGTTTCTGACTATAGAGGTGCCAATGGTGATGCCGAAGTGCAAGATTTTACGGCGGTAAGAAAAGAATTTTACAAACTTTCTCAGCTCGATTTTGAAATTCCGGTGGTAGATTTGGGAGACTTGATTTCCGGAAAATCGGTGCAGGATTCTCACTATATTTTACAAGAAGTTTTATCGGCTTGTCATTATAAAGGAGCTATTCCTGTGATTATTGGTGGCTCTAATGATTTTGCGTTCTCGTTATTTTCTGGTTTAAATTTTCACCAGAATAACATTAATTATACTCAGATTAGCAATATTATTTCCCTAAATCAGGGCGAAATGATTAATGAACATACTTTTTTAAGTAAGATTTTAGGGTCGAAAAGCTTTTCCATTAAAAACTATCATCATTTAGGATATCAAAAACATCTTAATGAACAAGATTCTATAAAGCTCATCAAAGAAGTAGAGTTCGAGATCGTGCGTCTTGCCGAAATGATGAATTCTACAGAGAAAACCGAGCCTTTTTTTAGAAAAGCAGATTTGGTAACGGTAAATTGCGATGCGATTGAAAGTTTCAGTGATGCTTTTTCGATGAATCCGCAGGTAAATGGTTTAAACCGAAGAGAAATATGTGCTTACATGAAGGAAATCGGTTTAAGTGAGAATCTGAAATCTGTAGGGATTTTTAATTATAATATTTACTCTGATAATCAGCTCAATCATCAGCTTTTGGCACAAATGCTTTGGTATCTGATTGAAGGTATTAATATACAAAGATCGCATCCTAAAGAAAGACATTACGAAATGTATTATGTTTTGATAGAAGACCGACAATATGCTTTCAAGCGCGATACATTCAGTAATCTTTGGTATTTTGGAGATGATGAAAACATCGAAAACTGTATCCCGTGCTCAAGAAGAGATTTTGATGAAGCCAAAAAAGGGTGGTTAGACGCAAGGTTTACAAAAATCTAAGAGAATGTTTACATTTAAATGAAAATAATTTGTCTCGCAGATTCTGCTGATTTAGCAGATTAATATCTCTGCTTTTAATCTGCTAAATCTGTGTATTCTGGGAGAATTATATAAAAACTGATTGAAAAAAAATCAAAAGCCAATCATACAGAATTTAAATTAATAAAACTTAAACAGGCTCTAAACCATGAAAAACGTTCTCTCAAAAGTTTCTGTCATTGTTCCGGTTTATAATGTTGAAAACTATCTCGTAAAATGTCTTGATTCTTTGGTGAATCAAAGTCTTCAGAATATTGAGATTGTGGTGGTGAATGATGGAAGTAAAGACGGTTCGGAAAGTATTATTCAGCAATATTCAGAAAAATATCCTGATAAAATAAAAGCTTTTAGTAAAGAAAATGGAGGCTTAAGTGATGCTCGTAATTTTGGGATTGAAAAAGCAATTGGCGATTATTTAGGGTTTGTTGACAGTGATGATTATGTTTCGGAAATGATGTTTGAAGAAATGCTGATTCTTGCCGAAAAACATAATGCCGAAATGGTAATCTGTAATATTCAGAAAGTAGATGAAGAGGGAAGTGTTACCCAGAAACTGACACAGATACCCAATATGCCGGAGAAAATTGTTTTAGAAAGCAATTTTTCTATTTTTTCAGATTTGAGTTATTTTGCATGTAATAAATTATTTAGGCGGGAGCTTTTTGCCCATAAAAGATTTAAAAAAGGAGTTCATTTTGAAGATATTCAGTTGATTCCTCAGCTTTTACTGGAGTGTAAAATAGTGGCTCAGACTCAAAACTTTCATTATCAATATTTAGAAAGAGCAGATTCTATTACAAAAACCCACAATGAAAAAGGGTTGGATATTTTAAAAGCAGTAGAAGATGTGGAAGCAAGCTTTAAAACTTCAAAATACGCTTCAAAAGCAAAAGAATTGAGAGGTTTTCAAATTTTGGAAGGTATTTATACCTTTTTGGCCTATCTCGCTTTTGTGAAAAATGAAACCCTATTTTACAAAATGTCTCAGGAATTGGAAGATTTTATAAGAAAAAGAGATGTTAAAATGAAAGATATATTGTGTTACAGTCGTTTTGGTAAAAATTATCTTTTATCTTTACCCCTGAAAAAAACTATATTTTATCTGCTTTTTTTTGCCAGACAGAAAAAACTAATAAGGAAACTAGTATAGACACAAATAAAATTTCCGGTATTTTTGAAATAGATTTTTGAAAGTGTACTCTTTTTAAAATTTCATTTTAATACTTACGGGACGACAAAGGCTCAAAAAGCAATAGATGAAAAATTTTGAACTATTCTTGAATGAAACAGGCATTTCTATTTTTTACATAAAATTAGGATTAGGTTTCCTATCTTCTTTTCTAATCACTTTTTTTTCGATTCCTACAATTATTAAAATTTCAAAACGTAAAAACCTGATGGATGAGCCCGGTGTAAGGAGCTCTCATCTCAGGAAAATCCCTAATTTGGGTGGTATTGCCTTGTTTTATTCGATAGGAATCTGTACCTCAATTTTTGCGTACGAAATTTTCGATTTATACAAATTTCTTTTTGCTTCGCTCATTATTCTGCTTTATGTTGGGATTATGGACGATATTGTTGTGATGCGTGCTTACAAGAAGCTCATTGCACAGATTGTAGTGTCAGTTTTTATTGTGATTGGCTCGGATGTGAGAATTAGAAGTTTGTTTGGAATTTTTGGAATTTATGAGATTCACTATTTGGTAAGTGTGATTTTTTCCATCATTACATTTATTATTCTCATCAATGCTTTCAATCTTATTGACGGAATTGATGGTCTTGCCGGTGGTTATTCTCTTATTTGCAGTGCTCTTTTCGGGATTAGTTATTATCGTTTAGGAGAATACAATTATCCTTTGGTTATTTTATCGACTGTTTTAATTGGTGCTGTACTGGCATTTTTATATTATAATTTATCAAACTTGAGGGCCACTAAAATATTTATGGGAGATACCGGGTCTATGCTTTTAGGATTTTTATTGGCATTTACGTGTATCTGTTTTATAGATATTTTTATCGATAAGAAAATGGCGGGTGTCCCAAGGTATCATTTGAAATCGGCTCCTGTCATAGCTGTTGCTATTCTTATCTTGCCTATTGTTGATACTTTAAATGTCATTATAGTAAGACTTTGGAATAAAAAATCACCCTTTGAAGCCGATAAAAATCATATTCACCACAAGCTCCTTAAGCTTAATCTCACGCATAGAAGAGCGAGTTTTTATATTATATGCTACTATCTGTTTATTGTGACCATTACCTATTATTTGAGACACATCAATGTGAATTTATTATTGGTGATTATTCTATTTTTAGGTTTTCTTGGAGCTTATATTCCAGACATTATTGTACTAATGCGGAATAATAGGCTGAAAACTGATAATTAAATTCTATTTTTACAAACTACATTTATTACGATGAAAATTTATAAGTATTTCCTATTTTTAATTTTGCCTTTTGTTTTGGTTTCCTGTATCACAACGAAAGATGTGAAGTATATGCAGCCAAGTGAAAGTCTTGTTATCAATGAAGAGGGATTAATTCCCTACAATACTCCTGTTTACAGGGTTACTAAAAACGATATGTTGACTTTGAATATTGTGACAACTCCTAAAGGTGATGCAGCACAGTTTTATTCTTCTTTAAATACTTCAGCAGGAGGGACTAATAATATTTCATTTAGCGGAGGCGGTGGAAATGGTACAGGAGGTAATGCGATGATTTATTTTAATGGCTTAAAGGTTGATTCTAAAGGAGATATATTGGTTTTTGGTATAGGATATATAAAAGCAGAAGGAAGAACGATAGAAGATATTACTCAGGAACTTCAGCTTAAAGTAAATGAAAACTTTCAAGAAGGAAAATCTGAGGTAAGACTTAATACCGACGGGATAACCTATTATGTTTTAGGGGATATTGAAACAACTGGAATTACAGGCGAAAAAAAGGTTCACAAAAATACATTAACATTAACAGAAGCCATTGCTATTAATGGAGGTTTAAACAGAACGATAGACCGTAAAAATATCGTGGTGTATAGAAAACTACCCGAAGGTATCAAAAAAGCTAAGATCGATCTTACAAGAGAAGATGTGATGAATTCTCCATATTTTTATGTGCAAAATGGAGATGAGATTTTTATTACAACTCAAAAAAGAGCGCTCAACGGTTTTGGAAAAGATCCTATACAGACGCTTATCAGCGGAGTTTCTGTGATTACTACCGCGTTATCAATTTATCTACTTATTAAAAATCTTTAATGTATGATTCCAGGAAAAGAAGCTTCAGTAGGTAAAAATGAGCCGCAGAAAGAAAAGTTTGGATCATTTGCTTTATTTGATATAGAACACTTTTTAAGAAAAGTTCTGCGAAACTGGTATTGGTTTGTACTCATGCTTTCTATGGGTTACGCTGTATCTTGGTTTTATGGCAAGTACTATGCGCAGAATGTTTATGCATCAGATTTAAAATTAAGTATTTCAAGCAATACCGCCAGCTACTTTACACCAAGTCAGTCTATTAATTTTATTTGGGGACAAACGGGTAATCAGGATGGTATTTATTTGAAAAAAATGTTGCTGTCTAGATCCCACAACGAGTTTTTGGTGAAAGAATTAGGTCTTTTTGTAAATTATACGACTAAAGGAGTCATAAAATCTACTTATTTAGATAAAAATGATTCGCCTGTATTTTTGGAAGTAGACCGAAAGCACTTGCAACAAGTCAATTATCCAATTACTTTAACTCCTAAAGGGGGAGGCGCTTACAGAGTAAGTTTACCGGAAGAAGGGCAGTCGGGTTATTTATATTCTTATGATTTTGAAGGCTTTCAAGGGATTGAAAATTTCGCAAGACCTGGTGATAAAACAATTAGAGTAAACGAGTGGTACACGACCCCTAATCTTAGATTTAGATTGATTCCCAACCCAGTGTCGCCTTCTATAAGCTATGAAAATATTATTGTCAATCTTTCTACAGTAAACGATGCTGTAAATGGTATTGTTTCTACTGTGGGTGTTGATTTTGATAAAGAAATTAATAGCATTATGATTATCTCTAAGACAGGTTTTAATCTAAATGGTACCGTTAATTTTCTTAATAAATCTGTAACTGAGCTTCAGAAAAAAAGATTTAATGATAAAATACAAGTTGATCAAAATACAGGAAAGTATTTGAAAAATAGCTTGGCAGATATTAGAAAAAAACTAGATTCAAGTGCAGCATATCTTAACTACCTGAAGGTTTCAGAGCAGCTCTATGATATCACCAACAGAGACGAAAAGTCTTTGCAAAAAATAAAAGATCTGGAAGCTAAAAAAGCTGACATACTGAGTAAAATGAATTCTTTAAACAGTATCAGGAATTCTGTAGAATCTCAAGGTTTCGATAAAATGATAAGTCCTTCTGCAGCAGGTTTTGATGATGGTCTTTTTACAGCATCTGTTTCTGAACTAAAAGCGCTTTATCTTAAGAAAAGAGAATTGTTATCAATTTATACTCCTAATTCGGAACCTATTAAAGAAATAAACCGTTTAATTGGTGAGGCAAAAGCAAATTCTTCAGGATCTCTTAGAAATGTTCATACCGTATATATTACTGAACTTAGTAAAATTGATAAACAGATTGTAGAGGCAAGCTCAGATCTTACGACCTATCCTGAAAAACAAAGAAAATATCTTGACGCAGAAAGAGGCTATAATATGATTGAGGCCACTTACAACAGTTTGCTAAGCAGACAGAATGAAAGCCAGATGAGGCTTGCAACCAATCAGTCGGATATTACAGTTATTGACCCGGCAAAAAATCTGGGGCAAGGACCTATTGGGCCTAATGTGAAGGGGGCAAAAATGACAATTATGGGCGGCTTTCTTATGCTTCCGCTTATTTTAATTCTTTTGGGAAGTCTTTTTGATAGTAAAATAAGAAATATTAAAGAACTGATTAGTGCCACCAAAATCCCATTATTGGGTGTGATTGGCAATAATAACACTGAAAATATGCTTACGGTTATTAATACTCCAAAATCTTCAGTTGCAGAAGCCTTCAGAGGTATTAGAGCAAATATGAGATTTCTATCCGGAGAGGATGATAAAAGTAAGGTGATTTTGGTGACTTCATCTGTCGGTGGAGAAGGTAAAACATATGTTTCAATAAACTTGGCTTCCGTTTTAGGTCTAAGTGATAAGAAGACAATCTTATTGGGAATGGATTTAAGAAAGCCTAAAATTTTTGGTGATTTTAATATTGATAATAAGTTGGGGATTTCAAATTATCTTACAGGAGAAACAACTATTGACCAGATTATTAATAAAACGAATATTCCAAATCTTGATGTTGCCACTTCAGGGCCGATTCCTCCAAATCCTTCAGAGCTTTTAATGAGCGAACGAAATGTAAAGTTAATTGAAGAGCTAAGAAAACTTTATGATTTTATTATTATCGACTCGCCTCCTGTGGGACTTGTTGCTGATTCTTACGAATTAATGAAGTATTCTGATGCTAACTTATACATCGTACGTCACGAATATACCGAAAAGTATATGCTTAAAATGATTACTGAAAAGTATCACAATGACGAAATCAAACATTTAGGATTTGTTTATAATGATTATGTTACCAAGCAGGGATATGGCTACGGTTATGGCTACGGCTACGGTTATGGGTACGGATATTTTGATGAAGATAAAAACTATACAGAACCATTGTTAATTAAAATAAGAAACAAAATGAAAGCTTTTTTTAATAGAAAATAACAATATTTGTTGAAGTCGATTTGTTATTCATGTATAGCATCAGAAGTATTAAAAAAAGAATAAATTTCCCTCTTTTCCGTTTACTTTATAACAAATTATATTTTTTTGTTTATTTTTAACTAAACATTAAGATTATCATTAATATAAAAATGTTTTATATTTGCAAAAATTAATTTTTAAAATAACCATAAATCCATATTCTTTTATGAATAAAAAATTATTGTTTAGCTTCCTTACCCTCCTAGGAACGGTGGTAAGTTTAAAAGCACAACGAAATGAATTGGGAATTCGCTTAGGGATGAGTAATCTTGTCGGCGATATAGGGAAAACCAATTACATTTTGCAGCAACCTTTGGATTTGGATAGAGCTTCAGAATGGGGCGTTCCTTTTTATGGTGGTATTTTATACAGATTTAATTTTAACCCGCATCAGACCGTTAGAGTAGATTTAGGTTATAATCAGGTGCAGTTTAGCGATAAGGCAGCAAAAGAAGAGTACAGAAGAAACAGAAACTCATTCGGTAAAAACAATGTTTACGAAGCGAGCATCATGTTTGAGTACAATTTCTTCCCGGTAAATAATGAGCAGCTGAGTATGTTGAGCCCTTATATTTTTGGGGGATTTGGAGGTTTAATGTTTGATGCTCCAAAAGCAACTTTAACTCATGATTTCAGAAGAAATGCAGATGGTGTAGCACAGGCTCCAATCAACGAATTAGATTTTGTTACCACTACAGAATATTCTATGGGTAAAAAAACAGTGGCACAAATTCCTTTCGGAGTTGGTTTAAAATATAAATTCAATCACGGATGGGCTGTTTTTGCAGAAGCTACTTTCAGATATAGCTTAACAGATCAGCTTGATCACAGCAAGATTCTTGCAAAAGATGTGATTAGTAATTATAATGCAGATATTTTAAGCCCTACAACCGGAGGTTCTTTGCTACAAACAGGAAATTACTATGGGGTTTCTAAAGAAAGAGAAGCTACTTTTATAAAAAACAGAACGGTAGGTGATCCCGACTCTAGAGATTGGATGAATACTTTTAGTTTAGGATTGACCTATTCTTTTGGTAGACCACCATGTTATTGTGATTAAGAAACTATGTCGTTGATAAAAAAACAAATAAATTCTGAGAATTTACCGAAGCATGTAGCCATCATTATGGATGGTAACGGAAGGTGGGCAAAATCTCGAGGTGAAGAAAGATCTTTTGGTCATAAGAATGCTATTAATGCGGTAAGAAATGCTATAAATGCGTGTAACGAAATCAATATTCCTTACCTAACCCTTTATACATTTTCTTCAGAAAATTGGAATAGACCCTCTGATGAAGTAAGTACTTTAATGAGCTTGCTTGCTGAGACCCTTTTACTAGAAGCTGAAGAGATTTTTACTAAAGGTTTAAGAATGCATGTCATTGGTAATTTAGATAAATTGCCCGTGATGGTAAAAGATCAGTTGCTTAGCGTTGTGGATCTTACAAAAGAAAATACAAAAGGAAATTTAGTACTCGCAATAAGCTATGGCTCACAAAACGAGATACTAAATGCCGTAAAAAATATAAGCTCCGATGTAAAAGAAGGAAAGCTAGAGGTGGAGAATATTGATGAAAAATTATTTGAAAATTATCTTTATACAAAAGATTTTCCACCAGTAGATTTATTAATCAGAACAAGTGGCGAAATAAGGATAAGTAATTTTTTGCTTTGGCAGATTGCTTATGCAGAACTTCAGTTTCTCAATGTTCTGTGGCCAGATTTTACAAAAGATATTTTCTTCCAATGTATTGTTGATTATCAAAATAAGGAAAGAAGATATGGTCTTACAGGCGACCAAATTCAAATTCAGTAAATTTTAAGAAAAGAAAGATTACGATAAAATGAAGTTTAGACTATTACCCATCATTATGTTTGCTGCTTCTGCACATTTTTATGGACAGGTAACTCCACAAGACAGTACAAAGGTTAACGCTGCTACTGTTATTGCAGAAAATCAAACAGGAACTTACACGCTGAAGGACATTGTTGTTGATGGGGTAAAAAAATATACGCCAGCTCAGATCTTTAGATTTACAGGCTTATCGAAAGGTGAGACAGTGGATATTCCGGGGCAGAAGGTAAGTAATGCAATCAAAAAACTTTGGGATTCTCAATCTTTCTCTGAAGTTGAAGTTTATGTAGAAAGTATTGAAGGGCAGACCGTTGTTCTAAGATTTTACCTACAAGATTTGAAAGATCTTGGAGAGGTTAAATTTACAGGAAAAGGGATCGGAAAGTCTAAAAACGAAAAATTAGCAAAAGACAATAATTTAAAGCCAGGAACAAAGATTACTCAAAATCTTGTTTCAAGCCTTAAAACAAATATCCCTAAGGACTACGTTAAAAAAGGTTTTGCGGATGCTAAAATCACGATTCAGGATAAGGTAAATTTGAGTGATCCTAACCTTGTAGACTGGACGATTAATGTAGATAAAGGAAAAAGAATAAAAATCAGCCATATCGAGTTTGAAGGAAACGAAAGTGTAACTGATGCAAAACTTAGAAACAAAGCTTTCAAAGAAACCAAACAAAAAAGATTTGGTATCGGTGGTATTTTGAAATCTTCGAAATTTGTTGAGCAGAAATATCAGGAAGATAAACAGAATTTAATAAATTATTACAACTCTTTAGGATATAGAGACGTTGCAATCGTATCAGATTCTGTATGGAGAAATAAGAAAAATAACTTCGAAATTAATGTTAAACTAAAAGAAGGTAAAAAATATTACATTGGTGATATTACATTTACCGGAAATACAGTATACCCTACAGAATATCTTCAAAGAATTTTAGGATATAAGAAAGGAGATATTTATGATGCGGTAGGTTTTAACAAGAAAGTAGGAGAAGACGGCGGAAAAGAAGACGATTCTGATATCAAATCGATATATATGAATAATGGTTACCTTTTCTCAAACGTTACTCCTGTGGAAAAATCGGTTAATGGGGATGCCATTAATCTTGAAATAAGAATCAATGAAGGGGAGCAGGCAACTTGGAACAAAGTAACATGGTCTGGTAATACAACCACTCATGATCATGTAATTTTGAGAGCTTTAACAACCAAGCCCGGAGAGTTGTTCATGAAAAGAGAAATCAAAAGAACTTATTTTGATTTAGCTTCAATGTCATTCTTTGATCCTCAACAAATAGGCCAGGATATTCAGCCAAATCAGCAGGATAATACCGTTGATATCGGATGGAAGTTAGTAGAAAAAGGTTCTTCTCAGGTTCAGTTGCAGGCTGGTTACGGTGGTAACAGTTTCATCGGAACTTTAGGGCTTACTTTCAATAACTTTTCATTGAGAAACTTCCTGAAACTTAAAGACTTCAGACCTGTACCTCAAGGTGATGGGCAAACATTATCTATTCAAGCTCAAGCAGGACAATACTTCCAGAATTACGGGGTTTCATTTACAGAACCTTGGTTGTTTGGGACAAGACCTACAGCGCTTTCTGTAAGTTTAAACAATTCAAGAGTTAATTATAACAAAGTTTCTGGACCAGATCAGAGATTAAATATTTTCTCGGCAACTGTAGGGTTAAATAGACGTTTGAAATGGCCAGATGATTATTTCTCTTTATACACAGGGATTCAGTTTCAAAAATATAACTTCAGCAATTACCCTTTTGAGTTTGGTGATACCACAGAATTGTATGGTAATGCGAATAACTTAAGTTTAAATATCGGATTAAGCAGAAACTCGGCAGGTATAGATCCTATTTTCCCAACAGTGGGTTCAAATATTGAATTGTCAGGTAAATTTACACCACCATATTCATTGTTTAGTAATAAAAATTACTCAACGATGTCACCTACCGAAAAATATAAGTGGATGGAATTTTACAAAGTGAAGTTTAAAGCTGATGTTTATAATGAAGTTATCGGAAAATTAGTTTTAAGATCTTCTGCTGAGATGGGCTTTATGGATGGGTACAATAAAGAATTGGGTGCACCGCCATTTGAAAGATTCTATGTAGGAGGAACTGGCCTTTTTGGAGGTCGATTTGATGGTAGAGAACTAATTCCATTGAGAGGGTACGAAAATGCTTCTACCTATGGTGGAGAGCCAGAAGATATTACTCAAAGAGGTGGAGGTACTATTTATAACAGATTTACGTTAGAATTAAGATATCCGATTTCATTAAATCAAACTGCCAAAATCTATGCACTTACTTTCGCAGAAGGAGGTAACGTTTGGAACAAATGGGCAGATTACAACCCGTTCCAGCTTAAAAGATCAGTGGGTGTGGGAGTAAGAGTTTATATGGGAGCATTTGGTTTAATAGGATTTGATTTCGCTTACGGATTTGATAAAACAATCAGTGGTGATGTATCTGGTGGTAGAACACACTTCTTAATGAACCAATCTTTATAACAGTATGAAAAATTTTAAAACTCTTTTCACTTTAGCGGTAATTTTGCTTTTTAGCTTTAGCAATGCTCAGAAATTAGGAGTCATTGATACCCAATATATTTTGGATAAGATGCCTCAGTATAAAGAAGCAGAAGCAAGACTTAACTCTCAGATTGATACTTGGGAACAGGATATTAAAAACCTTCAATCCCAATATGAGCAAAAAAGAGCTGCTTTCGAAAGTGAAAAAGTTTTATTAATTGGCGATCAGCTTAAGCTTAGAGAAAAAGAAGTCTTAGATCTGGAAAAAAGTATTCATACGACGCTCAGTTTAAGATTTGGAAAAACAGGGGAAATCAATCAGCTAAGAGCTAATTTGGTGGAACCTTTTGAAGACCAAATTTGGGGAGCTGTAAAAACCATGTCAGAGAAAAATGGCTTGGGCATAGTTCTTGATAAAAATAGCCATGTAAATGTAGTTTTCCTTCAGCCAAGATATGATTATACAGATAAAGTGTTAACAATCTTATTGAAAGGAACTGAAAAAGAAAAGAAAACTAATAAAAAGTAGTAAAAGTTTTAGTAAGACTTAACTTTTACTTAAATTTAAAATCTAAAAACAAATTAATTATTTATTACCCGTTATGAAAAAATTAAGTGTATTATTTGCAGCAGCAATGATGGTTGTATCTGTTGGTATGGCAAAAGCGCAAAAAATTGCTACTCTAGACTTAGTAAGTGTACTTAATGCAATGCCTGAAAAGAAAAAAGCAGATACAGATCTTAAAGCTTTCCTTGATGCGAAAGAAGCTGAAATAAAAAAGAAAGGTGATGCTATGCAAACAAAATATGCGTTGTATACAAAAGAAGCTCCTACAAAAACTGAAGCTGAAAACAAAGCAAGACAAGAGGAAATGCAAAAGTTACAGGCTGAAGCTCAGCAAATGAGCGAAAGAGCACAAAAAGATCTTGCTGAAAAAGAAAAACTAGCTTACGCTCCTATAGAAAAGAAAGTGATGGATGCAGTAAACAAAGTGGCAAAAGCAAGCAGCTATGAGTATATAATGGATGTAAATTCTGCAGGTCTTATCTATAAAGGAGGTCCTGATGCTACTGCAGCTGTTAAAAAAGAATTAGGTCTTCAATAATTTCTGAAATTAACAAAGATTTATAAAAACTACCACTTCATTTAGAAGTGGTTTTTTTATTTTTGCGCTATGGAAAAAGAAGTTTCAACAACCGTAAAAGTAAGATTTAGTGATTGTGATCCAATCGGGCATTTAAATAATGTGAAATATCTCGATTATATGTTCAATGCAAGAGAAGATCATGTAGAAACATATTACGGTTTTACTTATGAAGAATATACTAAAAAAACAGGTTGTACCTGGATCGCCATTCAAAATGAAATTGCTTACCTAAAAGAAGTAAAATACAATACTCAGGTCGTTATCAGCAGTAAAACAATAGAGATAGGAGACCGCATTTCTAAAGTAGAAATTTTAATGAAAAGCCTCGACGAGAAAACTGTTCATGCGGTGCTTTGGGTAACGGTAATTTATTTTAATTTAAAAACCAGACGTTCCGAAATTCATCCTGAAGATATCAAAGTAAAGTTCGGCGAATTCTATGTTGATCTGGAGCAGAAAGACTTCCAGTCTAGAGTTAAGTGTTTAAGATCACAAAATGCAAAAAATTCATAAAACAAATCAAATGAAAAAAATACTTGTTATAGGCAGTAATGGGCAATTGGGAAACTGCATCAGAAAAATTGCTCCCGATTTTGAAAATAACTATGAATTTATTTTTACAGATTCTCAGTCTTTAGATATTACAGACGAAAATCAGATTAATGATTTCTTTTATAATCAAAAACCCGATTTCTGTATCAATGCTTCAGCGTATACTGCGGTAGACCTTGCCGAAAAAGAAACTGAAAAAGCTTTTGCGGTGAATGCCGAAGGAGTAGAAAATTTGGCTAAAGCTTGTGCAGATTACAAAACAGTCTTCATTCACGTTTCTACCGATTATGTATTTGATGGTGAAACCAACTTAGACTATTCTGAAGATGACTTTACAAGTCCTATCGGTGTGTACGGAGAATCTAAACTGAAAGGTGAAGAATTGGCGTTAGAAAATAATCCCAAGACCATTATTCTAAGAACTTCTTGGCTGTATTCAGAGTTCAACAAAAACTTTGTGAAAACAATGCTTAACTTATTTTCACAAAAAGAAGAGTTAGGAATTGTTGGTGATCAGTTTGGGCAACCTACGAATGCTAACGATTTGGCGGAAGCCATTATGAGCATTGTAGAAAATCCAAACAAAACTTTTGGAGTCTTCCATTTTTCAAATTACCCTGAAACCACATGGTTTGAGTTTGCAAAAAAAATTGCTGAGTTCTCTATGTCACCAATAAAGCTCAATGCATTGACAACAGAGCAATATCCAACTCCGGCAAAAAGGCCAAAAAGGAGCACGATGTGTCTCGATAAAATAGAAACTATCTACAAAATTGAGCCAAAACATTGGGAAAACAGCTTAGAAGATTGTGTTAATATACTTTCAAATTAAAATGAAGATAAAAAATACAGCCCTATTCATTTTTATGATGACAGTTGCATTCATGAATGCCCAAAATGTTTATTTATCTAAAGTTGAAAAAACAAAAGAAAATAAAGATAAATATTTTTTTAAAATTGACCCCACAAAATCTGATGCAGAATATTTGGGTGAAATTGATGTACAAGGGTTTTCAAACGATGACGCTACGATATATACTTCCATTTTAAAAAAAGCAAAAGAAATAGGAGCCAATGCTTTTTCTTATAAACCATTTGAAAGTGTAGACGAAAAAACGCAGCCATTTAATCCGGCAAACTACCAATTAGGACTTTATTATATTACAAAAGACGAGCTTTCAAAACCGTCAGATGTAATGTATTTTTTCTCGTCATCTTCAAAACCGCAGACCATTAGCATCAACAAAAAAGATTATGTTTTACAGCCAAGGTCATTTATTGCAATCAAAGGTATCCCGGGAGAGATTTATACAATCTCTACAAAAAAATTCTTAGGCTCTACCATTAAGATTTCTGTCAATGAAAATTCTCAGGCTCAATATTTTCAAATTTCATCTGCTAAAATTAAATCCAACACTTACGGTGAACCCGGGATTAATCTGAAATCAGGCGATATCATGGGACTCGACAAATCATTTGGAGATTTTCTAAGAATGATTTATACCGAAAATAATTAATAAACTTCTCAAATACCATATCTTACCTCCGATTTCCTTCGGAGGTATTTTTTTTAGGAGCTTAATCCCGCTGTCCACTATATCTTTTTTCTCCAAAGCTTTCCTCCCGCAAAAAAAAGGATACCGCTCCCATTGGGGCTAGGAGATACTATATAATAAAGACTTTTTAGTTTACTCATTCGATTTTCAGCAATCATTAGAATCGCTCTCCATTTTTTCACCAGCCTTACGCCACCACCAACAAAAAGAATCGCAACAACAGCAACTAGAACAATAGAATGGTATTAGATTCCCCTCCCTCGGAGGGGTGTCGAAAAATCTTTGATTTTTTGATGGGGTGGTTTTCCGTTTCAACTCTCCATAAAACGTTATTTTTCCTAAACCTAAACCTAAACCTAAACCTAAACCTAAACCTAAACCTCCAATCTCTATCCATCACTCCATAGGAGTGCTATCTGTGTAGAAAAAAAGTAATGACTACAATTAAGCGCTTCGTAGAAGCGCCATCTTTGTAGCCCCATGATATTATTAGATTATGAGCTCCGTAGGAGCGAGACCAACACACCAACACACCAACACACCAACACACCAACACACCAACACACTAAATTATTCATCCACCGAACCAGTCGTTTAAGCTTCAATATGAATTGAAATTAAACATAATGTTAAATAAATTAGGATTGTGTTTATAAAAAGTTCTACTTTTGCCCCACTGAAAAACGAAAGTATGTCAGTAGCGCAGAAGCCACTATTTATATAGTTTAAAAAGACAAAACTAATATCCACTTTAAGATATAGAATCAAAAAAAGCTTTTAAGATTTTTAGTAATAAAGATTGCGAGAGTTAAAAAGATTAGTATCTTTGCAGTCCGGTAAAACGGGAAGCGCAGGAGTAGATAGATTAGGTGTTGATAGAAGGATTTAGGGTCATCAAAAAACTTTAAAATTTCTTCAAAAAACATTTGGTCAATTAGTAATAATTTTTTACTTTTGCACACGCAAATCGATACTGAAAACGACAGAAAATGTAGGTATCGTAAAAAGCGAGAGAGAAGAGATCATTGAAAAATAATATACAACCAAGTAAGGAAAAACTAAAGCGTCAATTAACTTTGAGTGAGTCAGACAAACATACAATGGAGAGTTTGATCCTGGCTCAGGATGAACGCTAGCGGGAGGCCTAACACATGCAAGCCGAGCGGTATTTGTCTTTCGGGACAGAGAGAGCGGCGTACGGGTGCGGAACACGTGTGCAACCTACCTTTATCAGGGGGATAGCCTTTCGAAAGGAAGATTAATACCCCATAATATAATGATTGGCATCAATTATTATTGAAAACTCCGGTGGATAGAGATGGGCACGCGCAAGATTAGATAGTTGGTAGGGTAACGGCCTACCAAGTCAGTGATCTTTAGGGGGCCTGAGAGGGTGATCCCCCACACTGGTACTGAGACACGGACCAGACTCCTACGGGAGGCAGCAGTGAGGAATATTGGACAATGGGTGAGAGCCTGATCCAGCCATCCCGCGTGAAGGACGACGGCCCTATGGGTTGTAAACTTCTTTTGTATAGGGATAAACCTTTCCACGTGTGGAAAGCTGAAGGTACTATACGAATAAGCACCGGCTAACTCCGTGCCAGCAGCCGCGGTAATACGGAGGGTGCAAGCGTTATCCGGATTTATTGGGTTTAAAGGGTCCGTAGGCGGATCTGTAAGTCAGTGGTGAAATCTCATAGCTTAACTATGAAACTGCCATTGATACTGCAGGTCTTGAGTAAAGTAGAAGTGGCTGGAATAAGTAGTGTAGCGGTGAAATGCATAGATATTACTTAGAACACCAATTGCGAAGGCAGGTCACTATGTTTTAACTGACGCTGATGGACGAAAGCGTGGGGAGCGAACAGGATTAGATACCCTGGTAGTCCACGCCGTAAACGATGCTAACTCGTTTTTGGGTCTTCGGATTCAGAGACTAAGCGAAAGTGATAAGTTAGCCACCTGGGGAGTACGTTCGCAAGAATGAAACTCAAAGGAATTGACGGGGGCCCGCACAAGCGGTGGATTATGTGGTTTAATTCGATGATACGCGAGGAACCTTACCAAGGCTTAAATGGGAAATGACCGGTTTAGAAATAGACTTTTCGCAAGACATTTTTCAAGGTGCTGCATGGTTGTCGTCAGCTCGTGCCGTGAGGTGTTAGGTTAAGTCCTGCAACGAGCGCAACCCCTGTCACTAGTTGCCATCATTAAGTTGGGGACTCTAGTGAGACTGCCTACGCAAGTAGAGAGGAAGGTGGGGATGACGTCAAATCATCACGGCCCTTACGCCTTGGGCCACACACGTAATACAATGGCCAGTACAGAGGGCAGCTACCAGGCGACTGGATGCGAATCTCGAAAGCTGGTCTCAGTTCGGATTGGAGTCTGCAACTCGACTCTATGAAGCTGGAATCGCTAGTAATCGCATATCAGCCATGATGCGGTGAATACGTTCCCGGGCCTTGTACACACCGCCCGTCAAGCCATGGAAGTTTGGGGTACCTGAAGTCGGTGACCGTAACAGGAGCTGCCTAGGGTAAAACAAGTAACTAGGGCTAAGTCGTAACAAGGTAGCCGTACCGGAAGGTGCGGCTGGAACATCTCATTTTAGAGCGTCTTCGGACGATAAAAAATAAGGACACAATGTGTCCATGCACTTACTTAAAGAGAAGCTTTAGTTTTTATTTGGTTGATATATAAGTATAAGTAAAAAGGTTAAAGTAAAAAGAGCCAAGTGTAACAGCTTGTATTAATTACTCATTACCAATTATTTATTACTTATAATATATATAAGAAATACAAAACCCACTAGAAATTAGTATTAGGGAAGAGAGATTGAGTATGAAGAAGAGAAAAAAGAGATATGCAAATATTACTTATTACTCATCACCCATTACTCATAACAAAGTCTCGTAGCTCAGCTGGTTAGAGCGCTACACTGATAATGTAGAGGTCGGCAGTTCGAGCCTGCCCGAGACTACTAATTTAAATAGAGGTTAGAATCTAGAAATTAGAAGTTAGTTTTTTACTAATCTCTAACTTCTAACTACTAACATCTAAACTAGCGGGGAATTAGCTCAGCTGGCTAGAGCGCCTGCCTTGCACGCAGGAGGTCAAGGGTTCGACTCCCTTATTCTCCACATTGTTATAGTAATATAACATGATTTATGGTTTAATTTTAAGAAGCAAATAGAGCCAAAAACAATATTTTGCGAATTAGATCAGAAATAGCATAAAGATCATTGACATTAACGGTAAAAATATCACAAAGAGAAAACCGAGCGCAATTAAGCGTTTGAGTTTACAAAAATATTTTAGCAGCAATGCTAAAGCAAAAATACTGAACTAATTAATAATTAGGAAAGAAATCGTTAAGGGCGTATGGCGGATGCCTAGGCTTTCAGAGGCGACGAAGGACGTGGTAAGCTGCGAAAAGCTGCGGGGATTGGCACACACGAATTGA
>NZ_JAJNAY010000001.1:587500-590000 GCF_021010565.1 Chryseobacterium turcicum
TGGGTGAGAGCCTGATCCAGCCATCCCGCGTGAAGGACGACGGCCCTATGGGTTGTAAACTTCTTTTGTATAGGGATAAACCTTTCCACGTGTGGAAAGCTGAAGGTACTATACGAATAAGCACCGGCTAACTCCGTGCCAGCAGCCGCGGTAATACGGAGGGTGCAAGCGTTATCCGGATTTATTGGGTTTAAAGGGTCCGTAGGCGGATCTGTAAGTCAGTGGTGAAATCTCATAGCTTAACTATGAAACTGCCATTGATACTGCAGGTCTTGAGTAAAGTAGAAGTGGCTGGAATAAGTAGTGTAGCGGTGAAATGCATAGATATTACTTAGAACACCAATTGCGAAGGCAGGTCACTATGTTTTAACTGACGCTGATGGACGAAAGCGTGGGGAGCGAACAGGATTAGATACCCTGGTAGTCCACGCCGTAAACGATGCTAACTCGTTTTTGGGTCTTCGGATTCAGAGACTAAGCGAAAGTGATAAGTTAGCCACCTGGGGAGTACGTTCGCAAGAATGAAACTCAAAGGAATTGACGGGGGCCCGCACAAGCGGTGGATTATGTGGTTTAATTCGATGATACGCGAGGAACCTTACCAAGGCTTAAATGGGAAATGACCGGTTTAGAAATAGACTTTTCGCAAGACATTTTTCAAGGTGCTGCATGGTTGTCGTCAGCTCGTGCCGTGAGGTGTTAGGTTAAGTCCTGCAACGAGCGCAACCCCTGTCACTAGTTGCCATCATTAAGTTGGGGACTCTAGTGAGACTGCCTACGCAAGTAGAGAGGAAGGTGGGGATGACGTCAAATCATCACGGCCCTTACGCCTTGGGCCACACACGTAATACAATGGCCAGTACAGAGGGCAGCTACCAGGCGACTGGATGCGAATCTCGAAAGCTGGTCTCAGTTCGGATTGGAGTCTGCAACTCGACTCTATGAAGCTGGAATCGCTAGTAATCGCATATCAGCCATGATGCGGTGAATACGTTCCCGGGCCTTGTACACACCGCCCGTCAAGCCATGGAAGTTTGGGGTACCTGAAGTCGGTGACCGTAACAGGAGCTGCCTAGGGTAAAACAAGTAACTAGGGCTAAGTCGTAACAAGGTAGCCGTACCGGAAGGTGCGGCTGGAACATCTCATTTTAGAGCGTCTTCGGACGATAAAAAATAAGGACACAATGTGTCCATGCACTTACTTAAAGAGAAGCTTTAGTTTTTATTTGGTTGATATATAAGTATAAGTAAAAAGGTTAAAGTAAAAAGAGCCAAGTGTAACAGCTTGTATTAATTACTCATTACCAATTATTTATTACTTATAATATATATAAGAAATACAAAACCCACTAGAAATTAGTATTAGGGAAGAGAGATTGAGTATGAAGAAGAGAAAAAAGAGATATGCAAATATTACTTATTACTCATCACCCATTACTCATAACAAAGTCTCGTAGCTCAGCTGGTTAGAGCGCTACACTGATAATGTAGAGGTCGGCAGTTCGAGCCTGCCCGAGACTACTAATTTAAATAGAGGTTAGAATCTAGAAATTAGAAGTTAGTTTTTTACTAATCTCTAACTTCTAACTACTAACATCTAAACTAGCGGGGAATTAGCTCAGCTGGCTAGAGCGCCTGCCTTGCACGCAGGAGGTCAAGGGTTCGACTCCCTTATTCTCCACATTGTTATAGTAATATAACATGATTTATGGTTTAATTTTAAGAAGCAAATAGAGCCAAAAACAATATTTTGCGAATTAGATCAGAAATAGCATAAAGATCATTGACATTAACGGTAAAAATATCACAAAGAGAAAACCGAGCGCAATTAAGCGTTTGAGTTTACAAAAATATTTTAGCAGCAATGCTAAAGCAAAAATACTGAACTAATTAATAATTAGGAAAGAAATCGTTAAGGGCGTATGGCGGATGCCTAGGCTTTCAGAGGCGACGAAGGACGTGGTAAGCTGCGAAAAGCTGCGGGGATTGGCACACACGAATTGATCCGCAGATGTCCGAATGGGGCAACCCGTCTGGTTGAAGACCAGTCACTCCGCAAGGAGAGCAAACCAGGAGAACTGAAACATCTAAGTACCCTGAGGAAAAGAAATCGAAGAGATTCCGTAAGTAGTGGCGAGCGAACGCGGATTAGCCCAAAAGCTTTTATATGTTTAATAGAATGTTCTGGAAAGAACAGCCATAGAGGGTGATAGCCCCGTATATGAAAGGCATATTTAAGTGATAAATGAGTAGGGCGGGACACGTGAAATCCTGTTTGAATATGGGGGGACCATCCTCCAAGGCTAAATACTCCTGAAAGACCGATAGTGAACAAGTACTGTGAAGGAAAGGTGAAAAGCACTTCGAATAGAAGGGTGAAATAGAACCTGAAACCGTACGCCTACAAGCGGTCGGAGCCCACAAGTTGGGTGACGGCGTGCCTTTTGCATAATGAGCCTACGAGTTAATGTTACTAGCGAGGTTAAGTACTTCAGGTACG
>NZ_JAJNAY010000003.1 GCF_021010565.1 Chryseobacterium turcicum
CTTGCAAGGGTTTTGGCAGCAGATGCCAGTAAGCATAAACCGTTTATCATCTTTACGACAGCTTATAGTGAATTTGCATTAGAAGGATATCGCGTGGATGCTATTGACTACGTACTTAAACCGTTTGATTATGAAGATTTTATAACTTCAATTTCAAAAGTAAGAAAACGAATCGAACAAGGAAACGAGTCTGCTGATATTGTATCATATGATAACCAACAATTTATATTTATAAAGGTTGATTCACAGGTTATTCGATTGGAAATCAATAGTATTTTATATATTGAGGGACTCAAGGATTATATCAGAATTCATCTGGTCAATGGTGCTAAACCTATGCTTTCGTTGATGAGCTTAAAAAAGTTGGAAGAGAAACTCACCAAAAGTGGATTTCTCCGAATTCATCGTTCCTATATTATTTCTTTTGCCCGTGTGGATGCACTTTTAAAAAACAGCGTTAAAATCGGGGATAAAATAATCCCAGTAGGTGCTACCTATAAAGATAAATATGACCAATTTGTGGATCTATGGATTAAGTAACCAAAGTCTATATTAAAGATAAAAATCAAAGAAATTAATCAATTTACTGCCAGGTATTTGTCGGTTTCAGACTTACCTCAATAATTTATTTTTCACTCAGAATTGTTAGAAAAAAATGTAGTTTTCAATGTTTTGTTCTTACAGATTATCCTTTTTTTGGATGATACCTCTCTTTTTTTCATCTACTCAAATTATATAAGGCAGTATAATACTAGTTCACGATCAAAAGTGGCTCCTTCGTCTATAATTTTTGTGAGCGAACACAGGCTTTCGGAAGTTTGTGGCATAAAAAAACAATATGCCCTAAAGGCTTAGTTTGCAAAACGAAATATAGATCTATATGAAATTAAAACAATTTATTACACTAATTTTATTTACAACTCTTACTCATAGTGTATGGGCTCAAAGCCCTAAAGCTATAATAAAAGGAACCGTGGTAGATTCAATAAGTAAAGAAGGAATTTATTATTCCACCATTTCCGTACATCCGATTACTGATGCTAAAAAATTAACCGGTACTATTGCTGATGAGAAAGGAAAATTTTCTTTGGAAAACTTAGAACCGGGGACATACAATATTACAATTGGTTTTATAGGGTACATTCCAAAAGTGTTTTCAAACTACACATTAAAGCCTGGTGACAACAATTTGGGAACAATATTGATGAGCATCAACACAAACGTGCTTGATGAGATTGTAATTACTGGCGAACGACCTATAATCGAAAACAAAATTGACCGATTGGTTTTCAATGCTGAGCGTGACGTAACTTCTGCAGGTGGCAATGCGACAGATGTTTTACGTAAAGTCCCCATGCTTTCAGTGGATATAGATGGTAATGTTTCGATGCGTGGAGATCAAAATGTCAGAATCTTGATCAACGGAAAGCCATCTGGTATGATGGCTAATAATATGGGTGATGCACTAAGAATGATTCCGGCAGATCAGATAAAAAGTGTAGAGGTCATTACGAGCCCCTCTGCAAAATATGACGCCGAAGGCACCTCTGGCATTATCAATATCATCACTAAAAAGAAAGATATCCCTGGTGTAAACGGCTCTGTTTCGGGAGGAATCGGCACCAGACATAATAATGGGAATGCAAGCTTAAACGTGAAAAAAGGGAAAATTGGCATAGTCGCTAATTTAGGAGGAAATTTAATGTGGCCTCAAACAATTACCAATGAGTTTGAACAATACACAGCTTCTGGAGAACCGACTTTGAAACAGCTGGGAGAAAACAGAACCACTCGTACCGGACTACGTGGATCTTTGGGAATAGATTATGATCTAACAGACAAAGACCTGTTTACAACAACTATTTCTGCTAATACATTTGGAATGAATATGGATGGAAATACTACTTCACAATATTTCTCACCAAACAATACAGTTTCTACTTTACTATCAAACCGCGATCAAGAATCTGCGTTTAATGGTTTTGATTGGTCAGCAGATTATACTCGGAAATTTGCAAAACCTAAACAAGAATTAACGCTTTCAGGTCAATATTCGAGAAATAATAACAATACAGATTATCTGACTCTTTTTGAACAAGGTACACGCCTGAATGAAAAGGGAGAAAATAGGAGTAAAAATGACGAGTTAACTTTTCAGGTAGATTATGTACAGCCAATTGGCAAAACGACTCTCGAGTTAGGTGCAAAAAGCATTTTGAGGGATATTACCAGCAAGTCTTTATTAAAAGAGGATTTCAATGGAGAATACCAACTGGTTGATAATCGCTCTTATGAGTTTGATTATAGCCAGGATGTGGTAGCAGGTTATATGACCTATGGTTTTGATTTTGCCAAACATTATCAAGTGAAAGCCGGAATACGGATAGAACATACCCAGTTAGATGGAGAATCGGTAGGTGACATCAATGCCTTTAGTAATAATTATACTAATGTATTACCAAGTGCTGTTGTGTCGAGAAAATTAGGCAAATCATCAAGTTTAAAATTAAGTTACAACCAACGCATTCAAAGACCAAGCTTGTCTTTTTTAAACCCTTTTAGAAATACAGCCGATCCTATTGTTCAGCAACAGGGAAATCCGGAGTTAAAACCCGAACTCTCACATAATATTGAGCTAGGCTATTCTACTTTTATAAAACGTTCGATGATCAACGTAGCTGTTTTTTACCGCAAAACAAATGATGTTATTGAAAGCGTAAACGAAATAGACAATACAACAACTCCAGGGCAAAATATTTCGTTAACCACATTTGACAATATCGGAACGAGTGAATCGTTCGGAACTAATCTGTTTTTCTCTTTTTCACCTATAAAAAACTTAACATTGAGAAGTAATATCAGCTTGTTTACTTATGAAGCAAAAGGCAATCCGTTTAACACCGGAATCAGCACCGAAACCGATAAAATCCATTTTATGTACCGAGCGTTTATAAATGGTAGTTATAAAATAGGAGATGGATTTACTGCAGAAACGTTTCTAATGGTAAATTCCCCAAGGCGTACTTTCCAAGGAACCTCACCTTCGTTCAGTATGTGGACCATTGGCCTGAAAAAAGAAATTATGGATAAAAAAGCCAGTATAGGATTGAATATAACGGATCCTTTTACTGAAAACAAACATTTTAAAACGGAAGTGTTAACACCAGACTATACACAAAAAAGCAATATGAAGCTCCCGTTCCGTTCTTTTGGGCTAACCTTTAGTTACAATTTTGGTAAGACAGATTCCAAAAATAAGACCCGCAAAGAAAGAGGTATTAAAAATGATGATCAGAAACAGGAAGAATCCAATCAGGGTACTCAAATGAATAACGGAAGATAAATTATTTTCTTGTTCTATGAATTAACAGAAAACTGCGGACTGAAAACTCAATTAATACCTGTTATATAAAAGTAACATTGAAAAATTGAGTTCCCTCATACTTCTCATATGATTACCACACCTAGGAAGGAAAGTAAATTTTTCTTCCTAGGTTAAAATTCAGTTAATCCAGTCGGATACCGTTTTTAAATGTGCTTTGTCGTAAAATCTGAAAGGGCAATATAAATTATTTTGAAATTCAAACAAATTTATGAAACGAACCTAAACAGGCTAAAGAGGGACGAACAAATCATCGGAATAAAGTTGCTATTTGGATAGGCTTCGAAATAAACGCTTTAGCATTGTTAAATTAAATACTCTTTTTGTATGTGTATCTCTCATCAAAATTTAACAGAAACTGAATGGAAAATTATTTCAATAAATCGATCCACAAATTGGAAACAACAATCCTGGAATTAGAGAGTGATGCCGATTGCTCTATACAAAAGATAGAAACCATTATAAAACTAATCGTTCAAAATCTGTCTGATTTAAAAGAGTATGTCCTAAAAAAAGGATTTAAGAATATAGCCGAAGAAATTCATTTTTTCAAACATCAGAAACCTGCGATTGTTTCAAAGCTCATTTTTTATAACACCATTTATAAAATAGAAACCAAAAAACCTTATGGAGCAAAACAAATTAAGAAATTTCTTAATGAAGAATTAAATAGGCTCAAAAAGTTTTTTGATAATAATCTTGAATTCTATAAATACTATCGTACCAATAACACTTTTATAGATGATAAACTATTTATACGAGGCAAATACGATATAAAACTAAGTTTAGATACTTTTTATTTTGAGGTAGACCATCGTTTTTTGAGACTTATTATCACTCTAAGAAAATACATCATATATAACATTTCTACTTTATTTTAATTAATTTTTCTCCCATAAACTGTAATTTTTATAGTTGGAATAATTTGCATTTGAATACCTTTTCCTAATGCAATGCTAAAGCTTTTATTATTTACTACCCTTCCATATTCATCGTAGAAAGTTCCTAATGAAAATGCTGTTCTTCCATTATCGTGATAAGCAGTACCTAATGAAAATGCTGTTCTTCCATTATCGTGATAAGCAGTACCTAATGAAAATGCTGTTCTTCCATTGTCATGATAAGCTGTGCCTAATGAAAATGCTGTTCTTCCATTATCATGATAAGCTGTACCCAATGAAAATGCTGTTCTTCCATTGTCATGATAAGCTGTGCCTAAAGACCATTTTACTCTACCATTTGTATGATATGTTGTTGTCATAATTATTATTTAAGTTTTAATATAAAATGTCGTTATATTTTAACAATGTTTGATTTCAAGAGCTTCAACAAAGCCTCCTAATGCTAAATTTTGATCAAATATTTTCATCGATAAATCTGCTTTAGGCATCCAAACTCTTCCTAATTGCACAGCTAATGAAATTGGCATAGCTGGAAATATATTTAAAACGGTATCTTGCCCATGAGTTCTTTTTATTTCTCTAAAAGCTTCTTTCATCTTGTTACCAAAGTCAATAATTTGTTTTCTAGATTTTACAAAATCATTGTTTGGGTGGTCTATGTTTAAACTATATATTGAAACATCATCACTTAATATACTGGTAATTCTTTCATCAGCAATATTATCACTAAGCTCTATTTTTAGTGCAACCTGCCTTTTTACATTGGATGTCGGTGGAAAATTGTAAATTGTTTCTATATCATCATCAAAATTCCATGTATCCGGACTTCTTCGTTTCTGACGAACGTCTACAGAAGTAATATCATTTAATAGGGTGCCTAATTTTATTAATATAGGTATCGGACCAAAACCAAATAAAGATATGTGTTTTATTTCACCGCTATTTAATAAGGGAAATAATAATCGATCAAATCTCTGCTGAAGATTTGCTTCCTCAATATTCCAAAAGTTGGTATCGCAATCTTTATTTAATGTATTTACGGTACCCAGATCTATATTAGAAGCAACTGCTGGATAATAATCTGGCAATAGGGATTGACTAATGATGCTATAATGGATATTGGGCGTATGAGTTCCAATATTTGAATTTAATGTAACAATATGGCTTTGCTTATCCGGTGATATATTGCAGGCATTTGCAATACGATTTTCATGTTCTGCTTTCATTTCTAAAAGTAAACTTTCTGGATTACCATTGACATCATCCTTATCAATTAACCTATGGTGCGCATCGCATAACAACATTAAATTTTTGATATCATCTGCTAATAGTGGTGATCTTGTAGCACAACCTCTTGGACCTCCTGGCACATCGGCTACTATATGGGCTATATAAGATTTATTAAAGTTTCTTTTTGTTAAAATGTCCGTATGCAATATTTCATTACATCCTCTATATTGGCACCGCCCACCAGAGATTGCCCAAAGCATATATTTATTTTTAGCATTGATAGATGTTGTACTCATATTTTATAAATAATTATTTGAATTAACCTTTTTCTTCTGCAAATTAAACTTTACTTTTTCTTGATTGGATGTTTCCCCCCACCAAGCCACTCACCTGTTATTAACCAAATTTCATAATGATATAACCATTCTATGGTCCATGGAATTATAGTGTTTGATAACAACTTCGTTTTATTCCATCCTCTATCATCAAAATAGTAAAGACAAAGCCTTTGCTTCTGCTGATCATAAACATGCTCTAATTTTGTTTTTCCTTCAGCAAGAGGCAATTTGACAGGATCAATTACAAATACATCAGGCCCATTATCTTTGTCGAATATAATTTTTATTTTATAAGAATTTCCTAATGGTGATGATTTCAAATAACCTATCCATATAAAACTTTTTGCTCCTAGTTTTGAGTCTTCTGCATGATATAATCTTTTTAAAGAAACAAATTGTTCTATAACTGACAGTTTTCTCGGTTTAATCCAAT
Source organism: Chryseobacterium turcicum (assembly GCF_021010565.1). Lineage (NCBI taxonomy): Bacteria > Pseudomonadati > Bacteroidota > Flavobacteriia > Flavobacteriales > Weeksellaceae > Chryseobacterium > Chryseobacterium turcicum. The sequence continues at coordinate 6,286 of NZ_JAJNAY010000003.1, forward strand.
CCATAAAAATCATGAGGTTTAACTTTAGTAATATCATTAACCTCTTTTGTAGCCATTCCAATTATACCAAGTGATCTGCTGATAGTATTTTTATTTTCTTCGGTCAATATTCTCATTTCATTTCCAAGTTGATTAAACGCATCTTGCACCGGTCTTTTCCCAAATGAAGAAGATAGTTATTCTGAAATATTCTGTAAACCTGTTTTATTCTCAGCATCGCGGAGATCTATTTTTAACTGCTCTAACCAACGATAAAAATTGTCTCGACGGTAAGAATTATCATCATTCCATCTATCTGCAAAATTTTCCGCAATATTTACAGGATTAGATATCCATTCTACTTCTTTTCCGTACTCAGGTATGTATTTGAATTCTATTTCATCACTCATACCATTGATTATACCCCACATGGCATCGAGTAAATTAGATTCACCTCTATATGCTCTTGCCGCTAAGGTTGTGATAATACAAGAGATCGGTTTTTGTTTTCTAATATCATCATTTTGCTCCTTAGAAAAATAAACATCTCTGTGCCTTTTGAGAAGTTGTACAACCCTCTGTAACGGCAACCTTTCTTCTTGGTAATCCGGAGTTGGTTTTACCGACTCATTTAAGGAATATAAATTTTTGAACTGATTACCGACTAACAGAGCCCTTTTCATAAACCATTTTGCGTAGCCATACGGATTACTTTGCAACCACTCTTCAGGAAATGTTGATACAAAATAATTGCTTTTTTCTTTGTCGGTAATACTAATCTGAAGCTCTTGGTAATTTTCATTTGTCAAATTATTGAAGGCGCTTTCAAGAAGTAATGAATATCCATTAGCAACTACTGCTGGCAGAATATCCATATGATACCTTTGATTGGCCAAACCCTCTTCACGATATTTCAGGGTCCAGCACCTTCTTCCCTCTTTATCCAACAAATTCGCATAGGTTCCATGAGCCTTCAAATGATCTCCCACAGCCTTTTTCAAGTGATATTGTGTCCAATTAATCTTTTTCCTTTTGAACTCACAAACAACATCTAAGTCAATGTCTCCGTCTTCTTCAATAGATTGAATTGTTGTTCCAATAATAAAAGAACCTTGTGGTTTTACATAAGGTTCATAATCTGCAAGAGGTGAAGATTCCGACGACAAATACTTACCTACAGCTTTGTAACTTTGCACTGCTGCTTCATGCTGAGTTCTGGTAATACTTAAATTTGTTGATAATTTATTCAACAAATCTTCAAACTGAGTTTTCTGAATTTCTACTAACATTGATTTTATAAATTTGATTATACATTCTGAGGCACCTCCTATGTCATATATAGCAGTATTGCTCCATCTGCATGAAGTTTAATTTTAACAGCTTGCGGAGCTATTATTCCCGAGAATGAAATCGAATTTGTGAAAAAGAAATATTATAGTACTTTTGTATCACAAAAAGTGGTTTGCATTCTAACAAAACCACTTTACATCTAGTGTTTACAGAAGTCCTATCGGTCAGAGGTTAGGACTTCTGTCTTTTATCAACTCAAAGTATTCGTATTTCAAGTTGAAATTTTAATATTTTAATTATTTTTTACCATTAGACTGAGACAAAACAGAAGCAGCTAATGACTTTGTTAATTCGCTGTACTTATTACTTTGTAAAACTTTTGACGCAACACTTTCCATATTTCCACTCGTCTGGTTGTTAGTATGCGACTGTGATAATACCGATCCCGCTAAACTTTTTGAAATATCAGATGCATTAGCATTTTTTAAAGTTTCTGAGGCAATTTTAGACAAGCCGTCTGATGATTGTTTTTTATTCATAATTTTTTTCTTTGTTATACAAAGATACGACAATTTTTCCAATCTACATAATAAAATATTTTATTTCAATATATTTCTATAATATCTAATTAAAATATATTTATATAGGTCGTTATAATAAAATAATCAATTAAAAATATAAACTAAATCATTTTATTTAATCTGGATAACACTTTTTCTAATATTGCCTTCTCCTCCAACTTGCTTTGCTTTTCTTTCACTGTCTTACGCTTTTTCTCAGCTTCAAAAATTAGAGCTTCTAAATCTAGCTTAAAACTTACGTAGAAGCCTCGTGTATATCTACTATAAGTCTTTAAACTCCAGTTATGTTTTAGTTCAGTTTTAATTTTTTTTGTTTGATATTCGTTGCTATATTTTTGGATCTTAGGGTCTAAGTCTGATATTTCCTTGGATTTAGACTCTCCGCTCATTCTAGATAGCCAATATTTATTATCAACTTTACTATATGTCTTTTTGCCTAAAATGCTTTTAATCGCTAAAAAGCCTAACAAAGTCACTTTTTCAAACTCTGATTTTTCATTATCTCGGTATTCCAAAAAAACATCTAGGTTCAAGCCGCACTTTGGGGCGTTATGGGAATTTTCATATAAACGACGCCCTTCTCTAAATGCCAGTTCCGTGTCAAGTAAATTTATCTCATAAAATGATGCACTAGACTTGAATTTATCGAGTTCTCCACCAAGGTCTAAGCTAATAGAATGCTGATATAGTGAATAGTAGGAAACATTGTCTAGACAAGCTTTACTATCTGTTAGAAATCCCTTAAGAAGAGTTATCGGAAAATTAAAATATTTAGGTGTATCCAAAACGATTTTTTTAAAATTAAATATATGTTTTACAGTGGTTTAGATCTCATATGGATCAAAGGCTCATCTATTTGCTGTAGTAGAATATATATTCTGCTAAATTCATTTTAATATAGCTTGTTTTATGTATTTCATCAGAGCCAACAGACTATTTATAATTATTAAAAAACTCTACTAATTACAGTAGAGTTGATGGTTATCTAATATTCTTGTACTAGTACATCTGCTGAAATATGTAATTCATGACTTAATTTCCTTATTTGCGGTAGGTTTAATTTTCTCTTGCCAGATAATATCTCAGATTTTCTTGAAGCACCTAGAATCTTACTTAAAAATGCTTCTCCCTTACCCATTTGATCTAAACGAAATTTAATAGCTTCTATTGGATTCGGTTTATCAATTGGATAATTTACTTCTTCATAGCCTTTAACTAAAATTGAAAGAATTTCCAGTTCATCAGATTCTTTAGAGTCAACTTGTAAATCTGTTTGCATTAAGGTATAAATTCTCTCTAAATAGCTTTCGTATTGTTCTTCAGTTTTAATCAGTTTTAACATATTCAATTTTTTCAGCGTCAATTTTATCATATTCTGTATGAGTACCAAACCAAACGATAAATACTACTTTTAGTCGATACTCAATATCTACAATAAGTCGATAAGTGTTACCATGGATATTAAAAACCACTCTCTTACTGTTAATTATAGATGCATTACCATACTGAACTTTCAATTCATTTGGATTGTTCCATTCGGCTGCTAAACATTCATCGTACCAAGCTAACAAAGGCTGTTCCGACTTTGAAAATTTTTCGATATATGATTTTAACGTTTTGACAGCTATAATTCTCATAAACAAATATACAAAAATATTACCAATTTGGTAATATTAAAAATAATAAAATCTTTTTTTTTAGTTTTCAGAAATTAGTATTTTTCATAAAAAAATTATGGAAGAATACTACATAGCAATACCAACATCACTAAATCTAGAGCAGAGACTATCCAAATTCTCTCCAGATTTTGCATTCAGTAAAGATTATTGCTACTACTTTTTAGCAGAGTTAATCAGAGAATCCTTCAAAAAAAATACAAATGAAAACACTGATATTAATGCAATAATTAATTATTTTATTCCAAGGGCTTCTACTTTGATGCAGAGATTGTACAGGAGATCAAAACAGCATTTAGATTATCTATACGAGAGCTTTCACGGTGAAGGACCAATGTTACATCGAATGAATTATGAAGCCGGCCGGTCCTATTCTTATCGATTGCCAAAATATTACTGGGGAGATGGTCAGATGAAAATAATAAGCATTAGGGAGAAGGCGCTTGTAAAAAAAATACAGAAAAATACAAAAGTTACTATACATAATCAGGTTAGGAAAAAAATTGATTTTCTACGGGGTTATTTTGATTTGAAATTGTTTGAGCTTGACCATCAATCTGCTTTAATAGACATCTATGTTGATTACAAGAGTACTGGAAACTATAAAAAATATCTTTCAAACGTATTAAAAGTAGTAGACTTTAAAAACGGATATTTCCCATTTTATCATAAACCTAATACAGACGGCAGATTACATACCGCTATAACTACTTTTCCTAAGATATGTAGAAAGCACTTAAAATATGACAACGAAAGTTTAGCAGAAGTAGATTTATCGGCTTCAATCCCTTTTTTTCTATCATATTTGCTCGATTTAACGGTAAATTCGGCTTCTTTATCTCTTTCTACAACTAAACCAGTACAATCCCAGATCAATAACCCAGCCATACAATCCCTTTATATGTTAGTAAAATCTTCTGTATCCCTTTCTAGCAAAGAGGTTGCGGATTTCAAGGAGCTTGTATTAAATGATAAAGTATATGATCACTTTATGTTTAAGTTTTTAAATATGCCTGGCTTTGCAACCGACTATGAAAATAGAAATGAGAAAGCTTTTGATGGAGATATTATAGACTTAAGAAAATACAGTAAGGGAAAGCTTCTTTCAATGCTTTTTGCAAAAAATTCTCAGTATCAACAAGAACAAGCAATATTTTCTGAAGAATTTCCAACTATACACAAATTTGTAAAAGCATTTAAAAGTATGAAGGTAAAAGGAGTAAAGACCACACATGTACATAAAAGATTATCTTATCTCTTATTTCAAATAGAGTCTTATTTTATGTTAAAGATTATAGCTCGTGAAATAAATGTCAAACATAAAAGGAAAATACCTTTATTTACGCTTCACGACTGCATAGTTGCCCGGGAATCTGATATTGAAAAAGTACATGAAGAAGTTCACGCAATTTTTATGCGTGAAATTGGATATGCACCAAACTTAAAAGTAACATACTGGGTATGATGGCTTAAATATTTTTGTAGCCAAAGATTACCCTGATAATAAAATACCGAGTTTACCAAAAAAATAAGCAGCATTAAAATACTGCTTATTTTTCATAGCTTACTCATTATTTGTCTGCAGTCGTTCAAATATTGATCTTCCGATGAAGTTCTGCTCTGATTAGCTTCATAATATTGAATTAATGCTTGAATCGTAGATGGTACAAATTTGTCATATTCTACGTACCATGTTGCACTCGAACCTTGTCGAGGGTAGTTGTCATTCCATCTTTTACCCATTTTATCAGGGGTATTTTCAAATTTTCCAAAGATGACAGAATATATTCCATCATCAAATAAAATTTTTATATTACTCCATTTTTTAGGAGTTACATTAATAGCATTTGGCATATTTATAAATTTTATAGCTAGCTGCAGCTAGCTGTGATTTAGATCAAAGATATGCGTTTTTATTTATTTTTATTATTTTTATTAACATCTGCTTTCTCGGTAAGTATGCATCATATATAAGGAGCTATTTTAAATTAGTTATTTTTTAATTCCCATTTCTTTTATTTCTTCATCCGTATGATTGTTAAGAATTTTAGCATATCTGTAAAATGTTGCTCTGGTCAAGCCTAGTGGTTTATAAATTTCTTCCGGAGCCAAAGTCGGATTTTTATAAACAGACCTCATAACTAACAATTTGGAAATTGTTTCTTTTTTATAGCCCTTAGGCCTGCCTCCCAATCTACCACTTGCTCTTGCAGATTGCAATCCTGCGTTAGTTCTCTCTCTTATTAGCTCTCGTTCATATTCAGCCAGAGAAGCCATCGTTTTGTGAGACTTACTCTGTGCTAATTTAACATAATGTCGATTATATACTTGAAATTATTACGGCTCTAGATAAACACAAAACTATTAAAATTGTTAAATACTCAAATAATTAAACTATAATTCAAAACATAAATTTAATCAGTTTTGTAAGATTATGGAATATTTATTGTTATCGATTTCACATATCGTCTCCTATCTAACTTAGAGCAATGGCAACATTACTTATGAAGTTGTCTAGTACATATAATGAAAGAGGACTGTACACATGATCTTTATTACTGGCTTTATTTTTTCTCCAAGATGTTGTCATCAACTTAAATATCCGGCAACATACTACACAGTAGTAGTTAAGTGTTGCAGTAGTGTCTATCAGGAAATTTATAATATCACTTACACCAACTATAAAAATATTAAATGTCTATTCAAATAGAACTTCTACACACTATGGGAGCAACAGAAGAAGATTATAATCCTGGCGATTATATTTTCCGTGAAAACTCCATCCCGCAGTTTTATTATCAGATAATAACTGGCGAGGTAAAACTGAGCAATTACAATAGTGATGGAAAAGAATTTATTCAAAATATCCTGACCTGTAAAGACGCTTTGGGTGAATCGATGCTTTTTACAGAAAAGGCATATCCAATAAATGCGATTGCTTTGACTCGTTGTACCACCATTAAAGTTCCTAAGACTATAATACTCAATTACTTGACAAAAAACCCTGAAATTTATCTAAATATTTGTAAATCGCTTGCAGAACGACTTAATCATAAGTTTCTTTTGATGCAGAAAATATCGAGTCCCAATGCAGCAGAAAGATTAAAAGAAGTTATCGAGCTAATGAAAAAAGAACAGCATCATAATAACGTGAAGCCTTTCACATTTGAGGTTCCTGTAACCAGACAGCAACTGGCATCACTTACAGGATTATGTCTTGAAACAACTATCAGAACCATAAAAAAAATGGAACGACAAAATATACTTTGTATTAGAAACCGTAAGATCCTGATTTAATTTATCACTATTGCTTTTTGAGATTATTATAAATTATAACGGTTTTCAGCTTGGCTAAGTAGCAGAAATCAAAGAACAAAACTTCCATTTTGCATAAAATTTGAAACGAAGAATTAAACTTGAAATTAGCACTAAACCCGCCATTTTGCCAAACTGATATTAAGACCTTCATTATTTTTTCTAGAGGCTATCCAAACAGAAGAATTAATTATTAATCCAAATTGGCTTAGTTTTAGATATGAAAATTGAAACCAAATTAATATTATTATGGCAAAGTCCGCAGAACCGAAAACAACTACACGTACTCCTGTAAAATCAGGGACAGCTACAAAGAAAAGTACAACAGACGGAAAAATTAAAGCGAAAAGTGACGCCGCTGAAAATTTAAGAGAATTTTTAGTAGATGGTCTTAAAGATCTTTATTGGGCAGAAAAGCATTTATCTAAAGCACTGGTCAAGATGGAGAAAAACGCTACCTCTCCAAAATTAAAGGATGCAATCAATAATCACAAATCTGAGACTGATGTACAAATTACCCGTCTTGAAGAAGTTTTTGGAATCTTGGATGAAAAAGCCAAAGCAGAAAAATGTGATGCCATGGAAGGCTTAATCAAAGAAGGAGAAGGCATTATGGAGGAAACTGAGGCTGGTGCTGTTCGTGATGCAGCTATTATTGCAGCTGCACAAAAAGTTGAACATTATGAGATTGCTTCATATGGAACTTTAGTTGCTTACTGCCAACTTTTGGAAGAAGAGGAGGCAATGAAAATTCTTCAACAAACATTGGATGAAGAAAAATCTTGTGATTCGTTATTAACAGGTCTGGCAATTTCTGAAATTAACCTTGATGCTGCTGACGAAGAAAAATAGAAGATCACAGAAAATAAATAAATACAAAAAAAGCAACCACATGGTTGTTTTTTTTATTTCTAAACAATCGCTCTAGTTTTGATCAGCAATTAAAATTAAAGCTAAATATTTATCTGACCTAAGTCATAGCCATTAATAAGATATATCAGTTACTAAAACAGAAATTAATTCAGAGTATTATATACTGGGAGAGTTTTGGAAAGATGATGCAGAGAAATGATTTAATCTCCTGTTTTGAAGTGCCTCTGCATTATAATTTCTTAAGAGCCTCAGAAGAAGTAAGATTATGATCTCAAAAACGTTTTTAAGGATAGCTTCTTTGACAGATAACCGATCTTTTAAGTTTCTCCTGTTGATAAATCGTGACATGCAACCATTTCAGGTGTTGGAATCATCAGGTAAAAATTGGTTCAAGCCGATTGCTTATTCAATTATTCTTCTATCTACATAAGGCTATCCATGTGTCCGGACAGTATCTGTCTGGGTCAAAAAATGAATCAAAATGACTGAAAATATTTTAGGAACCATCGCAGGAATATTAACATCAATTTCGATGCTGCCTCAATTGATCAAAGTTCTGAAGGAAAATAATGTCGAAGATTTATCTGCTTTAATGCTAATAATCTTGATTATAGGTCTCTCATTTTGGGTTTGGTATGGAATCCTTAAAAATGAGTGGCCGATTATTATTTCTAATGGCTTTGCCGTTATCGTAGATGTTTGTTTATTAATCAGCTTGTGGAAATACAAGGCTAAATATATTCGATAAAAAAAATGCTCCTATTAAGAAAAAAACATATGAAATCAGTTTCACATATTTATGTTTTAAGTCATATTCAAATGGTCTTTATCGAATGATTAAATTATACTTCGTGTAATAATTATTAATAAAATATTGTTAGCATTATCGTTATGGAAATTCCAGTAAATTCAAGTAGTCCTTCTTCTTCTTCTTTTTAATATTAAACTTAGATAATTATGCGAAGATTACTTTTTCTCAACATATAAAATACATCCTAGATTTTAACAGTAAATGTAAAACAAGTTTTATTCTCATCCGAACTTACAGATAAATCACCATTATGAGCTTTTGCTATTTCAGAAGAAATATATAGTCCCAATCCTAAGCCATTTTCATTAGATTCAGTGCCTTCACGCTGGAAAGGATCAAAAAGATTTTCAATTGCTTCATCAGGTATTTTCCGACCTCTGTTGATAACAGAAATCTCCCAGAACTTATGATTAGTTTCGGCATTAAGTATGATGGGAGTATCAGATGACCCATGGGTTATTGCATTGGCCAAAAGATTAGAAATCAATTGCGAAATACGACCGGGATCACATTTAACCGTATTATTTATAGTAAAATTTGATTCAATAACCCGTTCAGGCCAGGAAACTTTTAATTCATTGCTTACCTCAATGAGCAGCTGTTGTAAATCAACAGTAACCGGAGTTATAGAAATACCACCGCCAAGCCTGCCACGAGCTAAATCCATAATATTGTTAATCATTTCATACATTCTTTTCGAACTGGAATGCACTATATTCATCAACTTTTTATCTCTTTCACTCAATTCAGATCTTGTCAGCAATTGAGCTGCGCTCATTATCCCTCCAAGAGGATTTCGAAGGTCGTGACCAAGTACTGCAATGAACTGCTCACGAAGAACGGCCTGCTTCTGTTCAATATTTAGTCTTTTTTCGGCTAATTTCTTAGAAATCTGAAGGTTTTCCTCGTACAACCGTCTATGAGTTGCCTGAAATATAGTAAACCGTAAAAAAAGGGGCTTGTTGTTTTCGTCTTTTCTTTCATATCCATTAATATAAACAGGAACCTTACCATTTCCTGTATCAGTCAGTTCAATTGAAACTTCGTCAAAGTGACCTTGAATGCGAAGTAATGGCCAAAGATGCGTTTCAAAATATATTTTCCCACCTACCGAAAGTAAGTCAGAAATACGTTTCCCTCTAAGCTGATTCGGGCTGCTGTTGAGCCAGTTGGCTGCACACTTATTGACTCTAGTAATATTTCCGTTTCCATCAGATATTACAAATCCACATAATGAAGATTCGAAAAAGTCATCAAAATCTTCTGATAGGTTATTCAATGGGTCATTAGTCATTTAAAAAAACTCTTATCATTTCAATGGTTTCTTCGGGTGCACTTAGATTAGGACAATGTCCTGTTGCGTTCATTATAACCAATTGACTTCCTTTCATTTGTGTGTGCATAAAATGCCCTACTTCAACCGGAGCAATAATATCATTCCTACATTGGAGAATAAGAACAGGAAGGTCAGAATCTGTTAAAATATCACGCTTATCTGTTAAAAAAGTGGTACGTGCAAAATGTTTTGCGATATCAGGATCAGTTTTACAAAAACTGTTAGTTAATTCTTTTCCAAGTTCTTGTCGGTCAGAATTGCCCATAATTACAGGAGCCATTGTTGCCGACCATCCTAAATGATTATCATTTAAGGAATCAAGTAATTCATCAATTTCAGGTCTGCTAAAACCTCCAACATAATTTTCATCATTAATATAAGATGGTGATGGTGCCACCAATACTAATTTTGCGAATAGATCAGGAGCCATTTTTGCTGCAATAATTCCCATTATCGCACTAACTGAATGCCCAACAAAAACTGCATTTGATATGTTTAATTCTCTGGCAATTTCTACAATATCTTCAGCATAACCTTCAAGTTGGCTATATTTTTTAAAAGAATATGAGTTAAGATCTGAATTGCCGGCACCTACATGATCGAAAAGTACAGTAGTATACTTTTCTTCAAATGCAGGTGAAACGTAACACCACATATTTTGGTCACAACCAAAGCCGTGAGCAAAGAAAATAACGTCTTTACCACTTCCATTAATTGTAACATTATTCCTTTTAAGGATACCACTCATTGAAAGATTATTTTTACAAATTTAAGAATTAATTTGATCAAAAATCATTGAATATGGGAAGGATAAAGTGATTAAGAAAATTTTATTTTTTTTAAGGAAATTAAATCGAAACTTAGTTCTTCATTATACTTTCTCTAATCTTCAAAAGTAAATGATCAATATCGAAAGGTTTGGAAATAAAATCGTCAGGTTGACAAATTTCTTTGAAATTTTGTAAGTGAGCATGAGCACTCATTATAATTACCGGAACGCCGTCATTGTATTTATCATTTTTGATTTGCTTGCAGAGATCAATTCCTGAACCGTCAGGAAGCATTACATCAAATAAATAGAGATCAGGATTTATTAATAAATTTCTTTGTTTAAAAGTTCGGGCAGTCGAAAAAGACTGAACTTCGTAATTTTCCGAAGATAGAACTATCTCAAGTATTTCTCGAATGGCCTGATCGTCTTCGACCAAAAAAATCTTTCTCATATCGTTAGTTAGCAACAATTAAACCAAAAAAAAGTTATTTTGTAATGATTATGCGGGTGTATACTTTAGACTGAGCGAACCTTCTTTTTTGAGATTGATAGGTCGTTTGATTGATTTTATACTCACAACTTTATCACCAGTAAACACTATATTTTTTTTGAGGCAACATCTTTTTTTGATTTTTATTTTCTAAAAAATTTATAACACACCATACATTCAGCATATATCATTATTAGTTTCATACAGTTTTGTTTCGGTCAAATCTATCTTAGGATTAGCGAACTTTTACTTTTTAATACCCATTTTTTTAATTTCTTCATCACTATAATTGTCCAGAATTTTAGCATACCGATAAAAGGTAGCCCTAGTCAATCCAAAAGGCTTATAAATATCTTCGGGACGTTTCGTGACATCTTTGTATATATTGCGCAGAAGTAAAAGTTTAGAAATTGTTTCCGCAGTATAACCTTTTGGCCTTCCTCCTGTTCTTCCTCTTGCTCTTGCAGATTGCAATCCTGCATTGGTTCTTTCTCTTATCAACTCCCTTTCGTACTCAGCAAGAGAAGCCATTAAATTTAAAAATAGCCTGCCATTAATAGTCGAAGTATCTACACCATCTACAAGACCTTTTATGATAATTCCTTTATCACTCAAACTTAAGACAAGATCAATAATATTTTTCAAACTTCTCCCTAACCGGTCTAATCTCCAAACATACAATTCATCATCTTCCCGGAATTGTTCAATCATCTTGTCAAGCTCAGGGCGATTCTTTGTTGCACCCGAAATTTTCTCCTGATAAATTTTCTGACAACCGGCTTTTTCTAAAGCTTCAATTTGCAAATCTAAATTTTGATCTTTGGTTGAAACTCGGGCATATCCTATTTTCATAATTTTGTACATAAAACTCATACTTCGTAAATTTATGAAACTTTGTTTAATGATACGAGATTTTGAGAAAGTTAACTGAAAAAAATATGATTTTAAAATACCAAATTGTAAAATCTCAAAATACCACCGTTTTTTAAAACTAAAAATTAATGATTTACATAATGTCGATTATACACTCATTATATTTTTTATTTATAGCTGATAATCAATCTTTTAAATGATTTATGAATTTCATAATTGAGAAATTAGGAAAAAATAAAAGGTTTAAATGAAAATTTTCTAAAAAATGAAGCTATTTTTTTAGTTATGATTTTTAAATTATCCTCAAATTCAACTTTATAGTAAGATTCTATAAAATTTGTTTCTTCCATCGTATTACAAACAATTCTTCTTAAATCATGTCTTCCAATATTGGGGTTTTCCTGTATTGATTTAAGAAATTTTATTCGCTCTGCATTATTTTCTAAACTGTCTAATTTTAATTTTATTGAATCAAATGTTTTCATAATATAAAATTAAGAAGAAATAAAAATAGAATATTATGGTAAACAGTAAAATACTATTATTTATAGTTCGTTAAAATCATTCAGTAACAAGGAAAGCTGCACCAGACCTGACTAGATATAACGAATTAAATATTTTTCTTTTTTAGCGCAACTTTTTTCTTTCTGTTTTCAAGGAATTTATTAAGTTGTTTTTTCCGACTATAAAAAATATTTGACCGATAGGTCAAAATAAAACTCGTGAGCCTTTAGGCTCACACCTTTGTAAGGCTTTAGCCGACTATAACAATTGTTTTATATAAACAATTGTTTTATTAGTCAAATGCTTTATCGGCTTTGTTATACACCATGAATAAAGGGTTTACAGGTTTTTCTACGTACATCAATACTTAAAATGATTAATTCCCTACGTATATCAATCCTTAATAGAAATAAAGAAAAGCGTACATCAATCCTTAAAGAACGTTTTTTGAAAACAAAAAAAACAGAAACTTTCAATTTTTTTTCATAAAAATTAAGCTCCGCTTAGTTACGGCGTAGCCAACTCTTTTCTTTGCATCACACAAAATTCAAAACAAAAAAAATGACAAAGTTTAAGTATCGGGTTTTTATTCCCGAGTTTATTGAAGCCAAAATAAATCGTTCAACCCAAGAGTTTGAAGATGATGATTTTTTAAGCGCAAGAAATATTGCTCTAAAATATTTAACTGAAATTATTTCAATCTTAGTTTCAGAAAAAATAATCACAGTTTCAGACTTTAAATATGAAGAATCATCTGAACTGATTGAAGTTTCAGAATTACAAAAAACTCCAGAAAATGATGAAGTTCTTGATTTTGCACACCTTTCTGAATGTAAAATCCAATATAACTACACAGAAAAAGAATTCAGAAAAGCCAATGAATTACAAACTGAAAAAAAGATGAGTTTAAAACAGACTTTTCTTCTTTTGGGTATTATAAAAATTGAAATTGCTGATGAGAAAAATAACTTGGTAACTATTTTTGAATTAAAAAATTCTGATATTCCTGTTAACAGATTTGTAGAAGAGACGATTATAAGCAGATTGATTTCCAATTTTAAAGGATTAACTTTTCCAAAGCTTTATTCAAGTTTTCAATTTAACATAAAAGAAAAGCATCATCAGTTTAGAGAAATTTTCCTTACGGAAAACAATTTTAGAGAAAAGGAAATAATTTCCAATAATTTATTTTTTGACTTTGAGAGAAAACTTCTTTCGATTTATAACCGAAGATGTATGGTAAGTCTTTTTATTGAGGAAGAACATAGCAAATTAGCTAGAAAGGCTATGCTCCACATTCAGTCGGTTTACCGTAAATTAAAATACGAATACACTCCTAAAGTGATGATTCAAAACAAGCTTTATTGGGTTTATTTCTTTGATTTTAATACTGAATTAAAAATAACTTATTCAAAAGCAGGAAATATATATTTCAGAAGTTCTTCGGGGATGAAAAAAGCCAATGAACAGACCACTTTTGAAGAGATTGTCTGCAATGAAAACTGCAAAGACCATTTTATCACACATTTACTCCAAATACTTTAAATATTTTATTATGAAAACAAAAATGCCTGTTATCTCTTATATTGTGACCTGTAAATACAAAACAAATTCTGCCGGTCTTACCACTTTGCACCAACAAAATTTCAGCGACGAAAATTTCTCTACAGCCCGAAAAAAGGCGTTTGAATATGTAGAAGCTGCCAAAGAGTTTATGCACAAAAATGAAATCTTTCTTAATAGAAAGCGATATCAAAATCCGTCGGGCGTTTATATTAAAAATAAAAAAGCTTTTGATTCCGGAATTCAAATTTTTATGAGAATTAATGAAAATTTTAATCAATCTAGTGTTTCAGACAAAAAAGCCACAATGTACTTAATAGCAGCTTTCCATACGATTAACGATGATTACAGACAAAAAATAAAAGCAGGAAGATCAGCTGAAAAAAGTTACTACAAAATTCTAAAGCAAAATTCTGTTGAAGAAGATCAGTTCATTATTGATTATGAAAAATTTGAAAAAGAAAAAAATGAGATTGAAAAACTGAAATCAAAATCTTTTATAGACATAGATTTTATTACTTACAGTTTGGATCAAACGATAGAAAATCTGTTTGAAAGCATTTGTGCCTTTGCTAATTCCGGTGGTGGGCGCATCATTTTTGGTCAGGATGAAAAGTTTGAGACGTATCATTCAGATTCTAAAATCAATTTACTTTGCGAAAAAATTTGGAATAGAACTATTACTGAATTTCCTGAGATGGAAGAGTATCTCATAATTTTTAAAAGAAATTATATAGACTGTAAGTTTTTGGAAATCGAGGTTATTCCGACACCTTTTGACTGTTTATTTAGACGAGAATATTTCGTAAGAACGATTCACGGAAATGTGATGGATTTGCAGAAGAGTTTGTAGATTTGGGAAAAGTTAAAAATAATGGAAGTTAAAAATTTTAAAGAAATTTATAAGTATGAAATTTACTCTGTGCTACACTCAAGGCTTAAAACGCATGATAGAGTAATAAAATTAAAAAATAAAAATATATACTTTTTACCAACTCTATATTGGAACTTATTTAAAAATTATGAAAGAAATTACTCAAATGAAATATTACATCATCAGATTATGAATATAAATTTTCATTTTAAAAATGATAATAAAAATGATAAAGAGGTATTTCAAAATATTGATAGTTTCTTATTAGATAATAAAACGAAAGAACTGAAAATTGTAATTAACAAGAAAAAATATACAGTTTTAACACCAATAAAAGATAAGTGCGAGAAAATTATAAATTATGAAAATTTAGTGTTATCCAAAGAAGCATTTCGTGTTGCAACAATAGATCATAATCCAACATTCAAATCATTTTTTGAAAAAAATTCTGAAGGTTTAAAAAATATTTTTTATTTAAGCAATTTAATAAACCCTAACAAAGCAAGTGCAAAAAAAATAAATAAAGCCTTAAATGAGAATGCAAAAAAGCAAATTATCGAAAATAAAATATCAAGAGAGGATATTTGGAATGAATTAGTTTTTTTAGCAAAACATCAAAAATTAGAAATTGTTCATCAAAAATACAATATTAAAGAATAAAACTCAACAATGTTACAAGCCACTAATTGTGGCTTTTTATTTATTCCTCTCCATTGCTTCTCTCCAAAACCCCATCATTCTCTCCTTTAAAATCTCCGGCTTTATCACCTTCAAAGACCAGCTTCTTTTCAGCAGCTCCATCAGCAAGTCATTATTGGGTTTTACAAAAAAATGGAACTGAATTCTGTCAGCGGTTTCAGATACAACTGATTGAGAATGATGAATGGGATTTACTTTAAGATAATGCCCATCACGATGGTCATATTCTACAATTATTTCTTCGGCTTCGCTATCGGTAAACATTCCTATGGCATCTTTATAAGGCTCTTCAAAATCTATTTCTTGTAGTCTGAATTCGCCAGAAACTCCAATATTTTTAATTCTTTCCAACGCATAACTTTTGAAAGGAACATCTGAATCATCAGTTGCCAAAACGTACCATTTAAAATCTTTCTGTTTAATTTTATAGGGACAGATTTCCCTTACTTTTTCCTGTTCCGTAATGTAATCAAAATAGGATATTTTAATCTTATTTTGACTCTGAACAGCTTCAGAAATTGTATGGAAATGCTCAATACCCGTATTTTTTCTAGTTTCTGGAATTACATATCCCGGAAGCATCATATCTGAATTCAAAGAAGAAAGAAAAATAGCTGAATTGATCAGGTCATTTTGAAAAATACCATCAAAATCTGTTTTTACGGAATATCGATAATGGTTATCTATACTAAATTCTATTTTCCATGCATCCTTTAAAGCTTTAATATCATTACTAAACGTTTTGGTGGGATATTTATCTATCATTAACGAGGGTACATCAGAGTAAGGCTTAAATTTCTTCAATACCTCTTCTTTAATTTCCTCAATTTTTAGTTTACCATCATGCTCTAAAATAACTCTTAACAAAAGAGACATCCGTAAAAATTGTCGGTTCATAAGCTTTTATTCAAATATAGATAAAAAAGATTTTTCTAATTTTTAATTACAGCAAACAAATAGAAATATGACCTCAATACCCAAACAAATTTTGTCAAGTTTAGCATTCAGGGTTTGGGCTTCGCGGATTTTACCTAAAACCCTGCCGTACTTCAAATCCCAATTTGCTGCGGAAATATCCAGCTTGGTACTTAAGGCAGACTGTTTACCGTTTACGGTAATCTTGCACATAACCGCAACTTTTCCGTTTTTTTTTGAGGGCATTCTTTTTAAGGTAGAAAAGAACCTTAAATGTTGATTTTTTTGTCGTTTCCATACTCACAATTCTTAATGATAAAATCAAACTTATGTGAGCCACGGAGCAATATGAGAAACTATGCAGAAAGCTGAAATACAGCATTTTATAGTAATTGTTTAATGCTTGAAAGTAACGTTTTAGTAACCTTACTTTTGCCTTTCGTCTCTTTTTCCTGCTTTTTACCTCGTTACCAAAAAATCAAAAAACGATTGTAAAGCCCTTATTTACAATCGTTTTACCTGTTTCTAATCTTTGATGTATTTTTACTGAAAATTTATTTTAAAAAAATTTTATCTGTAATTTAAGTGGTCATCCTTTGACCAACCTCTGACCTAGATTGCAGAAAAATTTACATTATGAACATTGCAATCGTTGGCGGTCGTGATTTTAGCGACTATAATCTTTTAAAAAACACTCTTAACAACTACATCGAAAACAAATCATTCCTTAATGCTATTGTATCGGGTGGAGCAAAAGGCGCGGATTCTTTAGCTGAAAAATATGCTCAAGAATTGGATGTAGAAATAATCATTTACCGACCTGATTATAAGAAGAACGGTAGACTTGCTGCTCTTCACAGAAATACAGAAATTATCGAAAACTCTGATATTGTCTTTGCTTTTTGGAATGGCAAATCTAGAGGAACTTTGGATTCTATTACGAAGGCTAAAAAACTAGAAAAAACACTGTTTATAATCAACTATTAAAATAAAATATGCTCAATTAGAAATAATTGAGCATATTTTCTCAGATCCATTTTTGAGCTAATTTGATAATTATTTATTTTCCAAACTATTGAAACACTGAATGATTTTTATAACATATTCTAAAACCTGTCTATCATCCTTAAAGTTGGTTTGTCCAAAATTTTGGCAATCATGTTTAAATAATACCCACTCATCTGTCCTCCAGTCTACATTTTTGAAACCAAATTGTGTGTTTAAAGCATTGGAATATTTACTATCAAGTTCTTTGTTCGTTAAACCTATTAAAAACAAAGGATCTTTTAAATTCTTTATTCGAAATTGAATATGAACTTCATTTTTAAAATTAATCTCAAGCACATCCAAATCCTTCTTTTTATTGACGTTCGAAGAAATATCACCCCACAAATTTTTAATCATTTCTTCATTAAATTTTTCAGACGTAAAATTTAAAAGTTCTAACTGTTTAAGCCTTAACGCTGCTAAAAAGTTATTATAAATTTCTTGTGAAGCTTCAAAATTTTCGTTTATAATTTCAATTACTTTTTCTTTCATTTCTTTATTTGATGTTTGATGAGTTAATTTTTTAATCAAGTTTGAATATTGCTGCAAAGTTTCCCTGATAATTGGTTTGTTGAAAGACAATTTTGTACACTCTTCAATCCAATATTTAATATCATTTTCATACGAAATTGAAGTATATTCTACACCATCTGAACTCACCTGCTTACTGCTTTCTCCGTATAAAGTAAGATATAATAACTTTGCATTTGGATATTTGTTTTTATACCTTAAAAGCTGATTTACCTGCTCTCCAGCGTAGATTTTATTTTCAATGACAAAACCATTCTGTTGGAAATCTTTTAAGACAATATCTAATCTACCACCAGAAGTTTGATCCTCATTTCTAAAACCAATATGCTCTTCTTTAACGCAAACTACTTCCTCTATTTTTAATGTAAACTCTTTCTGAAGCACAATCCTGTAAAATGCTATTAAAAAATCACTGCCCATTCCATGACTTCCCTTCGGATCTAAGAGTTCAGTTATTAATGCAGAATGCGTGAAAACTTCGTCGGATTCCATGCTCATGATGGAAAAAATATTGAAATTCTCTCCGGATAAAATGCTCTTTTCTTTATCAAAATCGATAAGTTGCTGTAATTGTTTCAAAAAGTTGAAATCTTTCAGACTTGATTTTCTCTCAACATCTTCTTTAATTCCTTTTTCCATGATTATTATTTATGATAAATTTTCTATTCCTTTCTTTAAAAAACTGACGTATTCGTCCCTTACTTTTTGGGGTTCAATTTTTATCAATCTTTCTGCGTGCGTAGCTAATTCCTGGTAAAAATCATAGGTAGGAGCTAACTGTAACTGAATCTTAAAATCGCTTCCATCGTCAACCAATATTTTTTGAGAATGATGAATAGGAAGTGATTTCACAAACTTTTTTTGAGCAGCTACAAAAGACAGTTCAATAATCGTTGCCTCAAAATCTAATGTAGAAACAATTCCAAAAGAATTCACAAACATCTTTTCAATATCGAATTCTTGTTTGCGAAATTGAGAATGGTGTATTTCTAAATTAGTGATTCGGTCCAATCCAAAAATTCTTAATTCAAAATTAGATTTTTGTGTATCAACAGCCAGTAAATACCACCGATTTCTAAATTCTTTCAAAGCATATGGCTCAACCACTTTCCTGTTTCCCGTTTTTTCCCAATGTCGAACATATTCAAAAGAAATTTTTTTTAAATTATGAATGGCATGGACAAATCCATCGAAATTATAGAGTCCGGAAGCTTGTCTTTTTTCAAAGATAATTACATCTTGACGATTGCCAATTTGCTTGTAAGCGTTGATAAGAATAATGCTATCTAACAATGTAGAATTAGTTTCATCCGAATCAGTATCAACAATATGATATTTTTTATTTGAGTTTTTAAACTGAATAATAACATTGTAAAATTCTTCGATTACTTTTCTGTCACGCTGAAAAGTCTTTTCACTAAATGGAAGTTGCCCTTCACCTTCTCTGTAGGCTCGTTCCTCCAAATGTTTAGCTATTTCAAAATAATCTGCTCCATCTTTTTTTGATTTTAAAAAATTAACAATATATGTCAGTCTTAAAAGCGTCTCCTGTCTCTTGGCCATAGTTTAATTTTAAATCAAAGATAATTTTTAAGTTAGTCAAAAAATGACCACCTAAAATTATTTTTCTGGGTCTTGAAATTTTTGAAAATTTTTAAGAAGTGATTCTATATTCAATTTGCCAACTGGATTTTGGCTATGAACAAAAAATCCTGGAAGATTGAGTTGCTTTTCCAAACAATACTCAACCAAAAATTTAGCACAGTCATAACCTGTTTTTCCTAATCCCAGATCATGGTCAAAAGAAATAAAATTCGGGAATTCCTTATTTTTAATAAAGTCAACAAATTCATCATAAGAGGTAACTAAAATATAATTTTCAGGACATGTTCTTACATCGTCCAAATATAAATTCACCATTAGTAAGATTTTATTTTTAAAAAATATTTTTTATCATCATTCATTGTTTCTTCATACAATGAAATTTCAATTAAAATATCCGGCTCTGACGGAGATTGATGAGACTTATGATAGAGTGAAAGGCTTTCTGGTTTTTTAAGATTAGATATGTCTTGCTCCAAATCAAAGCATGGCAAAAAACTATTGAGCTTTTCAAAAAATAGTTTTTTATTAATCTTCAATCTAGAGCTCGATTTATTTTCATCATCAATAAATAAAGACTTAACAAAAGCTGATTGAATTTTGAATTTATTACTACTTAGAACATTCATTGTTTATTTCTTGATAACAAAGTTCTTAGTTTAGTCAGACAAAATATGACCATCACTTTTAGTTTCCTAAAATAAAATTAACAGCTTTAAGGTAATTGCGTATATTTGGTTGTTATTTGAAATCGCATAGAAATTCAATTAATAAAAGAACTTGCACGAATTTAGTATAACAGGGCGTAAAATTAACTAAAAACCAACTCTTCCGTTTCGTCCTTAGCTTCAAAGCGAAGTGAAATCTGGAAATACTTTAAAATATGAGTCCGAAAAAAACTTTTATCAAAGATTTAGCAAATCATCTGGCGAATACATGAACAGTTATGTCAGGCCCTGAACTAGCTAATCATCTAAATAGAAATAATATTAAAACTGATTCTGGGAATACTTATGCTGGAACTCAAGGAACTTACTCCCTTGTAAAAGCAACTTACAATGAACTCATGAAAAACGGATATTCAATTAATGCTGACAAAGTCGCATTAGCATTTGTAAAAGAAGATGGTGCATACGCTTACTTATAAAATATTTAATTTAAAAAAATGACAGAAAGATTTAAAGATGCCGTAAAAAAATGTGTGGAAGATGGAATATTAACATCAGAAGAATGGGAACTATTAAGAAAAGTGGCTAAGGAAGAAAATTTAAATGAAACTGATGCTGATGTATATATTACTGGTGAACTAAAAAAGAAGAAAAATTTTAGGGATGAAAGAGATAAAAAAACAAATGAAACTAAACGTAATTGGGGAGATAATTTGGTTAAAACAGGAGAAGTTATTGTCGCTGTTGGCGGTTTCGTTCTGACTGTTTTGACAGCAATGGGGAAATTTGGTGGTAAGATGAAAAAATAGAGACTGCAGGTAAATGTAATAAATAACTGAGACCGCTTTTCAATACCCCTTCCCTACATCCAAAATCTTCCCTACTGCAGATCTCGTAATTTTATACACCATCTGCATCGGAGATTTTGGGATACTCAAAGGAATTCTAAAACCCAGTTCTCTACTCACTCCATTCATCAGATTTAATTTGCTTAATTCCTGTATTCCGGAATTTTTAAGGACTTCCTGTTTAACAGGTGCTGCCATATTACCGGCGACAGATTTTCCGACTGACTTCAACTTTGCTTTTGTTTTTTTCGCATTTATACTTAAAGATGCCCTCCTCTCCTTCTTCTGCTGATTGAATTTTTCATAAGAACGGGTTCGCTGAAATTGAAATTTCTGGTCAAAACTCTGCTCTGATTTTTTGAAAAATTCATCGCGGTTAAAGCCAACTGCAATATTTTTATTGGCGACAGTACCGCTTCGGTGATTGGATAACGGAGAAATAGATTTTCTATGCCGTTTGTTTGGACAATTGTCATAACGTGAAACAATAACGTGTACATGGTACTGCTGTCCTCCTTTCTGCATCCCTTCTCGGATAACTTTTCCTGTTACCCGATCCTTAAACAGACTTTTCTTTAAATCTTCAATTTCTTTTTTTGCATCTTCTCGGGTGGAATAACCAAGCTCACTAATCCGTTTCTGAATTTTACGATTGGCAATGACCCAATTGTCATTCCCTTTATAAGTACGCTTTTCTTCAACTTTGGCAAACCACACGAGATCATTCTCATTCATTTTTCTTACTGATAAATCTTTACCTAATTCTGTCGCTTTCTCCTCCCGAAGCTCTTGGTACTTTTCGGCATATCTGGAATCTTCAGGAGAAATTCCCTGATTTTTTAATTCATTTTTTGCAAATTGATTGATTTCTTTTTCCTCTTTTTGAGTGGGTAATTTCTCCGGATTGGTGTAAACATTTCTGTCAAAATTTTCTGCATAATTTTTCATCACATCTCTCGTATATTCGCGAAGAGATTGGTGCATTAAATCATTTTTAATGAGTTCTAAATATTTTTTACCCTCTTCAGTTTGGTTCAAAATCTCCGTCTCTGTTTCTCCAATTCCTTTTGATTTTAATTCAAGATTGACGACCTCATTCAGGTGTTCAATCTCGTCTTTTCCAGGCGAAATATTAAGCATAAAAAATTTGCTTTCATTCTCTTTTGAGCGGTTACTTAAGTTGCCGTCAATTTTATCGGAAGCTACATCTTTCGTGAAAAATTTCTCCTCTCCATTTTCAGCATTCGTGAAAAATAAATTTTGATTTCCGAATTGCTCGTCATCGAACGAAATTTCTAAATTTTCATTTTCCTGGAAATCTTCAAGCTCAGATTCTCTCCCAATATTTTCCTTATCAAGATATTCCAAAATACCTTTTGAACTCGTAGAAATCCTCGGATCATGTTTTGTGAATGAAATATGCATTAGCCAAAAATATTATCAAATTCATCTTTGCTTAAACTCGCCTCAAACTTACTCGAAAAAGGATTTTTATTAGCCTGAAATTTTGACTGCAATAAGTTGATGGTTTGCTGTAATTTTTCATTTTCCTTTTCTAAAATCGTATGAGATTTTGATAAACTTGCAAAATCATTTTTTAATTTTTCATCTGCCGGATTCGATGAAATTTCGGGAGCTTCATCTTTTTGTTTTACTTCAATTTCTTGTCCAACATTTGCTTTCTTTAGCAAAGAAAAAAGATCATCCATCTTGTCATTTAAGTCTATTATTTTTCCGAAATACAAATCATTGTACTTTCCCAGTCTTTTATAAACTCCATCAATTCTCGAATCTAATTTTCCCCGAAATTCAACCATGTCTTTTTTCAGAGAATCATTATCGAAACCAAATTTTTTACTGTCGTTATTTTTGTAATTGATAAGCTCATTAATGAGCCTGTCCATCGAGGTTATTTTATATATCTTCTTGAGATTTGTCAGATTAATGTGGGTAAGCTCTCCAACAACTATTTTCTTTGTTTTGCCCTCATTTTTTTCCATTAAAATATTTTTATTTATCTGATTTATAATTATTTATATTTTTTAATGACACTTTTTTTGACATTAAATAAATAATAATTAAATTTATATAATTGATATTCAGTACGATGGCACTAAAAGCCTCGTTCCCTCTTGCTTTCCTTTCTATACGTTTAAATTTAGGCATAAATTTATTAATAAGGGGATAATAATTCATAAAATTATTCCGCTTTTTTGTTTCTTTTTCGGTGGATTTTAGCTAAAATTTGCCGAAAAAGAAACCCCGATTTTTATAAATCAGGGCTAGTTAAGCTGCTAAATATTTCTTAAGCTACTGTAAATTTTCAAGATACTTCTTACCTCTTTTTGATTCTACAAATGCGCCTCTTATTTTACTTGCTCTATCTTCCTTGTTTGAGCCTGCCCAACTTTTTAAATACCTTACACTATTAATAAATTCATCCGAAATTCCGAACTGTAAACAAAGCAACATTGAACCCATTTCAGCAATCAGTTCTTCAAAAGAATAACTTTCTTTGTCATCATGTCCTTTGAGATTTCTGTCAAGTCTGGTCGAGCCACCGGTCCAGTGCAGCATCTCATGAAAAAGTGTACTGTAATATTTGGACCCTGAAATAAAATATTGCTTTTTCGGAAGCATTACAAAATCAGATGCAGGAGTATAATAAGCAATTTCATTCACGGAATAGCGTAAAACTAAATTTCCGTTTTTGATAATATTATAAATAAAAATTTCAGAATTTTCTAATTCCATAATTTCTGCGTTTGGTTCTTCCTTCTCCTGGAAATTGATTTTGATTTCATCTAAATTTTCAATCTGTTCAGAATTAAAAACCGTGTAATTTCGTACGCATGGAACTTTGACAATTTTCTTTTTTTCTTCCTCGTTCATCTTTTCCACCGTTTCATTTTTTAACGGTTTACCGGTTTCCTTATCTTTAAAAAGGTAGGTGAAAAATTCAATTAAACAACCTTTTGAACCTTTCTTTAATCTTCCACCTGCTTTTACAATGCTATTAAAAGTTGCGTATTTTGCTGATGAAAATTTCTTAATCATTGTATCTAAATACAAGGCTAAAATATTATAACCCTGATACCGGTTCCCGGAAAATAAATTTGATGGATATACAGCGCTTAAGTCGCTGTACATTTCCCAATCATGTGCATTAACCTGGTCAAGGTTTTCTAAAATTCTTTCTATAAAAGTATCAGATTTTTTTTGAGTTTTAGGAGTTGAAACTGTTGTATTTTCTTTAACTGAATGCATGATATTTTTGATTTTAAATTGAAATTGATTTTGATTTTTTTGAAAGGGCTGTTTTATAAAAGCCCCTCATCAAGAAATGATAAAAATGAATCTGAGGTCAGTATAATATGATCGAGTAAATTAAAATCTAAAACCTTGGCGGCTTCCACCATCTTTTGGGTCATTTTAATATCTGCAGACGAGGGCGCCAAACTTCCTGATGGATGATTATGACAAACGACAATAGCACTGGCGTTGCACAATAAAGCACCCTGCATAATAATTCTAACATCTACCATAGTAGAAGAAATTCCGCATTCGGATATTTTTTTGATGCCTAAAACTTTGTTTTTTTGGTCTAAATACAGCGCATAGAAATGTTCTTTATAATCCATTTGGTCACTGTCAAAATGGGCTCTGAATACTTCAGATACTTCATAAGAATTGACGACCGTTTTCTCTGCATTTCCTTTTCTTGAGTAGCTTAATTTGATTTCGTTTACTACATTGTAATTCATCTGTTTGCTCCGAGTACGGCGGAGGCTCGTTTTTCCCGTACTTAAACATTAATTAAAACCTGTGATTTGCAGATTGAAGGAAATTTTGACTTTTTCTAAATCCTCTTTCTTTTGAAGAATAGAAGACTGAACGAAGTGTAAAATTTCAATGAACTGCTTTGCATCTTGGGAGGTTTCTGACTTTTCTATGCAGATGTAACCATGGAGGAAAAGCACGAAAAAAACTGAAATCAATTCCTTGAAATCAGTTAGAAATGAATATTGATAAAGCCCGAAATTTATTTGTGGTGGGTTTGGGAAGCTCCGCTTTCCGGATTCCCAAATACATTTTTTATGAAGAGCTTGACGCCATACATTTGCTACAGAAAATCAGAGAAAACCTACTAGAGCAATAGCGGTTTTGAAATTGAGATGTGTTATAGGTTTTTCAAAAGAAAGAGACATAAAAACCATTCGTTAATTGCGTATAATCTTTTTTATTAAAATTTAAAAAACTCAATATCAATACTATATAAATAATTAAAAAAGGATTGGCGCAACTGCATATATTTTATATTGGTGCAATGCGTATATTTGAGTGCTATCCCAATTATAAAATCTTATCACTCGTTTTGCTCTTAAATGCCTATTAAATAAGGATTTCTGTTTTTTAACTATGTAACAAAAAGTAAAAAAAAGCATAGAAAAAACGTATTTGTTGAACCAAATGTTGTACCTTTGTTTTACTTTGCACCCGTTTGAATATCTTATATATCAGCTGTTTGCATTGTATTGCACAAATATACTTTTTTAGTTTCACAACTTTAATCTTTTTTTATCATGCCATCAGTTAAATTTGTTTTTAGAACACAGCAGAAAGATAAAGACGGCCTTTGCCCTCTTTATATCCGATTGATTCAAAATCGACAGTCGAAATTTATTTCAACAGGTGTAAAAGCATTGCCTAGTCAGTGGGATGAAAAAAATCACAAATTAAAAAAGAACTTCAAAAATAGCACTCGTGTTAATGCGATGCTTGCAAAGAAAATTGCTGATGCAGCTGGTACAATTGCAGATACCGAAAGAAAGCATAAAACAGTAAGTGCAAGGAGACTAAAAGAAGCAGTAAAAGGAAAAGATTGTCTTCCCTTCTTTAAATATTCAGATGAAAAACTAGAAAAACTTAAATCCAATTACTCTGTTAACACCTATGATGTCTACCGCAGTCAGCTGAAGAAATTTAAAGAATATGTAAATGATGATAATCTTATGTTTGACGACATCACCGTCGGTTTACTGCAAGATTATATGCTTTATCGTAATCAAAAATTCGGCAATAATAAAACCACCCAAAAACTAAGCATGATCGTTCTTTCGATGATGTTTAAGAATGCCCAGAAAGAAGGACTCATTGAAGAAACCTTATACCCTTTCAAAAATTTAGAACTTCAGGTAGAACCTAGCAAAAGACAATTTCTAACAGAGGCACAATTTAATCAGCTTCGAGAAGCAAAATTTACAACGAAATCAAAAGCTGAATTATACCGCGATCTTTTTATGTTTTCGGTTTCAGCTGGTGGGCTTCGTTTTTCTGATGTAGTAACCCTAACTTGGGATAATTTTAATGAGCAAGAGCAAATCATTAGAAAAGAAATTGAAAAAACAGGCAGAATTCATGCTTTTAAAATTGGTAAGACTGCACTAGAAATAATAGAAAAATACAGAACTCTAGGAAAATCAAAAGGAAACTTCATCTTCCCGGCTATTAAAAATGCAGATTTTCATTTATTATCTGAAGAGAAAAGAAACTCACTCGTGGGAAGCTGCAATACAATTTGTGGACAGCACCTGAGAGAATTAGGAAAAAAACTAAAATTCCCTTTCTCCCTTACCTTTCACTTAAGCCGTCATACTTTTGCTACAATGGCTTTGAATAAAGGGATGAGAATTGAATATGTAAGCAAATTGCTTGACCACAGAAATATTTCAACCACTCAGATTTATGCTAAAATTGTAAACGATGAACTGAACAAAGCAGTCGATGCTTATGTAATCTAAATATCATTTTTAAATTCTCAATCACTTCAGATTTTTTCTGAAGTGATTTTCTTTTCCGGTAGTCGCAATATTAGATTTATAAATTTTGCAAAATAAAAAGATTATTGTTAATAACTTCTTATTGACTTTTGCGTTGTTATTCATTATTTTCGTCATATGATGAAAAAGCAATAAAAACGCTGTAATTCCGAAATGTAGGAGAATTATTTTTGCTTATCATCTAAAATATCAGCTTCTCTGATCGTTTTTTAGTAATTACCTTTTCAAATCAAATCTATTTTCGTTATGGAACGATATCTCATGAAAGAATCAGCACCTTTCGTGCAATTTTCGTCAGTAAAAGTTACGGATGAATTCAACCCACTATTCGATATTGAAAAAACACCCAGGCAAACTGTTGAAGAGTACTGTCAGCAACTGCTTTTTCGTTCTTTTTCCATAACGCATTCTCAAATACCTGCTTTTATAGCTCATCATTGCAATTTGGTCAATGATCCTAACAAATGGCTCAACAAATTTGAAAAGCTTTTAACCCTCAATGAAGAATTGTTTTCCGGTACCCGGAACCAAAGCAGTTTGGTTAAATTTTATACCTGTATTGAAATCAAACGGAACAAACTCTCTGATGAAGCTGCAAAAACAGAAAAAGTTAAACCTACAAAAAAATACATCAATGCCGAAAGTGAAGATCGATATTTTTCATTTAAAGAAACACGTTTAGAGATTGATAATTTGCCGGATATTAAAGAAAAGATATACTTTCTCACATCCGAAATCTACGAGTACAGAACAGCGGATATCGTCATGAAAAATCAAAAGCTTCCTGACTTTGATATTGAATGTGAAAAGCTCATCGGAAAAATTCAAACATTGGCAAAACTCCGGCAAGAAATCGAAGAATCAAAACTACCTCCAAATAATTCAAATTCACAGAATGAAAAAATTGTTCTAAATGGTCCAATTAATATTCTGACAAATGCATTTAAGCAGATGATGACTTCCGTAAAACCTACCGGAAAACCATACATTCAAGGTAAAATCAAAGATATGGTTGCATTTATTGCAGATAATTTTGTGGACGAGAACGGTAATGCTTTATCTAAAGATACTCTGCAAACATACCTTTCCCCGGGCAGAAATGATAAAGATCCAAATGCTGATATGCAGGTAAACTTTTAGTCCAATTTTTAAACATTTGTTTAATTACTTAAAATTATGAATTTCAGTAAGTTACAAACAATTTAGTCCAATCGGACTAAATTGGACTCATCGGACTTTTTTCTTTATTACAACTTTGCTTCATAATCTTAAACCCAGTATTATTATGGAAGCAATTATCTTATCCAAAGAACAGTTCAATCAGTTAATCGCTAAAATCGACGACATTCAAGATCGTCTTATGAACTCCAACCCACGAAGAACGGAAACCTACTTAAACAACAAACAGTTTCTGGAAATGTTGGATGTTTCTTTGCGCACCGCACAAACCTGGCGCGACGAAGGGAAAATTTCTTTTTCCCAAGTGCGAAACAAAATTTACTACAAACTTTCCGATGTAGAAAAATTCATTCAGGATTACCGAAACGCAGCTTTCGCAAAGAGATAATGTTAAAGCGGAACTGAAAAAATGACCTAGGAGTTATTTGCGTTAAAAAATTTTGAAGGGTTTCCGTTAAAAAATTTCCACTGTTTGAGCGCGCTAAAATCTTCAGCCGAAGAAACCAGCTGCAATCGCGCGAGTTCTGGAAATTTTAGGAAACCCTTCTAAAATTTTAGCAAAGAAATCCAGTCTTGAACTTTTGATTCTTTTGTTTCAAGACAAAAGAATAAACAGAAAATTTAAACCTTGAATCTGTCATTCTAAGCGAAGCGAAGAATCTCCTTCTAACCTCTAACCTCTAACTTCTAAAATCTCAAAAAATG
The DNA here is from genome assembly GCF_021010565.1 of Chryseobacterium turcicum. Classification (NCBI taxonomy): domain Bacteria; kingdom Pseudomonadati; phylum Bacteroidota; class Flavobacteriia; order Flavobacteriales; family Weeksellaceae; genus Chryseobacterium; species Chryseobacterium turcicum. Next base: position 35,257 of record NZ_JAJNAY010000003.1, read on the forward strand.
AAATCCACCATATTCAAAAACTTCAACGAAGTCGTTGAACAAAAAGACATAGTAAAAATTTTTGATGATATCAAAAATGGCACTTATCGAAATGCGATAACCTATTTACGAAAATCCCTTGCTGAAGATAAAAAAGAAGCAGCTGAAAAAGTAAAAAAAGCCCTTCCGGCTTTTACTCCTTCTGCTACTTTTAAAGGGGGCAGAAAAATGGAATTCCTTACCAACTACAATGCTTTAGTCGTACTGGATATAGACAAAATTTCTAAGGAAAAACTTGCTGAATCCAAAGAGACTTTAAAACAAAATCCTTTTGTTTTTGCGGCATTTACAAGCCCTTCGGGCAATGGCCTAAAAATCTTTGTTAAAGTTGATGCGGATAAAACTCAACACAAAGAATCTTTTCTAAAACTTCAAGAATATTTCGAAGAGCTTTTAAATCTTGAAATTGATAAATCAGGCAAAGACATTACCCAGCTTTGTTTCTTTTCCTTCGATCCTGAAATTTTCGTGAATGAAACCAGCACCGTCTTTTCGAGCACAGAACCTGCCGGCCATTGTCATTCCGAGCAACGCGAAGGAATCTCCTGCAAAGCAGGTGAGCACAGCGAAGCAATCTCCCTCGACGTAGGAATAAGCCGCCAAGGAATCTCAAAACCTCCTAGTAATCCGCCAGCGGATTACAATGTTTTGTACGCACACTGCGTTTCTTTTACTGAAAAAAAGGAATCATTCGTGGAAGGCAATCGGAATAACTTCGTTTTCCAATTGGCCAACAATCTCAACCGAAAAGGCATCCCTGAAACCCTTGCATTAGGGTATATTTTAGCAGACTATGATTACAATAGTCAAGAAGTAATGACAGCAGTAAAAAGCGCCTATTCCAACACCGCTGAGTACGCCACCGACAATTTCACCCCACAAAAAAAATCTGCAAAATACGCGCAATCTGCGAGCGCAAAGAAAAATTCAGACGAATCATCCGTGAATGCAACACTAGCCGGAACAATGACTTTAGACGATGAAGAAGAACCCGCACAAATCGACAAACTCGAAAACTTCCTCAACAACAGATACAAATTCCGATACAACGAAGTACTTGGAAAATTAGAATATCGCAGAGTGAATGGTAAAGTTTGGAAATACATCACCGACTTTAAAGAAAACTCAATTCTTCGGGAAATTCAAAAAGCAAAAGTAAGATGCAGCATTAATTCCCTCCGAAATTTGCTTCACTCAGATTTCTGCGAAACCTACGATCCTTTCAAAGACTATTTCGAAAATTTGGTGGAATATACAGGCGAAAGAGATTATATCGAAGAATTGGCAATGACAATTACTACCACAAAACCGGACCTTTGGAAAGAATGTTTCAAAAAATGGTTTGTTGCGATGGTGGCTTGTGTACTCAACGAAAAGCAAATCAATCAGACTGTTATTGTATTTTCCGGAAAACAAGGTTTGGGAAAAACCACTTGGATTGAAAAGCTAATGCCTGCCGAACTCAAACAATACATATTTTCCGGCACCGTAAATCCAAATAACAAAGACACGCTTATTCACTTAGCAGAATGTATGTTAATCAATCTGGACGAATTAGAAAATCTTAACAGAACAGAAATTGGTTCCCTAAAAGAACTCATTACAAAAACCCATATCAGAATGAGAAAAGCTTATGGTCACAACAACGAAAATATGCCCCGACGCGCCAGCTTTGCCGGATCAGTTAACACAGCTCAATTCCTTAACGATACAACAGGCTCACTCCGTTTTCTTTGCTTCGAATTGGAACACATCGATTACCAACATGAAATTGATATAAATTTATGCTACGCCCAAGCTTTTAAGCTCTATCAATCCGGCTTCCGCCATTGGTTCAACCAGGAGGAAATCAAACAAATCAACGAGAACAACGAACAGTACCAGCTAATGAGTCCGGAAGAAGAATTGTTATTAACATGGTTTGAGCCGGCTACTAAAGAATCTGCCAATGCATTCTTAAATGCTTCGCAAATAGCAGTAAGACTTTCAACTGTTGCCAACATAAATGTCACCGATGGTACAGTCAATAAATTAGGTAAAGCTTTAAAAAAGCATGGATTTATTCGAATGGCAAAAAACAAAAGTTATGTTTATGCATTAAACATCCTCGATATCGATGAAGTAGATAGAAGAGCAAAAGAAAAAGAAAGGTCACTAAAAGACAATTCAGAATTAGCAAAAATTCCTTACAGATTTGAAAATTAAAAGCGGTGCTAAATGCACCGTTTTTCTTTATTTTATGGGTGTAAGGGGTGTAACCACTTTTTGTCAAAAAACTTTTTTTTATTTTTTTTTGAAAAAAAATATATGAATAAGACATTTTTAAATGCAAACTAAAACAGGCATTTCATTATGATGCGTTCTACTATACAAGATTAATAGATAAATTTTAGCTCCAAAAAATAAATATTTTCTTTTGCAAAAGTTTGCTTACGTCCTTACTCCCTTATGGATTTCCTCTTTTTTCCTCCAAATGCAATTCGTACTTTTGAAAGATTAAACTTTTTGTAAATTGCAATAATATAAATACCAAGAAAAGTTAAGTTTGACTTATTTCCCCGACATCGACATTTTCGAAAACGAATTAATCCAAAAGTACGAAGGCGTTTTGGAGCAATTGCTTCGTGATCATACCACCGAACAAAATATTTATTGGGCGACGGATAATTATGAACATTTAGGTGCTGAATATTCTTATCATGCACAAATCACAAAGGACCTAATCTCTGGCGTTAACGGCTCTGTAATTATGCCCCGTGTGAAAAAGGATAAAGAACTCCAGCAGGTACGTTCAAGAAGTATGGCAGAAGTCTTTACACCTTCATGGATTTGCAATGCGCAAAATAACTTAATTGATGCTGCTTGGTTCGGTAAAAAGAACGTGTTCAATAAAGAGATTGTAAAGAAAGACGGTTCTCGCACATGGCAGGTGAACAAAAACAAAATCACATTTCCCGAAAATAAAAATTGGCGCAAATATATTCTTGACACTAGGCTTGAAATAGCTTGTGGCGAAGCTCCCTACATTACCAGTAGATATGATACGACCAATGGGCAATACATTCCTGTCGAAAAGCGGATTGGGATATTAGATCGAAAGCTACGGGTCGTAAGTGAAAACGTTGAGGAATCCGGTAAGTGGCTGGAAGCTGCACAGGATGCCTACAAAAAAACCTATGCTTATGAATGGCAGGGCGACAGCTTACTGTTGGCTAGAGAAGCAATGCTGATGACTTTTATTGAAAACTATGCCTTAAAGTTCGGTAAAGAACCTTTAACAAAATCTATAAAGTCTATCGCATATATAATCTCTTGGAATACATGGCAAATGGATGGTATTAAAGGCGTAATCCCAAACTCATGCATGGCAGTTCAGGAGGGAACCGGGAATCTTTTTAAAAATGATGATATTCCTTTACAACATTGCACAGGCTGCAAAACAGGTAATATTAATCTCCATAATGGCATATACAGTTTGATTATGGACTGGTATGTAAAGGACAAATCAACAGGTAAAAAAGGCCGTAAGATAAAATTTGCTTCACTTATTCAAAAAAACTAATTAATGAAATATGTTTCCTCTCTTAAGCTAAAGTTAATTTATGTATTCCGTATTAATGACGAAGCACATTCCGGTTGTTTAAAAATAGGTGAAGCAACTTCCGACGATTTTAATATTATAGGTCTTGCTCCTAATAGTAAGGGACTAAATGATGCAGCCCGAAAAAGAATTAATTCTTATACTCAAACTGCTGGTGTTAAATATGAACTGCTTCACACGGAGCTGGCAGTTTATAGTGAAAAAGGTACTATAAAATCTTTTTCAGATACCGAAGTTCATACCGTTCTGACAAATTCTGGTATAAAGAAAAAGATATTCGATATTGAAAACAAGGCTAATGAGTGGTACATTACAGACCTATCAACAACTATTCATGCTATTAAAGCAGTACGAGATGGCAAAGAAGCACTCCATACAAGTCAGATCTCTAAAGACCAGACCCCTATTGTTTTTAGGCCTGAACAGCAGCAAGCTATAGATAAGACAAAAAAGCAGCTAAAGAAAGGCAAAGAAATGTTATGGTTTGCCAAAATGCGATTCGGTAAAACTTTAACTGCACTTCAGGTTGTGAAAGATTTTAATTTCGAAAAATCATTAATCTTAACGCACAGGCCGGTTGTTGATGCAGGCTGGTTTGAAGACTTTGGTAAAATTTTCTACGATAGAGTCGATTTTAATTACGGCTCAAAAAATAAAGGAAAAAGTTTTGCTGCCCTCGAAAAAGAATTTAAAAAAGACAAGGCGCATTATATCTATTTTGCTTCAATGCAGGATTTAAGAGGTTCAAGTTTGGTCGGCGGGGGCTTCGACAAAAATAATGAGCTTTTCGGTACAGATTGGGATTTTATTATTGTCGATGAAGCTCACGAAGGGACACAGACCGAGCTCGGCCAAAATGTTCTCACCGAATTGGCAAAAGAAAAAACGAAAGTGCTTCACCTTTCAGGTACCCCTTTCAATCTTTTAGATCATTATAAGGAGGAAGAGATCTACACCTGGGATTACGTGATGGAGCAGAAAGCCAAGAAAGAATGGGATGAAGTCCACTTCGGTGATCCCAACCCGTATGCATCACTACCAAAATTGAATATTTTCACCTTCCACCTTGGGAAGCTCCTGAGTAAATATGCTGACGAGGAAGTTGCATTTAACTTCCGGGAATTTTTCAGAGTTGACGAACACAGTGATTTTGTACACGAAAAGGATGTTAAATCTTTCCTGGATATTATTTGTAAAGCCGATAAAGACACAAATTATCCATACTCAACGAAGGAGTACAGAGATAATTTCAGACATTCGCTGTGGATGGTTCCTGGTGTGAAAGAGGCAAGAGCTTTAAGTGTATTGTTGCAAAGTCACCCGGTTTTCAGTCATTTTGCAATTGTAAATGTTGCTGGTGATGGTGACGAAGAAGAAAAGGAAAACGATGCGCTTAAAAAAGTACAGAAAGCCATTACAGACAAACCACACGAAACATACTCAATTACCCTGTCCTGTGGCAGATTAACAACAGGGGTTTCAGTACCCGCATGGTCGGCTGTCTTTATGCTTTCCGGGTCGTTCAATACTTCTGCCGCTAATTATATGCAGACAATATTCAGAGTTCAGACTCCTGCAAAAATAGACGGTAAAATAAAAGAAGAATGTTTTGTTTTCGATTTTGCTCCTGATCGCACATTGAAAGTAATTGCTGAAGCTGCTAAAATTTCCGCCAAAGCTGGAAAAACATCTACGGAGGATCGTGCTGCAATGGGCGAGTTCCTGAATTTCTGTCCAATTATATCTGTAGATGGCTCTAGGATGGAAACCTACAACGTTGAAAAGATGCTCGAACAGCTTAAAAAAGTGTATGTTGAGCGTGTTGTGCGAAATGGTTTTGAAGACGGCTATCTGTATAACAATGATCAGCTGATGAAGATGGACGATGTAGAACTGCAAGATTTTGAAGATCTGAAAGGGATAATTGGCAGTACCAAAGCAATGCCCAAAACAGCGGATATCAATATCAATGATCAGGGATTTACAGACGAACAATTCGAGCAGTCCGAGGATGCAAAAAAGAAACAGAAGCAGAAAAAAGAACTCTCCGAAGAGGAAAAACAACTATTGCAGCAAAGACTGGAGAAAAAGAAAAACCGGGACAGTGCGGTTTCAATTTTAAGAGGAATTTCCATCCGCATGCCGCTGCTTATCTATGGTGCCGACGTTACAAATGAAGATACTCAGATTGATATTGATAATTTTTCTGATTTAATCGACGATAAATCATGGGCTGAGTTTATGCCTAAGGATGTTTCTAAGAAAGTATTTCAGAAATTCAAAAAGTACTATGAACCCGATGTCTTTCGCGCTGCAGGTAAAAGAATTCGGGCAATGGCACGTGCCGCAGATGGCCTTACAGTCGAAGAGCGTATCGGTCGTATCGCTGCAATATTTAACACGTTCCGCAATCCTGACAAAGAAACGGTACTTACCCCTTGGCGCGTAGTAAATATGCATTTGAGCGATTGCGTGGGTGGTTACACCTTCTACGACGAGAAATTTGAAAACACGATTGATGTTCCCAGGGCGGTTCTTCATGCTGATGTAACAGCAAACATCTTCAATTCACAAACACAAATTCTCGAAATCAATTCAAAATCTGGTCTTTATCCTTTGTATATGGCTTACAGTACGTATAGGGCAAGAATACTTGACTTAGGATTAGAAGATACCACGGAAATCGAACAACAGCAGGAAATTTGGGATCAGGTAGTGGCTGAAAATATATTTGTGCTTTGCAAAACGCCAATGGCTAAAAGCATCACGAAGCGTACTTTAGTAGGTTTTAGAACCTCGAAAGTAAACACCAGATACTTTGAAGACCTTATTAATCAAATAAAAAGCAAGCCTCAAAAATTTATCAAACAGATAAAACAGGGCAAAACCTACTGGAAATCTAATAATAACGACAGTATGAAATTCGACGCTATAGTAGGAAATCCCCCCTACCAATTAACAAAAGAAGGCACCAGTGATAATCCGATTTATCATCTATTTATGGATATTGCATTTAAAATGTCAGATAAAGTGTCTTTTATAACACCAGCCAGATTTCTTTTTAATGCTGGTAAGACACCCAAAGAATGGAATGAGAAGATATTAAATGATAAGCATTTTAGGTTGATTTGGTATAAAAGTAAAAGTACTGACGTCTTTCCAAATGTGGACATTAAAGGTGGTGTTGCAGTCACTTTTAGAGATGCAACGAGAGAATTTGAGCCAATTGGAACGTTCACCTCACATGAAACATTAAATAATATTTTATTGAAAGTTCAAGAAATCTCATTTGAACAATCATTAAGTGAGATTATCTATACTCAGAATAAATTTGATTTAAAAACATTATTTGAAAATTTACCGGCTTTAAAACAAACAATTGGAAGCGCGGGCAAAGAGAAAAGATTAACTAGTTCGATATTTTCTAGTCTAGAAATATTTACAAATAAAATTACCGCACAGAATGATATTAAGGTGCTGGGCTTAATAAAGAACAACCGCTATTATAAGTATATTGATTCAAAATACATTGAAGATCATATTAATCTGTTGAGATTTAAAGTTCTGATCCCTAAAAGTAATGGTACAGGAAAATTTGGAGAGACTTTGTCAACTCCCGTTCTTGCTGAACCTAACGTTGGCTATACCCAATCGTTCATAGGTGTAGGTGCTTTTTTAGAACGTAATGAAGCCGAATCTTGTTTAAAATATATTAAAACAAAATTTGTCCGCGCATTACTAGGTATTCTTAAGGCAACACAAGATAATAATAAGGAGGTTTGGAAATATGTTCCTGTTCAAGACTTTAGCAATAAATCGGATATAGATTGGAACAAATCTATTATTGAAGAAATAGATCAGCAGCTTTACAAAAAATATAACCTTTCAGAAGAGGAAATTTCATTTATAGAAAGCATGATAAAACCGATGGCATAAGACGTATACACATGCCAGACATTTTACTTTTATAACCAAGCGCCCTAAATCAAACACATTTTATGAAAGCTACTTCCGCAAATTTACTGTCCGTCATCAAAGGTCCTAAACAGTTTATAATTCCAATTTACCAAAGAACTTATAGTTGGCAACTGTCCCAATGCAATCAGTTATTTAACGATATTTTGCGCATTAGCAAGGAAGATGATGTGCACGGCCATTTTTTAGGTTCGGTTGTATATTTTCAGGAGAGCATACACACCGTTTCCGATGTTCCTAAATTATTGGTAATTGATGGTCAGCAAAGATTAACAACGGTGTCTTTGCTTATTCTGGCATTGGCGAAATTCATTAAGGAAAATCCGGTTGATATTGACACCAATGCAACAAAGCTGCTGAATTATTATATGGTAAATGCCGAAGAAGAAAATGAGCTTCGCTATAAACTATTGCTAACAAGACGCGATAAGGAAACCTTTATTAACCTGGTAAAAGGAATCGAACTGGGAGAAAATAAGTCTCAAAGAATTTTTGAAAACTACGAATTTTTCAGATCGAAAATAAATGAACATAATGTGCTGGAGGTCTACAATGGTGTGTTGCGGCTTTTCATTGTTGATGTAGCACTGGAGAAAGATAAAGATAATCCTCAGCTTATTTTCGAAAGCATGAACTCTACCGGTTTAGATTTATCCCAGGCAGATCTCATAAGAAACTATGTCTTAATGGGCCAGGAAATAAATCTGCAAACCGAATTGTACGAGAAATACTGGTACCCAATGGAGCAGAGTTATGGCAACGACTATGCATCTCGCTTCGACTGGTTTATAAGAGATTATTTATCTCTTAAGATGGGTACTATTCCAAAAATTGGGAAAGTGTACGAAGAGTTTAAAACTTATGTTCAAAGTTCAAAATCACCGGCTACCATTACAGAAGTTGTTGCAGATATTGCGAAATATTCTAAATTTTATGTCAATATAGTGCTACGAAAGGAACCGGAAAAATTACTTAACCAGCTTTTTTCTAATATATCGCGTTTAAAAGTAGATGTTTCTTATCCATTTATTATGGCTGTTTACAATGACTATAGTTCGGGTATTATTAGTCGAGATGATTTTGCAGAGATTTTAAAATTAGTTGAAAACTATGTGTTCAGAAGGGCGATATGTGGCATTCCCACAAACAGCCTGAATAAAACCTTTGCTATTTTATACCGTGAAATTAAAGTGGAGAACTATTTGGAAAGCATCAAAGCTGCCTTTCAATTGATGGAGGGATATAAAAGATTTCCTACTAACAACGAATTCGAGAAGGAATTTGTGAATAAGGACGTGTACAGTTTTAGGTCAAGAAATTATTTACTAAACAAACTCGAGAACTATAACAGAAAGGAATTCGTAAATACCGACGAATATACAATAGAACATATTATGCCCCAGAACGAAAAATTATCGATAAGCTGGCAGAATATGTTAGGAGACGATTGGAAAGAGATACAAGCAAATTATTTGCATACCATTGGAAATCTTACTTTAACTGGTTATAATTCTGAATTGAGTGACAGACCTTTTGGAGACAAGAAAAAAATGGTTGGCGGATTTGATGACTCGCCGTTGCGTCTAAATAATTTCATGAAGAACGTCGATATTTGGAATGAAGAAAATATCAATAAAAGAGCACGGGAATTAGCTACAAAAGCAAAAGAAGTGTGGTCTGCTCCTAATTTGGAAGACACAGTCTTAGAAAAATATATGACCAAGGAAGTAAAAGAAATTGCGGCATATACAATTGATCAGTACGAATATCTGAATGAAGATATGATGGTTCTGTACGAAGCACTGAAGAAAAGGGTGCTAAACATTGACTCTTCTGTTAAAGAAGAATACAAGAAACTCTATATTGCTTTTAAGTCGCAAACTAATTTTGTTGATGTAGTACCTCAAAAGTCTCGACTACGATTATCTCTGAATATGGAGTTTTCAGAAATCATTGATCCTGAGGGATGGTGTAAAGATGTAGCAAACCTTGGCCGTTGGGGAAATGGTGATGTAGAAGTGAGCTTTAATAACCTGAATCAATTAGACTACATTATGTTCCTGATTCAGCAGGCTTTTGATTTACAGTTTGTGGAAGGGTAATAACGGGCAATTCTAATTTAATAATCTTCATTTTACTTAATTTAAAATGTAAAAAATTATACAGATGGCAAAAAACATAGGTATTCTTGCTTCCATAAGTTGGAATAGCAATAGTTGGCAGGACCAGGCAACTCCCTCGGATATTGCAAAATCAAATTTTGATTATGTGAAGGCAAATGGGTGGATGCATGAGGATCTTAACTTTGGACATAGAAAGTATCCTTTAGAGGAAAACGGGACTTACATAGCATATACTCCACAGTTTAATACATTACCTTCTTTAGAAGAATCCAAGTATGTTGGAATAGTGTTTTTAAAAAGTTTCAATTATCATAAAAATAAAAATTTCATCGTTGGATGCTATGCTTTTCCTGACATCGGTCGTTTTGTGAGGAGTGCTGACGAGGAAAAGTACAATGTTTACGACTTCGGGAATATTAGGGCAACACCTGAAAATATTATACTGTTTTCCACTCCTATGCCTATAACAGATGAGATTTGTTCAATAAAAGGATATCTACCCAAAGGAAAAAAACTAGGTAAAATGGGTTACAATTATTTGGAATACAGCAATGTTTTAAAAATTCTTGATGAAGCAACAAGATTGAACAGGGATAAAAATCTAGACTCGATTAAGTATAAGTTTTTAACTGACGGTCGATACAAATTTTAACATGCCAATCAAAAAAACACAGCAGGAAAAACTGGAATCCTTTTTCGACAGTCTAAATAAGGAGATTGTCAAAAACGGATCGAAGTCGATCAAGGTAAAAACCCTTGTCAAAAATTTTGGTTATAGTAAAAGAAGTATCCAAAATATCATGAAGATAAACGACGAATTAAAATCACGTGGCTTATTTGCTCAACCTGAGTATTCAATGGATCTTAAATTTGAATCTATACTGAGAATTTCTTCATATCCGGTAAAGCAGTTAGGTGATTTATTCTCATCCGAAAAACAACTGGAAGATTTTTTTGACACTAAAAAACTTTATAAAAAACTCGATATTAAATCTGTCGAGAGACAATATAGTCCGAATGGCTCAAAAGACCGGTTGGATTTTCGGGGTATAACAGAAGAAGGCGAAGTGGTAGTTTTGGAATTAAAAAATTTTGGCGGGGGAAAATCTGCTGTAGAACAGGTTTTAAGATATACAGGCTTGCTTAAACTTGAAAATTCAAAGTCCAAAATTAGAACAGTATTAGTAACTGGTATCCAAAATTATGAAACCACATTGGCCATCAATGGGATGACAAAAACGCAAAGGAAATCATTTGAGTGGTATCTTTACAAATTCGATAAATCGTCTAACAAATTAGATTTGATCAGACTCTCCGATGAAGATTTTAAGTGATAAAATTTTAAGGTAAAATAATTGTACACTAAAAATCAATTTCAGCTCTTAAAAGACTTTGCAGATAAGAATGATGCATTGTTTGATCTGGGAATCACTACCACGGATAGTTTTACCGGGGAAATCGGGGAATTCATAGCCTGTCAACATTTCAAACTTCACAAGTCCGGTCGATCAAATAAGGCAGTAGATGGCATTGCACCTAATGGTGAACGGTATCAGATTAAATCAAAGGTTGTTTCCACAAGCAGCTTTAGTCATACAATCTCAAACTTACAGCCTGATTTATTTGACAAACTTGTTTTGGTATATTTTGATATTCACTATAATCTTCTGAAAATGTTGGTTATACCTGTTTCAGAAATCCCAGAATCTGTTTTTAGAATTACAAAATCAAATATTTCAAAATTTGAGTCTATTGATAGAGTTAAGATGCCTTTGAAATTCCAAAAAGCACTTACAGATTTTGCAAAGTCGTTCACTGCCCTTCAGGAAAATGGTATTATACGAAGCCGTAGAATCGTTGGTGATATAGGGGAATTTTATGCATGTAAAAAATTAGACTTAATAATTAGTGAGAATCAAACGGAAAAAGGCATAGATGCACGACATCCAAATGGATTGACGTTCGAGGTCAAGACAAGATGGGTATACGAAAGTGATCGCCGGATTTCAGAAGTCAGAAGATTAAATAATTTAGTCGGCAAAACTGCCGATTATCTAATAGTGGTTACCCTCGACAGATGTTTTGAATGCTCAGGAATGTGGATCATACCAATGAAAAATATCGCAAACCCTAAGTCCGCTAGTCTGAAAATTATAAATAGCACACCAGGCGTCAAAAATATTATCCCAAGCAAGATTTCCTGGTTACAGAACAGGGAATCTTTTCAGGGTTTCGACACAGTTATAAGTAAAAGGCAAACCAACAAAACTATTGCGAAAAGAAGGCCAAGGCCTGTAAAGCCCAAGCAAGTACCTCTTCCACTTATACCTGTTGAAGAAAACAACGAAATAAGTATTGAACAAATCATCATTGCGGCTGTTTTAATTGCTTTAGGCTTACTAGTAGCAGTAATAATTTGAGTGCCAAGTTATAATAACATGTATAATTACCAAAATGGCTCAACGTAACTTCTTAATCCGTTCTGTAATATTGTAAATTATAAATCCTTTTTTTTAATTTATTTGTGTCGCTACTTCCAGGTATCTGCAAAAGGGATTTGCAAGTTTCATCTGGTTGGGCGAATGACATTCGGGTTCAAAAAGCCGTGGGCTGCCTACTAAAACAAACAGTGCTCGTGCTCTTGAAACAGCGACATTAAATCGGTTTGGGCTATATAAAAAATCCATGCCCCTTGGCGCGTCCTCTGGCGTAGAACTGGCCATACTGTAAATGATGATGGGCGACTCCTGACCTTGGAATTTGTCTACGGTTCCTATTTCATAATTGGGCAACCTATTCTGGAGCTCAAAAACATTGTTATTATATGGGGTGATAATCTTTATATCTTTTGCCACTACTTGGTGTTTTTGTTTTTTTGCATCGATATAGAAAACATCGCCTTTAGTTAAATCTTCAACAATTTTCTCAATGCAGTCTATTTCTTCCTCTGAACTATTACTGTTGCCTTCGTGCTCCACTGATGTGTATATGAGACCTGATCCACTATAAATAGTGTTACCAGCTATTTGTTGATATTCCAACCCATCTTTTGCCGTTAATCTGGACTCATAAAACATTTCCGAATCAAACGCACAAATGGAAGGATGCATTCTCCAGGTCGTCTCCAAAAAGATACCACGGGTTGCTGCGATGGTCTTTTTCCCTTCAAGCAGATGTTCTAATGCAGATACATCGGTTCCATCTGGATGAACACCTTTTATGGGTTGTTTCAGCTGCTGATGATCGCCAAGGAAAATTACATTTTTAGCAGCATGTGAAACAACAATAGTTTCGAGAAGAGAATATTGCCCAGCTTCATCAATAAATAGGTAATCAAGGGTGTCTTTAAAATCATCTTTGCACCACATAAAACTAGTTCCAGCAATGATTTGATAATTTGGGAGGGCTCCAACAACATCACCTGTACTTTTTGGTGTGTCCCAAAAAGAAATAGTTTCATCTTTGGAAGAACCTTTATAAAGAACTTTAATTGGGAAACGTTCTTCATCAGCCACTTCCTTTACTTTATTCATAAGGTTAATAATTACCTTATGGCTCAATGCAGTAATGCCTATCTTTTTCCCTTCTTTTAAGAGATTTACAATCATGTGACTGGCTGTAAAACTTTTTCCGGCACCGGGTGGACCTTGTATAGGTAAGTAACTACGATTTAATTGAGACGCCCAGTTTTTGCTTTTTTCCACTAAATCATCCGTATCAATAACATCTTCAATAAGCCTCGAATCAGTATTTAACAAGATGTCTCTCGAAACTCTATAGTCATCTAATGGACTGTCGAACCCATTTTCAAAAATCCATTCTGCAAAAGTGATAATATTGTCTTCTTTGTCTTTTGTAATAAAATTTTCATATTTGATTAATCTTTCAGGATGTATTTCCTGAAGTGTCTTACCTTTTTTGAGTTTTAGTCTGCTATTTTTTACATCAAGTTCATAAACCTCAATCAATTTATCAGCTACTGGATCTTTTAGTTTCTCGCCTTCTTTTAAATCCATTTCTTGTGGGGGAAAAATATAGGTATCTCCAATACTTCTGTCGATCGGAACTCTTTCTCCAGTATAGGTTAAACCCCCAATAGCAGCCTTTTCATCAAGTAGTTCATCAAGTTCTAAATCTTTCAGTCGGTAATATTCCCACCAAAAGGAGTTTTTTTCACGACGGTACCAATCAAGAAAATGAGCTAAAATATATCTTGCCTGCTGTTCCTTTGTTCGTTCAGTGTAATCTACTGGGACATTTTCTAGAAGAGCATCATAAATAGGTTTAATTCTTTCTAAGTGTGCAGTAATATGTTCAGGTTCCTCTACTTCACTTGGAATTGGTCTTTCAATTTCTTCACCGATCTCGACTAATTTTTGTCTTTCTTCTTCCAACCAATTATGCAAATTTTTTGTAGAAAAGCAATCATCTTCGTTGTATTGTCGGACAGTATTGGTCATATCCGCAGTAATTTCTTCTATTTTGTTTGATTCAAGTAGAAACTCCAAATCAGCTTTAATTCCTGAAACAACTCTTAAATCTATTTCTCTCACAAAACCATGATATGCTTCAAGATCTTTCAAAGAATATCTTTCTATTCCTGCTCTAATGCTCTGTTTTAAAATACGGTGTAAATCGACAAATTTTTGAGTTCGTAGGAGAATATCAATTTCATTTTCCTTAACGGCATATTTCCCCATCATTCTTTTTAATGCAGCACTTTCGTAAGGTGCGAAATGGTAGATATGGAGATCAGGATATTGTTCTTTTTTATCAAAAACGAAATCAATAAATTGTATCAACGCATCCTTTTCTTCTTCCATATTATGTACCCAAATGTGGAAATATTGATCTTGAAATACCCAACCGAACAAATATTCTAATCCTGTTGGTTCCACAAGTGGATCTCCTTCAAAATCTAAATAAATATCTCCTTTGCTCGGTTTTGGAAGAGTAAAAAATCCAGTATTAGGCTTTTTTTCTAAAATTTCATATACAGGTTGTTGAATGATTCTGCTTTCCTTCTGAATCCTTGCCTGTTCTCGAAGCTTGGTGAAAGTCTCCTTGAATCCCTTTTTTGGTTTAAAAGGGATCGGAAGTGTCATTTCTGCCATTTCATCCAGGGTATGAATACCTTGTGATTTCACCTCTTTTATTTGTGAACTGCCCATCCCCGCAATGAAGCTCAGATGGTCATCATTTCTTCTTATTTTGTTGCAATGTTCCCACCAGTCGCAAATATCACAATGAGAGCAAGGTTCAGGGTACGTTTCAAGTGGGACCTGAGTCGCGGCATTTAATCTCTTTTTTATTAATCTCAAATAGGAGATATAATCATTAACTCTGTATTCAAGTTCTTCATCGGGATTCTTAACATACATATACTCAGGCAGTCTGCCCTGAATCTCCCCAATAATTTCTGAATACAATGCAATCTGCAAAATAGTTCCTGCTCTGGTATTACTTGAAAGTTTAGTGTCAATAACTTCGTAAGACCAATCACCTAGATTACTCGGAGCCTCAACTTTTCTTAGAAAATCTGCCCATCCCTGCCATTTTTGTGTACTCAGCCTCGCTTGGTAAATAAAATCATAGCCAGATTTCATCGCGGCTACCGTTTGTTTATAGGCAACGGCAAGATCTTTATCTACTTTGAAGACAGTTTTTCCACCATTTTCATATTCTGAAAGAATCGCCTGTTCAAATTCCTCACCACGTTCCCTTAATAGAATTAAGGACCTGTTGCTGGTAAATGATTTTTCCAGTACACCTGTTACAGCGTGATGATTAAGATTTGTTAAATGCTTGCAGTGGATATGATTGGCCAGATCAGATGCAGAAAATATGATTTCCCCTTTTTCTTTTCTCATGTATGGTGTAATTGATTTCGATTCATCATTAATTTGCAACTCTAAATATAGCGTATTTAACTGCAATCCCGAATAGAAATTTTCCTCTATGTGATATCCGCATCTACTGTAACCACCGTTCTGTCACAGCAAATAACATACTTGCAATTATAGTCAATCAGCCACTTTATAAAACCACTGCCTGACGTCCTGAGCCTCACTCCCAAGCTGAAATAGTATTCAAAGTCTTATTATCCCAAACCTTAATTTTCATCTTTCTCCTTTACGTTTTTTTTCTTCCGATTGCAGTTTGTATATTAGTGAATTCTGTAAAACCATTTATAACCTCAATTTTTTAGGTTGATGTTTCTTTTTTGGGAACTGTTAAGACTTGAAATTTAGATTTTGGACATAGAACTATTATAAAAACACTAATGAACACAATTGCAATGCTGCTTCATTCCAAAGAAAACTTAAACAGTTTCAGTCATTTACAGCACCCCGGAAAAATTAATATTTATGAGCCAAAAGGACGTCTGGAAAAAATACATCACCGCACAATCTAAAATTTTAGAGCACAAATCTAAACCAATTGGAATCGATACTACGACATCTGTTAAACTGGAAGGGTTGAAGTTGCGCATGTCTATCGACCAGGAAATATTCAAGCAGGTATTCAAAAAAAATGTAGAAGAAATATTTAAAATTAAAGACTTTGATTTTGAAAGTGGATATATCAAAACCAGCATTGAAAACACTTCAAATATCACCACAGAAAGCCTCGTAAAGCTTAAAGAACTTGCTGAAATATGTTATATTGACTTTAACGAAAATCCTGTTGTAGAAGGAGATGTTTTATCAAAAGATAGCGTAGCCAAAGAGGAATTGAAAAAAATTGTTGGAAACTTACCTACAACTTATGAGTTTAAAAATTCCGGTCTCATAAAGTTAACCTTAGACGAATGGAAGAAAACAAAAGGAATTAACGGACTTCAGTTTGCTCAAAAAATTGGGGCTGTTTATCCTATAAAACCATCTATTTCTTTCCTCATTTCATCGTATTACGGAAATTTAGAAATATCCGAAGAAAGAAATAAGCTTACGGTAAAAGGCGAACTGCATGAAGACATTTTCGGCATATTTGAAAAGCACTTTGGGTTACAGAAACGGGGAAAGACCTTGGAATTTAAATTTGAAAATGCCGAAAAACTAAAACGGAGAATAGCAGAATTAGAAAAAAAAGGAATAACACTTCCTCAACCGAAGGATAACAGCCTTTTTATTAATAAAAATCACTTTTTTGAATCCGAGAAATCGGACTTAAATTTTGAAGTCGCCCGTCTAAAACGTTTCTTCAGAAACTATTTTCCCGATAATCCTTGCGAATTTTCATATGTAACGGATTATTCATTTGATCTGCGGCAACTGGATCGCGGAATCGGTGAACTCGACCGAAATGAAGACGTTTTTTGGAACAGATTATTTACTGAAATCCATGGAAATGATTTTCAGATCAGTCTCGCACATGGTACTATTTCATTTGACTTTGTTACAGAAGATGAATTGCGCGAAAAGTTGACATTTATAAAGTCCTTTTCTTTCTTTGAGATTTACGACAGAGGCGAAAATCACAGATTCAAATTCAACATCAGATTCGAAACGGGCTTGCATAAATTACAATCAGATTTGAAAAATCAATTTCCCCGTCTGAACACAAAACTTATTGCTAATGGAGAGAAACTCATATTCCACCAATTTTATACTACTGGAAACAAAACGGAGATTCTTGCCCGTTTACAGAATCAACTGGACGATTGTGTTGATTCGGAATACTTCAGTTACACAATAAATAGTACGTTTCAGGAAAAATATCTTTGCGAAGAAAATTTTGAATTAAAAGTTGAACAGGAAGAAGATAAACTTTCAAAACTTTTAAGGCAGGATTTCTATTTCGGAACACCAAAAGAGAAATTCTATTTAGGTAAACTACAAAAAGTAGATTATCCAGACTTGCATTTTATAATAGATGAAGACAGGCTTCAAGAGGTAGTGGAAAACATCCGGGAAGAGCCTATTAAGGCAATTTTTCCCGACCTAAAAGGTGAGAAGGATAAAATTAAGCGATTGGAAGATACCGTTTCAAAACTTGACGATGAAAAATCAAAATTACCCAACGACAACGCAAAAATTTTTCTGTATGATTCATCCAAGGCAAAAAGCATTGACAACATTGAATATTTACTAAATAAAACAAGTGCGGAATGGCAGGATTTCGAAACCAATCTTTTTTCTAAATCATTAAATGAATCACAAAGACAGGCCATTTACAAATCACTTTATGCAGAAGAATTGGCCTTAATTCAGGGACCTCCGGGAACAGGAAAATCAACTGCGATTGCTGAAATAATTTGGCAGCACATCAGAATAGCTCAAAACGAGAAAAAGAAAACAAAAATCCTATTGACCTCGGAAACCAACCTTGCAGTTGATAATGCCATTGACAGATTAAAAAACACCCAAAACAATATGGTGAAACCAATTCGCTTCGGAAATACTGAAAATTTAGAATCGGAGGGGTATTTTTATTCGCTTGAAGCAATTAAAAATTGGGAGAAAACTGATGGGGCGCAAAACAATACGGTCTCTCATTGGGTAAACAACATTGAGAACAGAGTTAAAAATCACGAGGATGAAGAAATTAATTCCGCATTGAATAAATGGAAAACACATTTACAGAATCTAGACAGTGAAACTAAAAAATTATTTGCAGATAAATACTTGGAATATGTAAATCTCATTGGTGCAACAGGTAGTTCTATCGGAAAACTAAACTCAGAAAACAAATGGACGTCATTCTTTCGGTCATATCTCAATGTATTTAATAAAGAAAAGTACGAAAGAAACGATTTTAGAGACTGTAATAGTACAGAAATAGATTTTGATACCATTATTATAGACGAAGCCAGTAAAGCAACCCCTCCCGAACTTGCTTTGCCTGTGTTGTACGGTAAAAAATCTATTATCGTAGGTGACCACAGACAGTTGTCACCAATGATCGACGGTGAAGAGATCAAGGATTTACTCGTTTCATTAGGCGAAAAAGAACTGGCCCAAACGCTTTCCCAAAAAGAATTTGAAACATCTCAATTTGAAAGGTTGTTTACCAATATTGATGAAAGCATTAAAGGAACCTTTAATGAACAATACCGAATGCACCCGGCAATTAATGATGCTATCGCACAATTTTACAAAGAAGACGGCGGTTTAAACTGTGGCTTACCATTACAGGAAGTAAACCACAGTTCTTTTGATAATTGGGATTCAAGGTATCACGGTTTAAAATTTAAAGATATAATAGCACCCGATACGCATACCATTTGGGTGGACGTCTCATCGCCGGAAATTAAAGAAGGAACATCACGAGTTAATTTCGGTGAAATTGAGGCAATTGATAACATATTGACAGCACTTAAAAATTCTGACGGAAAAAAGGAGTTGGATGAATGGCTTTCAAACCAAACTCTGGAGGAGAAACAAATCGGCCTTATTAGTTTTTACGGAAAACAAATTCACTCCATCAATAAAATGCTTAAGGAAAAACATGAGGAACTCCCAATTCGGCTGAGCACTGTTGATAGATTTCAAGGCATGGAAAGGAACATTATGATTGTTTCAATGGTGCGTAGTAATAAGATAGCATCTTTTCCAGGACAACAGCCAGATTTTGAGTTGCACCCGGTTCTGGGTTATCCATCCCAGGAAAGTCTAGGATTTGCAGAATCACCTAACCGATTAAATGTGGCCTTGTCAAGAGCGAGACGATTGCTTATCATTGTTGGAGACAGTCAGCATTTTTGCAGAAAAGACATTTACAAGAATGTATTTAATACTATTCAACAAAACGGAAAAATAATCAGTGCACAAAAATTACAAAAAGCAGTAGAACAGAATGAACAGCACTAAGATCATATACTCATCATTTCCGTTTGAATGGACGGTTAAATCTACATCTTGCGACATTCGATATAGACAGGCTTTTGATATTAATGAAATCGATGAGATATTTTGTTCTATCATTAAAGCAAAAGGAAACGAAATTCAATTGGCTGAACTGGGTCATCTTTTAGGGTTCAACTTGGTGGATTTGGCCGAAAAAGATATTTTACACACGTATCTGAAAGGCATTGGTGAATACAACTTAATTAAAATAAATGGTGAAAGAATTCAAATAACCGAATTTGGAACGGAAGCGTTACAATCGAAACTCAAATACAAATATTTCAATGCCTCAACAGAAGTGTTCGAAAATCAGACAGCCTTAGGTGAAAGTCTTGATTTTTCATTTGAAAAAATCTTTAATTTAGAAAATAGAAGAATTCACTCAAGAGAGCATACAGCAGAAACATTTGAAAACCCTGAACTAAAACAAAAACTTCAATTTCAGCTTTTCGGAAACGATATCTACAAAGGGGAAATTATTGATCTGCACGAAAGTAATCCAAACATCAGCTACAGAATGATTTCTTTACAGTGCGAAACTTTTGAACTTGACAATTCAACTCAACTTTCCATTTATAATTCAGATGTAATTCAAACCGATATTCAAGAATTAATAAATTTACCCGAAAACGAAATACTGAAGACGCAATTGCTTAGACTGGGTATGTATCATCATATTCTTTCACACAATGAGTTCATTAATGTTCAGGATATTAAAATGTACATTGATTTATGGAATTGGAAAGAACTTGCGGAAAATCCAAAACTCGACTGGAGTGACAAAAGCATTTTTAAATTATTTAAAGAAAATGGCAACGGAGGTGTTTGGTCTTCTATTTCTGCAAAAGCCCCTGTTGAAAGTATAAAGCCTGTTCTTCAGGTATATGCGGAATATTGGGATTGGACGATCCTAACGCGGAGAGTGGATGATGATTTTTTAAAAGAACATATTGAAAATTTCAATTGGGATTTTGAAGAGCTTTCATACAGGAATAATGAACTTCTTACCGCCTTACTACAAAATCCAAATTTGAAAAATGGCGATTGGGACTGGAATTATTTGTCTAAAAATCTGCCCGACAGATTTATTGAAAAACATATTGATGATTTTCATTGGGACTTTTATTTAATCACGGAGGTTAAAAGTAATATTTTACGAAATCTGCTTTCAAAAGGAGGTAAGAATAATTCTGAATATGCGAATGTTCTACTAAGCAAATCATGGAATTGGAATTTTATTTCTGAAGAATTTAATGTACAATTTCTATACAATCAAATATCATCCTTAGCGGAAAGAGTTGATTGGGAAATTGCACTAAATAGGTTCTTAAACGATGATGAAATTTCCGTCAAATGTCTAAAAAGCGAGTCCTTCAGATCAATCTTAATAAAGTATATACCTGAAAACTTTATTGTTGCGCATCAAAAATACTACTGGTCACCAGCCCTCATTGCTTTTTTTGATGAACATAATTTAATCCAATGGGAAAGTCACACCTATATTGACGGATTTGACACAAATGAACATGTAGAATGGGACAGAACCACCTTCCAAAACTTCCACAGTCGTATCAACACTGAAAGTGGTTTTTTAAATGTCAGTAGACAAATTACGGATCATAATCTGTTAACTGATTTTCCTGCTTTCCCCTGGAATTGGCATGGCATATCGCAAAACAAAAATCTTTTTAGTAATTCCATATTTGTTCAGAATGCTTTTACTGGGAAATTTCCTTTTTCCAATAATCTGGAGTGGCATGAAATCTTATCGCACTCTAATTTGGATGTTTCTTTTTGGAACAAAAATCTAGATGCTTTTCATAACGGTACTGACGGAGAAAGACACAATTTATTTTGGAATTTGCTAACAAAAAAGCAAAATCAGGATTACATTTTTTCTAACGCGCATTTCCCTTGGGATTGGAGTTACACTACACAAAACACTTCTGAAGAAATAATTCTTGAAAGCGTTGAAGATGAAGAGCTTATTGAAAAATGGGATTGGTCAATTGCAACCCGGAAACTCAGCAAAGACATAATTTTAGACAATTTAGAAGATCTGGCGTTATACATAGATTGGAAATATTTGATTAATGATGTATTTACGATTGAACAGGAACTTTCAATGGATAAGCAACTTCCTAGAATTGCAACTTGCCTAACTGTTTTAGAAGATGATAATCGCGGTGAGGTTTGGAGAGACTTAACATCAAAATTTCCATTTGATATAGTATTACCTACTGTTTTAGATACGGTTCACTATGATGTTTTTGAGTGGGATTGGGAATTCATTTCTAACCATAGCCATTTTCCCACGGACATAAAGACAATTAACAAATTCAGTAATAAAATTGATTGGTCTATTTTTACTCAAAGCAATGCTATTCAGAAAAAATTTAATCCCGACAGTTGGGAAAACAACACAGAATGGTATAAGAATGTTGACCGCTATTTACAACGGTTTATTGAATATTGGGATTGGCAGGCATTATCTCAAAATAAAAATATAAACCACAATCGATCTCTGTTAAAAAAGTATAAGGGTGCAAATTGGGACTGGCAGTACTTAACCGAGTTTGGCGGTTTTCTTACTGCGCAGAAAAAAGATAGAGGAATTCCAAAATATTTAGATGATGTAATAAAACAATTTCCAAAAATCAAGTTTGAAATTCTTTCAAATCGGAAAGATATAAAACTAGATAGTGCTTTAATACTTTCAAACAAAGATAAAAACTGGGATTGGCAAATATTATCTGCGAATGAGCAGGCCGAAATATCCTATGAATTACTGGAGCTAAAAGACAGAAACTGGAATTGGCAGAGCCTTTCGCAAAGAAAAAATATTGAATTCAGCAATGAGATGCTTTTGCAACTCATAGAAAAAGACTGGGATTGGTATAATTTATCCGGAAACAAAAATCTTGTTTTCACAGCGGAATTTATTGAGAAAACAAAATCAAAATTATGGAATTGGCAAGCGGTGTCACGTCATGCAACCTTTTACCCCACCGTCGATATACTAACTCTTACCAAAGATTTTGATTTAGATTGGAAACATCTTTCGCAACATTCAAGCTTATTACCCACCAAAGCATTACTCAGTAAATTTGAATCGAAGTGGGATTGGCAGATTATTACTGAAAATCCGAGAATAAATTTTTCAGACATTGGGCTTATAGATCGTTTTGCTGATAAATGGAATTGGCATTTTATATGCAAATCTGGAAACCTTCGGTTAACGGTTGAGATATTAAATAAATTTAAAGAGTATTTAGACTGGAACTTAATTTCCGCAAACACCAACATAGATTTTACAGAACAAATTATTCAGGAGTTTAGGCAGTATTGGAATTGGACCGCGCTCAAAATTAACAAACGTGTTGAAGAACTTTTAGGCAATTATGTATCGTTTGAAATAAGTAAGAATCCCACTTTAAATTTCATTGATAGAATTGAACAGCAACGGTCGGAATGGAAAGGCAATGTTTATCACTTTTCCCATATTGACAATGCGGTTGAAATAATTAAAAACAGAAAAATTCAAAGCAGAAATAAAGCAAACATAAAAGGTGATGCGGCAGGAAATGTTGTGCATTTGCGTAACGATGCTCACGACTTTGCCCGCTTTTATTTCAGACCACATACACCAACCCAGTTTTACAATGAGTTTTTGGGAAAAAGTATAAATGACGGATATGAAAGTAATGGAAACTGGGTTTCATGGTATGACAAAGCAAGAGGTCTGGGATTTCCCAAATGCCCGATTCCAATCTTCTTTAGGTTTTCTCTAAAAGAGGTTTTATTTAAACATGAAAAAGAATGTTGCGTAAGTAACGGCAATATGCAAACAAGTGCTACAAAGTTTGGAAGCATCGAAGAAATGATTAATAAATTCGGTTTTGAGGATTTATATTATACGCCACAACAATACGCAACAAAAAACGATTACAGCAGATACCGAAACTATGCTCAACAAGAGTTTTTGGTAAAGAATGAACTTTGTTTTGACGACTTATCCGATTTTGAAATTGTTTGTCCTTCGGGACAAGACAGAAAACTACTCATAAATTTATTGGGAAGTGAGCAAAAAGATATTTTTTCAAAAATTGTTGTGGATAGAACTTATTACAACAATGAAAATCCACGAGTAAGAATTGAAGAAGAGGAATCGGAATTGCACATCAAATCGGAGTTTGATGGGAAGGGCTATTTCGTTTTAAACGGAACATCCAACATCAAAGAATTGGAAATTCTTGCAGGCGACGTTAGTAAATTAGACAAAGACAAGATCTTTTTCAATTCTTTCGTTTCTATCGGAAACATAAATCAGAACATTCAATTAAACTTTATAGATGAATCCGGCAGAAATTGGTTTATGTATTCAAAGTGATACACTTCAATCTCTTTTAAATTTCAAGACAATACCCGATAAATTATGGCTGTAAAACATATAAAAGGAAATATTTTTAATACTAAGTGTCAAACCATTGTAAATACTGTAAATTGTGTTGGCGTAATGGGGAAAGGAATTGCTTTTGTGCATAGGCTCCGATACCCTAAAATGTACGAGGAATACAGAGAGCACTGTAAAAATAAATTGATAAAAACAGGTTCATTGTGGTTGTATACTAAACAAGAAAATGCACCCTGGATTTTAAACTTCCCGACAAAGTTCCATTGGAAATATCCCAGCAAAATAGAATGGATAGAGCAAGGTTTACAAAAGTTCGTTGAAACCTACGAAGCGAAAGGAATTACATCTATTGCGTTCCCTCTACTTGGTACACATAACGGAGGCTTAGATACAAATGAAGTGAAAATTCTTATGGATCAGTATTTAAAAAAGTGTAGCATTGATATTGAAATATATGACTACGACCCCAATGCAAAGGATGATTTATTTGCTTCGTTCAAAATAAAATGGATGTCGTTAGATGAAAAGACGGTAAAAGCGGAAACTGGCATACAGGCTCAATATGCAAAAAAGATAACAGAAATAATTCAAAATGGGGAAATAAATTCTATGATTGCATTAGCAAACTATGACGGTATAGGAGAAAAAACTTTAGAAAAAGCGTTTAATTATGTCTTAAACGCGCCACATAAAAATATAAAATAATGAAATTTAATGGTAATGAATGCTAATAATCATATCGAAGATATATGTCGTAAAGTTCCATTTTTCACTCCTTTGTATAATGCCCGTGTGCGGCACTATGTAATAAGAGAGCATATAATTAATGTTTATAATCAGTTTGAAAGATATTTCAGTAATAACTTCGACGAAAGTAAAAAAGATTGGTTCCGATTATTTTTACTTCTCCACGACATTGGAAAGTCAGTAGCTTTTAAAAAAGGTAACAGAGAAAATCAAATTATTGATACAATCATTTTGATTGAGCAATATAAAACCGAGCTTGATTTATCTGGTGAAAAAGTAGGCTTATACAATGCCCTACTTAAAGCAGGAAACTTGGGAAAATACATGGAATCAAAAATTTCTTTAGATGATGCATATAATACTATTGTGGAACAAAGCAATATTGTGAAACTGCCACCTAAGCAGTTTTTATATCTTTCATCTGTTTATTATCAATGTGATGTTGCAAGTTACACCAGAGATGCTGGAGGAATACCATTTTTGGAACATTTATTTGAATATCAGAATGGTGAAAAGGTATATTGCGAAGATACCCATTTATTGAAGTTGTCCGAAGTCTATGCCAAGAAATATAGCATTCTATCAAATAAAATTCATGAATACATTCAAAATCATAATAATGGTGAAGAATCCACTGAAGTGCCTGGTGCATCACAATTAAAAATAATTGGTAAGATTGATCTCTCAAAATTTGAAAAACCTAAAAAGGAAATACGTAAAGACAAAGAAAATATTTATATAATTGATACGAACGTCTTTATAGATTGTCCTGAAATAATTACCAAAATTGACAAGCAATATCAAATTGTCCTTTCAGCAAAAGTAATTGACGAACTTGACTATTTGAAAATTTCACTTACAGAAGAGAAAAAGAGAAATGTTCAGAAAGCGTTAAAGTTAATCAATGAAGGTTTAGATAAGCGAAATGTTAAAATGAACATAGCTGATATAACTTTGTTGCCGGATGATCTTAACAAGAAATCTCCAGATAACTTAATTTTGTCCGTAGCATTAAAACACCTAGCAGAAAATCCCATTCTACTTACTTCAGACAATGGCCTGCAAGCTAAAGCAAAAGGTTTTGGTGTTACGACTATAACATTAAGAGAATTTCTAAAGCAAACAAAATATTAATAGAAAAAGTTGGTAGCACATTAATCATGTGTCAAATTTATTTTTTTTGAGGGTAGGAGCTATCAATCCCCGCTCTGCCACAGCAAGTAACATAATGGAAATTATGTTAAATGCTTTCCTTTGGTAGCGGCGAAGCCGCCACCAGCCACCACTTTCCAGCCGCTCGCGTAGTTATAATTGACAAGTAATGTTCCGATAGAACAGCCCACAAGTTGAAAAGTATGTCACAAAACCCCCATGTTCCTGCAGTCCATATACTGCTTTTTTTTCAGCGGAAAGTTTAGTGGCAGTATATGCACTTCGGCACCGCACATAGCAGTATTCCGGGCAGCGAAGAAAATGCTTATGCCATCACTTTCCCTTTGCCCGCTTTGCCATCGCTGCAGCATTTTTTTCACTACCCTCCATACCGCTATTTTTCCAGCACAATAGGGTAGGGTTAATTGAAAGGGATTTGCCATCGCTTTCCCATGTGCCGATAGCCGATAAACTTCTTTTTTTTGGAAGAAATTTGTAGTGGAAGTTTATCCGCATTCGGCACCGCGCACAGCAGTATTCCGGTATTCCAAGTGGAAAAGACGGTCAAATTGACCACCTAATTTCGGAGTAAATTGACCACTGATTTCGGAGCAAAGTGACCACCACTTTTCGGTTTAAAATGACCACCTGTTATTTGGGTTATATTTGAGATAAAAACGACTTGATTTTTTCATGATGTTAGCGTCATACATTCGTTAAAAAAAGCGGATTATGGCAAATAAAATAACAGACATGAGTAAAATTAGAAAAGTCATAAAATTCTACAGCACTGGAAAGAGCAAGTTATTTATAAGCAGCTATTTGGGGTCAGTCGACGAAAAGTAAAATTTTGTACGTTAAGGATAAAATCTATTAAAAGGTTTTGTTTTAATAGATTAAACTGATTTAATTAGTCGGTAAATAGTAGCCGGATGAACATCGAATAGTTTGGCTACTTCGGGAGCTGTTTTTCGTCCCGATTGGATAAGATGTTTTATTTCTTTTCTTTGGACTTCTTTCAGTTTAGGTTTTCTCCCCCCGATTCTTCCCTCTTTTCGGGCGTGTTCAAGTCCTTTTTTAGTACGTTCTTTAAGCATTTCCCTTTCAAATTCCGCAAAAACTCCTACCATCTGCATCATCATTCTTCCTGAAGATGTGGTTGTGTCAATAGATTCTGTAAGGCTTCGGAATCCCGATTTTTTACCTTCAATCTGTTCTATCAAGAAGAGAAGATCCTTCAGTGATCGGGAAAGCCTGTCCAGCTTCCAGACAATAACAATATCGTCTTTGCGAAGATGGCTAAGAAGTTCTTTAAGTTTAGGGCGATCCCATCTTCCTCCGGAAACCTTTTCCTCAAAGATAAGTTCACAACCGGCTTTTCTCAAAGCTTCAATCTGAACCGAATTATCCTGCTCCTGAGTGGAGACTCTGGCATATCCTATTAACATAGATAGTATTTTATAATTCTAAATCTTGTGGATTTTTATGTCCGTCCCAAAAGGAAAGAATTTGAATTGTTTTGTTATTGATTCTATAAAAAATTAAAAATTTTCTAAGGACAACTACATAACGTACACCAGAAATATCAAAAACTTCCTGTCCTGCGTATGGATTATTGGCAATGTAATCTTCTTTTTCAGAAACCTGTTTTACGATCTTCTTTGAATAAGTGGCAGACTTGTTATGGTTGATCCAAAATTCCAAAGCTTCCAGATATAAACGTTCTGCTTTTTCAGTCCATTCTATTTCGAACATAAAGCCTCCGCTTTTTTTCTTACTTCTTCACTTGAAATGAGCCTTCCCTCTTCTGCATCTTTTATACCTTCTAAGACAGATTGTTTTATTTCTTCAGAAATTATAATGTCTTCCTGGCTTTTAAAACGGATTTTCATTTCTTCTAAAAAAGCTTCAATAACGGAGAATTGTTTTGGGTTATCCGGATAAATAACAATACTTTTCATGATAAGATTATTTACACAAAGATAAAAATTTCGCACAAACATATCGCAAAATATTTTTATTTTGCAATACTTTTTTGCGACTGTAAAATTCATGCTTCCCGAACATTCTGAGTTCTGTTGCAAAAAGGATCGTTTGTGCAAAGAATAATTTGAAATTATGGCTTTAAGAAAAATATTATCTGAAAAAGAGAAAGAAAATTTAATTGAGTCTCCTTCTTTAAAAGAAGACATCATACGTTGGTATACTCTTGCGGAATCTGATATTATAATTATTGAGCAAAATTGTAGAGGCACTGCAAACAAATTAGGGTTTGCTATACAACTATGTTATCTACGGTTTCCAGGCAAGGTTTTAAAATCTAACGAAACTCCGGAGTTTTTGCTATTACAATATGTTTGCGAACAACTTAATATTAATCAATCTGTTTGGGAAAAATACGCTGTTCGGGATGTAACCAGAAGAGAGCATATTACATTAATCAGAAAAATTTTTGGCTTCAAAACATATAGTGAATTTGAGCAGGAAGCTTCTTTAAAATATATTCATGATAAAGCACTACAAACAGATAGAGCTGTAATTATAGCTGAGGAATTCATCACTTATTTAAGGACAAATAAAATACAGCTTCCTTCTATCAATACAATTGAAAGGCTTTGCTCAGAAGTCCTAATCAATGCAGAAAAGCAAATTTATGATACCCTGAGTTCTTCATTGTCCAATCATCAGAAACAGTTATTAGATGCTCTTCTCAACTTACAGGAAAAAGGCAGCGTCAGTCAACTAAATTGGCTCAAGCAATCCCCACAGGCGGTCAATTCAAAATTTTTACTGATGCACATAAAGAGGTTGAGAACAATTAAAGATATTAATTTTCCAAAAGATATTGGTAAGGATATTCATCAAAACCGATTACTAAAAATAGCCAGAGAAGGGAGACAGATGACACCACAGCATCTAAGGGATTTTGAAGAATCCCGGAGATACGCAACATTGGTAGCAATACTTCTGGAAACCAAAGCTTCTATTATCGATGAAATTATAGAAATGAATGATAAGATCATCGGTTCTTTATTCAGATATGCAAAGAATACACAAACACAAAAAATGCAGGACTCTGGAAAATCTATGGGAGAACAGCTCGGTATATTTTTTAAAATTGGAAATGCACTTCTTGATGCAAGAGAAACAGGAGAAGATCCTTTCGATGCTGTTGAGTCGGTTATTTCGTGGGAAGCTCTGGCTCAAAGTATTTCGGAAGCTAAAAACTTAACGGCTAAACAAAATTTTGACTCACTATATTTTATATCCGATAAATATTTCACGATAAAAAAATATGGTGGAGAATTTCTGAAAGAGTTAGAACTCCGTTCTGCCCCTGTAGCAGAAGATATTTTAAAGGCAGTGGCTATCCTGATCGACTTATATGAAGGAAAAATAAAAAGGCTTCCGGAAAAGCTACCATCAGGTTTTATAAGAAAAAGATGGGAAGAACTTGTATTTACTGAGAACGGTACCGATAGAAAGTTTTATGAACTGTGCATATTTTCTGAACTCAAGAACCATCTGCGTTCCGGAGATCTTTGGGTGCAGGGATCAAGACAGTACAAAGATTTTGAAGATTATCTTATTCCTGCAGACAGATTTACTGAAATGAGAGATCAGAATCAAGTTCCTCTTGATGTAGCTTTGAATGTAGAAAAGTTTCTTTCAGAGCGGATGGAGCTTCTTTCAAATAAAATACAAATCGTTTGTAAACTTATTGAAAGCAATGAACTTCCGGACTCTTCTATTATTAAAGACAGAATAAAAATTAAACCTCTTGAAAATACAGTTCCTGAAGAAGCTGAAGTTTTAGGAAAAAAAATATACGGTTTGCTTCCTCTTATTAAAATTACCGATCTTTTGAAAGAAGTCGATCAGTGGACGGGCTTTACAGACAAATTTATTCATCTAAAATCCGGAAATAAAGCTGATGAAAAGAAACTGTTACTTACTGTAATACTGTCAGATGCCATCAATTTGGGTTTAAGAAAAATGTCTGAAGCTTCTCCGGGAACTTCCTATGCAAAACTCTCATGGCTTCAGGCGTGGCATATCCGGGATGAAACGTATTCTTCAGCATTAGCGGAAATTATCAATACTCAATCCGATCATTCATTTTCTTCTTACTGGGGAGAAGGCAAAACATCTTCTTCGGACGGTCAAAGGTTTGCTACCGGAAGCTATGCGCAAAGAACCGGAAATATTAATCCGAAATATGGAAGCAGTCCCGGAGTTCAGTTTTATACTCATATCTCCGATCAGTACGCGCCTTTCCATACCAAGGTCATCAATGTAGGAGTGAGGGATGCTACCTATCTTTTGGATGGGCTTCTCTATCATGAATCTGATGTACAGATAGAAGAACATTATACAGATACTTCGGGGTTTACCGATCATGTGTTTGCTTTGATGCAGTTATTGGGATTTAAATTCGCCCCAAGAATTAGAGATTTAAATGATAAGAAGCTATTTATTCCTGAAGCATCTACGGGCTATTCTGCTTTATCAGAACATATAGGAGGAACAATCAACAGTAAAAAGATTATTCAAAATTGGGACGAAATTTTAAGGCTTGCAGCTTCCATAAAAAATGGAACTGTTACAGCTTCACTCATTGTAAAGAAGATTGGAAGTTATCCAAGGCAAAACGGACTGGCTGTAGCATTGCGGGAATTGGGTAAAATTGAAAGAACCTTATTTATGCTCGACTGGTACATGAGTCCGGAACTTAGGCGCAGATTTACTGCGGGGCTTAATAAAGGGGAAGCCAGAAATGCTTTGGCAAGAGCTGTATATTTTAACAGGTTTGGAGAAGTCAGAGAACGTAGCTTTGAAAATCAACGCTATAAGGCAAGCGGTCTTAATTTGGTAACCGCTGCTATTGTTTTATGGAATACGGTTTATATTGAAAAAGCATGCAGCACCTGAAAGAACAGGGCGAAGAAATTAATGAAGAGTTACTTCAATATCTTTCTCCTTTAGGATGGGAACATATTCACCTTACCGGAGATTATGTTTGGGAAGAGAGAATCAAACTTAAAAAAGGAGAGTTTAGAGCTTTGAGAAATTTGTAACAAGCAATGTCAATCATTAAATTATGCTGATATTATGAAAGTATATTATTATAATAGGTCAACTATAATAAAAAATGTAGAATTTATCTAAATTAGTAAACATTTTAAATTTTAGGGTATTTATGAAAATCTTGTTAGCAATAGTCGGTTTTGTCCTTGGAAATATTTTTGGAATTGCAATTTTGGCGCTTTACTCTACTTTAGCTAATAGTCAGATGGGAAATCCATTCTTACTATCAACCAGCTTAGGAATTATATGTGCAATTGTAGGATTTAATATGAAAAAAAATAATGAGTAAGGGGAAAAAAATATACATTTTTGTTAGTATCATTATTGTACTTAGTTTATGGTTAAAGTTAGAATTTTATTCAAAAGATTATTATGCTGCTGATAATTTTACAGATGATAGATATGAATTACAAGCGGCAAGATTTATTGAATCTAGACATATTCGAGAAAGATTTGATAATATATATCCTTGGATAATACCTTTTTTCTCTGATGATGTAGAATATTTTTACGGACATTCAAATCCATCAAAAGCATATATTAAATTATATTATATGTTTCAAAATTGGTTTTATAAACCATATATAACCGTAGAGGAATGGAGATTGACACATTATTTTCCCGAAAGTGACCAAGTTAGATATAGGTTAATTGGAACTCAAAAAATTAATGGTGTAGAATATAAATTTGATGAAATAGTAACCTTCAACCATTCTGGAGAGATTGTTCACATAGATGATCTAACAAATCAAGATTAAATTAGAAACATTTACTTAAACTATTAAATATTGAAATCTAATAGATTTTATCCTTAACGTACAAAATTTTACTTTTCGTCGACTGACCCCAATTATGCAGATTTACATCATTGTTATGGTGATGGAGCAGACACTTTTCTTTTGTTAAAATAAATACATTTAATAAAAAAATCCGCCTCAGTAACAACTGAGGCGGATTTTTTGTGCTTATAATTTGCTTATTATTGTAAATTCCAGTGATATTGACCACCTGGTTTCAATTTAAAGTGACCATGATAAACGCCCGTATTAAACACACGAATAAATTAAAAAACTCTGGAATTAATTCCAGAGTTTTCAAGTTTTAAATTTCTGCTTTATGCAGTTTCAAATTTATCTAAGTGAATATCTTTTTCTTCAAACTCTTTTTCTGCTTGCCTTAAGTCATAAGCATACTGCAATCTTAACCATATCCCAGGATTTCCACCAAAAACTCTTGAAATTCTGATTGCCATGAGAGGACTAATTCCACTTTTTCCATTAACAATATTGGAAAGATTTGGACGAGTTACTCCTAAAAGCTGTGAAGCTTTTTCAACAGTCAAAAAATTAGTTTTGAAAATCATTTCGGAAAGAATTTCTCCGGGATGCGTATTGTGCTTAATTGCACGAGTTATAGGTTTCATAATGTTCGATTTCTATTTGATTTTAAAATTTTATTAAGTTAATGAGTATCAAGTAAATCTAAATCATAAACATTTTTATTTTCAAATTTGAATATAATTCTATAATTACCTGTTACATCTAATGACCAAAAGTCTTTTAATTTTCCTTTAAGTGGATGTATTCTTAAATTTTTAAAAGCTTCAAAGTCATGGGGAACTTCCTCTGCATTATCTAAAAGGTCTAATATTATCCTTATCTTAACTACCATTTCAGATGGTAATTTACTTTCATCGTCTTTGGTCCAAAAATTCTTCAGACCTTTATGTTTAAAAGAGCTAATCATTATTACATTTATTATTAATTTATTTTATTAAACTTCTCTTACTTTAAGAAAGTGTAAAGTTACGCAATACGCTTGAGAAATCCAAATTAATAATATTTTCTATTAACTTTATAGATAGACTAAACCTATAACTATTTTAGTTTTCAATTCAAATAAAGCAGAACATTTTTCTTTTCTAGAATAAACTTTTTATTAGATTCGTTTTCTATTGTGATAGTTTTGCTGTTATCTAATATTTTTCTTACTTCACAGTATTTTTCTGCAGTTATCTTAGATACATCAATATCATTTATTTTAAGAATTTTTTCACTTACATTTAATTCTGATAATGAAGGAATTTGGAGTTTATTTACAATAATCAAACTATTATCAATAGGAGCTAAAGAAATACCAAAACTATTATATTCAGGAGTTTTATCTGTTGAATTTAAAATAATATTATTATTGATAAAATCAAGATCAACCAAATAGTTTTCTATAAATCTAATACCTATCAAATTTAGTGGATCAGAGCTACTATCAATAATTTGATTTTTTAAATTAGTCTTGTTAAATTCTATTTCCATTAAATCGACTTGTCTCTCGCCTTTGTTTACACTATTTAAACCTTGTGATAACAAGCCTTCAAAAGTCAAAAAATCACTGTCTTTTATTGAATTATATAAATTTTGACTAAGTGTAATGCCCATTCCGGAACCGGAGTCGAATATGAATTCAGCATCTTGATTTCTTATTTTTCCTTTCACTCTAGGAACACTTGTAAAATTATCTTCGGAAAAAGGTATAGTAACTGAAGTGGGTGAATTTGTTAACGACTTATCAAATACGCTAATTGTTTTTGTTTTGAAATCAATACGCCATATTTTACCTTTCATCATATTAGCACCTAATATCCCACTGATTTTTTTACAAGCCCGACCAGTCATCCAACTAACATCTGTAAAGGAAAAATTTACATTTTTAAATTTTAAATCGGATACTATCAAATCATTTGTTGAAAAAACATCCATTTTTGATTTCACGTTATGTGCATCACTAGCTTCAAAAATTATACTGCTCTTTTTTTCGTTGATTTTGCCTTTTAGTTCCGAAGAAATAATAGTGAATGCACCCGTATCAAACAAAAAATAATGCTTTTGTTTTTTAATATCTACTGGTACAAATATTTTCCCATCAATCAATTCAAAAGGGATTGTTGTAGCATTAAAAAATGAAGAAAACAATAGTAATGTAACTATAAATAAATGCTTTTTAATATTTTTCATGTTTTATTTATCTAAGGTGTTAAGCAAATATAAGATAAAAAAAAGACTGCCCGTGAGGCAGTCCTTTGATTTCAAAATGAATCTTTCTTTAAAATTACCAAGTCCACTTAACAATCACGGTACCTGTCACAGTAGTTGAACCTGTCTGGGGTCAGTCGACGAAAAGTAAAAAAAACAGGGTTAAGGATAAAATCTATCATATTTTTTGCTTTGAATAGATTTTATATATTAATCAGAAATTTTTGTTAATACCTAACACTATATGGCGTGGCAACAGTCTTTGTGTGTATAAACTCTCACTTATATTATTTATTGAGTATCTCTGAATACTGTTTGAATTTAAAAGATTATTGCCCTGAATAAAAATACTCATATTATACTTCTTTAAAGTATAGTTCGCTTTAATATCCCAAAACTGAGTAGTTTTTTGAGCTGTATTTCCAAATTTATAATATTCTACAAGAGACTCAATCCTAAACTGTGAATTTATAGTAAAATAAAGGTTCAAAAAACCTTTTTGATCTATGTATTTGTTAGAATTCACTTTCGAAGAAATAGTATTGAATGCCCATTCATAACCGCATTCATAGTTAATAAATTTTGTCCAGCCTGATTTCATTTCAAAAGCTGCCTTCCAATTGATAAATTTAGTTTTTATTAAAGGTTGATTATTTACACTATTTTCATAGCCCGATTGCATATAAGAGCTTAAAATACTCAATCTTGATCTTATAGGCTTTAAGTATTTTCTTAATTCTAAGCTTGCAGATAAATTGCTATTATTCTTTACCAAAATTGTTTGATTAAAAGTGTAATTAGGATTTACAATCATATTATTAGACAAATAATCTCCACTTTTGAAAAAATTAATATTGAAATTAAGATATTGAGACATTTGCTCTCCCACGTTGTAGCTAAATCCTAAATTACAATCTTGCAAAACAGCAAAATTTACATTGCTCTGTTTAAAGTTTCTGTTTCCCTGATAGATATAGTTAGTATAAACATCGTTGATACTGACTGTGGAAAATTTCCTTCCTGCATTCAAATTAAAATTTCCTATTTTTCTGTTTTGGTAACCAATATTTGCTAACGGAGAAACATAGAAACCATTCTGTTTATTTTGATTTAAATCAGAATGAATCATTTGATTTAAAATGGTAAAACCATAGCTCCAATTTTTTACTTTTTTGTTATATTTAATCTGAGCAAAAACATTATTCTGAACATAATCTGTATGATTAATAAACTCTGATTTATCAAAACTTATCGCTTCATTATTTGAATTAAAAATATGAAGGTTTGAGCTTAAAAAATCTTTTCTGAACTCGTTTCCTAACTGTAATTCCAGGCTGTGTTCTTCTGCATACTTTTTAAGATAAGAAAGTTTTAATCCCCCAAAATTCATTTTAGAATCAATAATCTGATTTATTTTTTGAGCATCAGGATTGTTTAGTATTTGAGAAAAAACATCATTTTCATCAGTAAAATCATATGGCCGGTTTTGAAAAATATATCTTGCTACTGCTACTAAAGCTTTGGATGAATCTATTTTCTTAGTGTAAGTCAATCTATTTTCGTTGGCAAAAAGTTCATTCTTTCCAATTTGATTATTCAACTGTTCATTAAAAAGAAAAATATTATTATTATTTTCATTTAAGGATGAAACTTTATTATAGAATTGTAAGTTTGAGTTATTTTTAAAGTCTTTTGAAAGTTCTACCTTCCCAACAATATTTCTGTTATTTTGCTTCCATATTTTATCCTCACTATTAATAAAATCTAAACCGTTAAAATTAAATTTATAAAAAGAATTGATATAGTTTCTATTTTCTATTTCATTAAAAATAGTTACAAACTTTAATTTCCAATCGGTTTTAAAATTATAAATATAATTAAGTGAAACTAACTTATCATTGTTAAAATTAGTGCGCTTATCATCAAACTGAAAGTTTTTTTGATGAAGATTAATTATTGATAGTGTGTTAATATTGGTTCCAACATTTTCAACATCATTATCCGAGCTTGGATTGGTTAAGTATTCTACACCCTTCATTTCATTTAAACCCAAATTATTGGCATTCAGAAGAAAATAGATTTTTTGTCTCTTTGTAAAGTTCATCAGATTGAGTTTTCCCTGTCGCATATCTTCTTTATAACTTGTAGAAGCTAACAAAACATTTCCAAACCACTTACCTTTGGCATCTTCTTTTAATGTAAGATTAAGGGCAATACTTTCTGAAGCTTCAATATTTTTGAGAAGCTTATTTTTTGAATAATTTTTAAGAACCTGAACTTTATCTAAAGGTTTGGAAGGCATATTTTGGGTAAGTGTCTGATAACCTCTTTCAAAAAGATCATCATTTTCTATCATCACCCTGGAAACCTCTTTATTTCCGAATTTTATTTTACCATCACTAAGAACAGTAATTCCCGGAAGTTTTTTTAAGAGATCTTCTACATTTTGCTCTGTTCCATTAGAAAAATTTTTAGCAGAATATTCTATAGTGTCTTTCTTAATCTTGATCGGCGAAGTTCTGCTAATAACTACTTCCTTTATTTCTTTTACTTTATCAGTCTCAAGAATAATGGTTTTAAAATTTTTGCTTTCACCTCTTTTAATTATAGAAACAGGGAATTTCTTAGAAAAATAGCCCATCGCAGAAATATTCAGATTAAAATTTCCGAATTTATCCGTATTAAGCAAAAAACTTCCGTCTTTATCACTAAAGACGAAAGTTATTATATTATCCTGTGAATCGGTAAGAATCACATTGGCTCTTGAAACCGCCTGTTTATTTTCTGACCATACTAAACCTTTTATCTCTGTTTGAGCAGAGATTTTAAGAAATAATATGATGAATAATAAACATAAATACTTCATTAAGGCTTTTTAGACTCTTCCCATTCGAAAGATTTTTCTATCTTAAAGTCTCTTTCTTTGGAAGAACTCACTACTATTGTTCCAGCTGGTCTATTTGCTTCAACTTTTGACTTAATATCTTTTAAGTAGTTATTTTCAATATTTATATATTCTTTATAATCAATGTACTTAGACTTTTCTTCAGGAAATGAGAAAAGAAGTTTAGAATTAATGTCAATTTTCTGTGGAAAATTTAATACAATCTTAGCAGCTTCATAGGTAAACAAGTTATCTTTATCTGAAACTTTTAAAATTACACCAGGTAATCCTCTAAACTTTAAAGGACCTAAATCAACTGGCAAATCGGTTGTAAAGTAAGCAATAAAATCTCTTCCTCTAAATTTCCCTAAAGCTTTATGACATTTATATCCTAAGATTATTTCCGTATCTTTCTGAATAATATTCCAATCAATTTTTTGATAGTTGTCTAACGTAAAAAGAATCTCCTTAGTAAAAGAATTATCTTTTATATAAAATTTTTTCTCATCCAGTGAATTTTTTATAATCTGGCTGCTCCTAATTTTTTCACTATTAGTCAAAAAATCATTCACTTCTTCCAAACTTCCTCTGTAGCTAAAAAAAATAGACCATTTATCTTGAAAAACAAGTATATTTTTTTCATAAATTTTTTCATTACCACCAGCATCATCTATGATTTTATTGTAAACAATAAAATTGTTCTGTGCTTTGAAAAAAACACAGAACAAAATCATAATAAATTTAATATATGCTGTCATTAATAATTTGCAGGGCAATCGCCAAATCCTGTCATCATTCTTGTTACTTTAATTAGTAACCCTCCTTCACCCGCTTCACTACAACCACTTCCATAAGCTTCGTATGATTCTTTAACTGTACCTACGTAATTTCCACAAGTATCGTATTGTCTTGTATGTGTTGCAATTGTACAAGAAAATAACACTCCATTCACATAGTTGTAGGTTGTAACTTGTTTTTTGTCTCCTTTTTCCTTCGTTACAACTTTTGTTTCCATTTTATGTTCAGAAACATTAGGTACTGAATTATTCGCTAAAGCAATCCCTGAAATTCCAACTGTTAAAAACAACGCTAAAATAGTTTTTTTCATAAATTTAATATTTGTACGTCTTCAAACCAACTTAGACATTTTAGTTTAAATCCTTAAGGAGGATTTTCGGTTTATAAACTTACTAATTTTTGTTGATTATATATTTGTCTTCTTTTTCGGATGGATTCCGCTTTTGTTTGCTTTCTTTTTTCCAAAATCTGTTCTGATCTTCCGAAGTACACATCTGCTGGAGTGAGGTTATTTATCGACTCGTGATAGGGCTTGTTATTGTAGTTTTCTACAAATTTTTCCAGTGCCTGGATGAGTTCTTCGGGATGATAAAAATGATTTAGTTTCACTACGTTTTTCATCGTTCTGTGATAACGTTCAATCTTACCTTGAGTCTGCGGATGCATTGGTTTTCCGTGAACCTGCTTCATCTTTACATTATCTCTAAGATAGGTTTTCAGTTCACCGGAGACGTAGCAGGAACCGTTATCTGAGAGCAGTTTAGGTTTAGCTTTGGTCTTTAATTTCGCTTTTTTAATGGCCGTGTCCACCGTTCGTTTCACATCTTCGGCCTTCATCGAGTCGCACAGCTCCCAGTGAATGATGTAGCGGCTATAGTCGTCCAAAATCGTGCTCAAATAGTACCATCCCCAGCCAATGATCTTGAAATAGGTAAAATCTGTCTGCCACATTTGATGCACAAATTCCGTTTTGTCTTTGAACTCATTTGCTGCTGAAAGAAGAAAATGATTCGGTGCCGGTATTAAGTCTCTTTGCTTCAAAATACGGTAAACACTGGATTCTGAAATAAAAACATCTTGCTCATCGGTAATTTTGGGGTCAGTCGACGAAACGGAAAATATAGCACGTTAAGGATAGAATCTATTAAATAATTATTTTTTATAGACTGAATAAATTACTTTCTATTGTAAACCTTTATTTCCACATTTCTTTCTCTTAAATATTTATACATTGTCATTTTTGAAATCTTCAAGTCGGCAGCAATTTCGTTGACACTTTTTATCCCCTCATTATAATAATTTTCTGCAATAATAGCTTTTTGCTGAGCTTCCTTACTTAATCCTTTCCTGCGACCTCCTTTCTTACCTCTTTCCCGTGCTGCCTCCAAGCCTGCTTTTGTTCTTTCCCTGATTAGATCCTTTTCAAATTCTGCAAAGGATGCGGAAATATTAAAAAATAATCTTCCTTGCGGAGTCGTAGTGTCTATGTTGTCATGCAAGCTTTGTAGAGCTACATTTTTAGAATTTAATATTTCGACAATTTCTAACAGGTGTTTTAAAGATCTTCCAAGTCTGTCTAATTTATAAACAACTACAACATCACCCTTACGAATTTGCTCTAATAATTTTTTGAGTTGTGGTCTTTCCTTTGTAGCTCCGGAAACTGTTTCCTTAAAAATCATTTCACATCCTAATTTATTTAAAGCGTCTTCCTGCAGATTATAATTTTGATCCTGTGTTGATATTCTGATATATCCAATTTTCATAAGTATAGATAATTGCATTAAAAATTTAAATAAATATACTCAATTTATTATACTAGTTTTTTTTACTTATTTTTATTTTAAAACGTAATTTTCAGAAAACACAAAAAAGTACAAGTAAACGGACGTTTTATTTTACTTAAGAAAAAATATTTTTATGCCTAGAAAACAAGTATTATCAGAGTTTGAGATAAAAGAGTTAATTAAAATTCCAGAAACTGATGAAGAATTAATCATCAACTATTCTTTATCGGAAAATGATTTTTCAATAATAAAAAATCATTGTAGAACAAACACCAATAAGTTGGGATTTGCAGTTAATCTCAGTTATATGAGACATCCAGGGATTATTTTAGCTCCTGAGTTATATCCTGATCGACAAATCTTACAGTTTATTAGCAGTCAACTAGGAATAAATGTTTTAGAATGGGAAAACTATGGAAAAAGAGAGCAAACAAGGAGAGAATATATAAGCATACTGCAATCTGTTTATGGATTTCGAATATTTACAATCATAGATTATACGGTCTACAAAGGGTTGTTACAAGAAATAGCTCTCAAAACAGATAAAGGATTTGTTGTGGCAGAAGAATTAGTTAAATTTCTTCGTAAAAATAAAATCTTACTCCCTGCAACTGGAACAATTGAAAGGCTTTGCTCGGAAGCTCTTATTAATGCGGAAAAGCAAATTTATGATAGCCTGAGTTCTTCATTGTCCAATCATCAGAAACAGTTATTAGATGCTCTTCTCAACTTACAGGAAAAAAGCAGCATCAGTCAACTAAATTGGCTCAAGCAATCCCCACAGGCGGTCAATTCAAAGTTTTTACTGATGCATATAAAGAGGTTGAAGACAATAAAAGAGATCAATCTTCCAAAAGATATTGGTAAGGATATTCATCAGAACCGATTACTAAAAATAGCCAGAGAAGGAAGACAGATGACACCACAGCATCTAAGGGATTTTGAAGAATCCAGGAGATACGCAACATTGGTGGCAATACTTCTGGAAACCAAAGCTTCCATCATCGATGAAATCATAGAAATGAATGATAAGATCATCGGTTCTTTGTTCAGATATGCCAAGAATACGCAAACTCAAAAAATGCAGGATTC
Organism: Chryseobacterium turcicum; assembly: GCF_021010565.1. NCBI lineage: Bacteria > Pseudomonadati > Bacteroidota > Flavobacteriia > Flavobacteriales > Weeksellaceae > Chryseobacterium > Chryseobacterium turcicum. The sequence continues at coordinate 75,834 of NZ_JAJNAY010000003.1, forward strand.
CGGAAAATCCATGGGTGAGCAGCTCGGTATATTTTTTAAAGTTGGCAGCGCACTTCTGGATGCCAAGGAAACAGGAGAAGATCCTTTCGATGCTGTTGAGTCAGTTATTTCATGGGACGCTCTGGCTCAAAGTATTTCAGAAGCCAAGAACTTAACAGCTAAACAAAATTTTGACTCTCTTTATTTTATATCCGATAAATACTTTACGATAAAAAAATATGGTGGAGAATTTCTGAAAGAGTTGGAACTCCGCTCTGCCCCTGTAGCAGAAGATATTCTAAAGGCAGTAGGTATCTTGATTGACCTGTATGAAGGAAAAATAAAAAAACTACCGGAAAAAATTCCATCAGGTTTTATCAGAAAAAGATGGGAAGAACTGGTATTTACAGAGAACGGTATAGATAGAAAGTTTTATGAACTATGTATATTTTCTGAACTGAAAAACCATTTGCGTTCCGGTGATCTTTGGGTACAGGGTTCAAGACAGTACAAAGATTTTGAAGATTATCTTATTCCTGCAGGCAGATTCGTTGAAATGAAAGATGAAAATCAAGTTCCTCTGGATGTAGCATTGAATGCAGAAGAGTTTCTTTCGGAGCGAATGGAACTTCTTTCAAATAAAATACAAATAGTATGTAAGCTCATTGAAAATAATGAACTCCCTGAATCTTCTATTATTAATGACAGAATAAAGATTAAACCTCTTGAAAATACAGTTCCTGAAGAAGTTGAAGTTTTAGCAAAAAAAATATACAGTCTGCTTCCTCTTATTAAAATCACAGATCTTTTGAAAGAAGTCGATCAGTGGACGGGCTTTACAGATCAGTTCATTCATCTGAAATCCGGAAATAAAGCCAGTGACAAAAATTTGTTACTCACTGTAATACTGTCAGATGCCATTAATTTAGGTTTAAGAAAAATGTCGGAAGCTTCTCCGGGAACTTCCTATGCAAAACTCTCATGGCTTCAGGCGTGGCATATCCGAGACGAAACGTATTCTTCAGCTTTAGCGAAAATTATCAATACTCAATCCGATCACTCATTTTCTTCTTACTGGGGAGAGGGCAAAACATCTTCTTCGGACGGTCAAAGGTTTGCTACAGGCAGTTATGCGCAGAGAACCGGAAATATTAATCCAAAATATGGAAGCAGTCCCGGAGTTCAGTTTTACACTCATATCTCCGACCAATACGCACCTTTTCATACCAAGGTTATCAATGTAGGAGTAAGGGATGCAACCTATGTTTTGGATGGGCTTCTCTATCATGAATCTGAACTGCAGATAGAAGAACATTATACGGATACTTCGGGGTTTACCGATCATGTATTCGCTTTGATGCAGTTACTGGGATTTAAATTTGCTCCAAGAATCAGAGATTTGAATGATAAGAAGTTATTTATTCCTGAAACATCTACGAGCTATTCTGCGTTATCAGAACATATAGGAGGAACCATCAACAGTAAAAAGATTATTCAAAACTGGGATGAAATTCTAAGATTGGCTGCTTCCATAAAAAATGGAACTGTTACGGCTTCACTGATTGTCAAGAAGATTGGAAGTTATCCACGGCAGAACGGACTGGCTGTAGCATTACGAGAATTGGGTAAAATAGAAAGAACTTTATTTATGCTCGACTGGTACATGAGTCCGGAACTTAGACGCAGAGTTACCGCAGGACTTAATAAAGGTGAAGCCAGAAACGCTTTGGCAAGAGCTGTATATTTTAACAGGTTTGGAGAAGTCAGAGAACGAAGCTTTGAAAATCAACGGTATAAGGCAAGCGGTCTTAATCTGGTTACTGCTGCTATTGTTCTATGGAATACGGTTTATATTGAAAAAGCAGTGCAGCACCTGAAAGAACAGGGCGAAGAAATTAATGAAGAATTACTTCAACACCTTTCTCCTTTAGGATGGGAACATATTCACCTTACCGGAGACTATGTTTGGGAAGATCGTATCAAGTTTAAAAAAGGAGAGTTTAGATCGCTAAGAAATTCTTTATAATAATCACTCTTATCACATTAAGATAAGAGTGATTATAAAAAACTATATATTTCTAGTTTTTAATGAACTTTTTAGTGTACGCAGATTCTTTTGTGTTTACTTTCAGTATATATGATCCGTTTTGTAAATGTGAAATAGAGATCTCTTTTTTCCCGGAAACATCTTTTAAAATCAATTTTCCGGAAAGATCAAAAATTTCAATTGATTTTACGACTTCTTTTATTTTGATATTAATGAAATCTGAAGTGGGGTTAGGATAAACATCTATTTTATCGTTATAATTGTTTTCCGAAGTAGAAAGAAGATCAGCATTTAAAATTTTAATGTTATCCATTGTAAAACCAGATCCTTCGTTATCATAAACGAAGTTGAGAACATTAAACCCCATAACACTATTTGAAATAGGTTGGCTTCCGAGTAAGATATTGTTTAAATAATAAGTTACGGTGTGTGTTGCCAAATTTGCAATTAGTTTAAAATTATACCACGTATTTGCAGAAATGTTTACAGATGTAGCTACACCATCGTCTATAACTCCGTTATATACAAGCAGTCCGCCTTGACTTGGCTCAATGTTGAAACCGCCTACGATATTATCGTCAAGATCTTGTACAACCATATGATATTCTGAAGATCCAACAGCAGAAATTTTGTAATCAAACGAATATTCGGTCTTTGTAAAACCAGAAATACTTTTTGTAACCCCTCCACTGGTACCACTACTATTACTTGTAACAGTCACAGAGTTTGAACCAATTGATGCTGTGGTATTTATCACTTTAGCACTACTCGTAGTAACGCCTCCCCATCTCGACCAGCCCTGTTGGCCTGGAAGATTTCCTAACGTGTATCCTTCAGAAGTTTCAAAAGAAATGTTTTGACTGAAAGCAAATAGACTTAAGGTTATTGCAAAAATTAAAAGTAGTTTTTTATCCATATTTGAAATTTTTTATTTGTTATAAAAAAGAGTCCGTTTTTACTAGGTATGAAACGGACTCTTAATCTTTTTCTTTAATAGCAATTGCCACCACAATCAGTAGCATTCTGATAATCTTCAGAAGTTATTGAATAAGTTTCTACTTGTTCATCATTGAAACTTATATTAAACAAATTTCTAATATTTTCATTATAAATAATCGGATAGGGATTATTAGGAATATTAGCACATGTTGGACACTGTTCTGAGAATACAGTAAAAAGATTTATATGGTTATTATTGTAAATTACACCTACATGAGTAATACTTCCAGCTGCTGTTGCTTTAAACAATCCTGTCATATTAAAGCCAGCTGCACCTGGTGGCTTATACGTATATTTTTTGGTGAATTTTTCGTTATTCGCTAGTGTAATGGCATTTTCCATTTCAGGAACACCATTTATGTAAGGTACTAATTTGATATTTTGTCCAGCATTATTTGATATACTATATGTATAATCAATACTTTCCCCCTGATCAGTTCCACAGCATATCGTAAGCAAACCAAAACTTAGTAATAGTAGTGTTTTCATTATTTTTAATCTTGCCAGTTAGCAAATAATTCATCTACAAAAGGTCTAGTAGGTTTATTAGGATACATTGCTTTAACTTTATCTCTATAGTCGTTCCAATATCTCGCGCCTGATAAAGCATTTTCCAGCTCTTTAATTGTATATCCATCTACTTGATCCATTGGATAGCCTGCTCCAAAAATCCTTCTTTGATTAACAGTATCTGTCATATCATAAATCCCAGAAGTATATAAATTCTCTGCTGCGATAGTTCTAAATTGATAATTTTGATAATTTAAAGTAAGATTTTGATAAACTAAATAATTTGGATTATTAAATCTTATCCTATATCTTTCTAGAGTCATAAGAATTTCCACTGCAGTTGGCCAACTCTCCAATAATCTACGATTTCTTTTTCTCACTTGTGTATTTCCAGATAAAAAAGAATCTTGCACAATATCATTATAAGATGATCTATCTTTTACAGAGTGCAAAGCATGGCTTAATTCATGAATTGTAGTCCCATATACTTGATCAGATGGTTTTCCATAATCTTTTATATGAACCTGAGCTGAAAGTCCAAATGTAATTTCACTTCTTAAATGAGAAAAGGAAGATGTAGGACCAGAATTTGATAATCTACCTGCAATTTTTATCTGAGTCTGTCTGCCAAAATTATAAAAATGATTATTCATTGGAGGTGATATTAGAGCAAATCTATTTCCATAATAGAAGTCATGGGCTGCTTGGTGTATTAAAGCGTGATATTCATCTTTACCTCCATTTAGGATAGGATGCCAAGACTGTTGTTTCACATCGGGACCATGTGTTTCTGCCTGAAAAAAAGATCCATCACGAACGCTATAATTATATCTTTCCCACTGAATAACATATCGAGCTTTTCCACGAACAGAAGAAGTGGAAAAATTTCCGTTTCCATCTGTTATTCCTTGTGCAACAGTAAACCATTGTCGCATTAAAACTTGAGCGCCGGTTACGGGTCTTAACCCGGCTATATCATCCTGGACGCGTATGCTTCCACTAGGATACCATTTAGTTCCAAAAATCCATCTCGCTTGCGGGGTTGAATTTTCTGTCAGCAACTCATTCTCGTTACCTGTTTGTTCGTAAGCAGAAAATAAAAGATTATTGAAAAGATCTGTTTTATTTTCAACTCTACCCGTTACCTCATATTCTTTGTAATCTTTAATATCAGCAAAATATTGATCCTGTTCAGGAATATATAATTCACTTAAAATTTCATGTTTTACGTTAGGAAGAATTTTTCCAACAGGAACTGCAGTATAATATACTGAAATAGTATCTCTATCTGGATTTCTATTTTCCAAGTATCCTTCTCTATACTCTGCATCTAACCTATAATCAAAATAATGAATTGTAGAGTCCCGTTTTAGTAATCCCACCTCTTCTTCATTTTCAGGAGTAAATTTAAGATAATAATGAGTGGTATGAATATCAAATTCTCCGAACCCATATTCAGGATTTTTATCTTTTATGGTTTGAAAAGCTTTTGTCATATTTTCCGTAGAATATGGATTCTCTAACATAATCGAATCTCCCGAAAAAGTTCTCGCTGAAAGAGTATTGTTCAATTCCTCTTTAAAAGCTTGTTCATTTTGGACTTCTGCTAATTCGTCCTTACACGAAATTTGAAAGGAAATTAACCCTATTGAAAGGACATAAAGAAATAATTGCCTCAGTTTTAATTTGTCGTTTTGTTTTATCATTATTATAAATTTTTAACTAGCTAAATATAAAATAAAAACTGAATTTCAGAATAAATAATTATACTGATTTTTTATACTCAAATCTTTAATGAAAATTCGTTAACTGAATAGTTATAATAAATTACTTATCAATACTTAATAGATTCCATCATTAACGTGCTATGTTTTCCGTTTCGTCGACTGACCCCAATTTTGTAGGCCAGTTCCCTTGCAGACAATTCGGTGTGTTCCAAAGCGATCTCTACCACCAGATCTTTCTGTCTTTCAGGAATGCTGTTCCATTGTCTATGGTTTGTTCTTTTCGTAGTTTCCAAGCCATCATAGCCGTATTCGAGGTAGCTTTTATACCATTTGTAAAAACTACTTCTGGCGATTCCAAAACTTTCCAAGGTTCGCTTCACACCGATTTCACTCCTGGTCACCGTTTGAATGATCTCGTATTTCTCGGCTGCTGATAATCTCATATATTTCCTGTATTTATCGATTAATCCAGCCTGTCTAAACTTTTTTTTACAATATCATAGCGAACGACCAGATCAGCTACGATCTCTTTCAAACGTGCGTTTTCCTTCTTCAGATCTGATACTTCATCACTCGTAGCCTCGCGAGCAATATCTCCATTGAGACGCTTCTTTCCTGCTTCCATAAACTCCTTGTTCCAGGCATAAAACTGCGACTGTGCAATATTATGGTTCCTGCAAAGTTCGGCTACGGAAGTCTCAGCTCGAAGACCTTCCATCACGATTAAAATCTTTTGCTCTGCAGTGAATATTCTGCGGGTGTTCTGCCGAATATCTTTTACGAATTTCTCGGTCGGTTTCTTTTTCGGTGTTGCCATAATTAAAATTACTCTTTTTATGAAAACACTTTTTAATATATAATGTCTACTTTTTGCTGACGATTTACATCCAATTTTAAAAAATACACCGAGCTGTTCTCCCATGGATTTTCCGGATTCCTGCATTTTTTGAGCTTGTGTATTCTTGGCATATCTGAACAAAGAACCGATGATTTTATCATTCATTTCTATAATTTCATCGATAATAGAAGCTTTGGTTTCCAGAAGTATTGCGACTAAAGTTGCGTATCTCCGGGATTCTTCGAAATCCCTTAGATGTTGTGGTGTCATCTGCCTGCCTTCTCTGGCTATTTTCAACAACCGTGTTTGATGAATATCCTTACCAATATCTTTTGGAAGATCAATGTCTTTAATAGTTTTCAACCTCTTTATGTGCATCAATAAAAATTTTGAATTGACCGCCTGTGGGGATTGCTTCATCCAATTTAGTTGACTGATGCTGCTTTTTTCCTGTAAGTTGAGAAGAGTATCTAATAACTGTTTTTGATGATTGGACAATACAGAACTCAGGGTATCATGAATTTGCTTTTCTGCATTAATTAAGGCTTCTGAGCATATTTTCTGTACAACAGATATTCTAGGTATCAATATTTTAGCATCTCTCAAAAATTTTACTAACTGCTGCGCAATTAATATTCCTTTATCTGTTTGTAAAGTAAATTTTGTTAAATTGAATAGAGAATCAGTATAGTAAGTTGAAGAGAAATTTTCATATCCATAGTTTTTTCTCAAAATATTTATATGATCCTGGCGAGTTTCAGCCAAATTATCATAATCCTTCCAGTGGCTTTTATCTATTTCTAGCTGATTACATAATAGATCCAATATTCTTTCATCTGGAATAAATACAGTAGGAATAATAATTCCGGGAAATTTCATGTAGCTAAGTAAAACTGATACTCTAATATGATTGGTTTTTCCTCTGCATGATGCCTTAATGAAAATTATATCGTCATATGAAAGAGAATAGATCCTTATAAGTTCTTCTCCAGACTGAGGAATATTTATTAATGAAGTAAATTCTTGTTCTGTTATAGATTTTCTTAAAGCCATAAAATAACATTGTAAAAATGACCGTTTTCAATAAAGTTATAATTAAATAAAAATACATATTTATATTTTACTTTTTTATATAGAATAATTTAATATTTATACCTTTAATTTTAAAATAGCTTTTATGTCAAAGAATGTAGCTTATCTAAGGGTATCAACAGCTGACCAGGATCTTGAAAAAAATAAAGCAGAAATTTTATTTTTAGCGAATGACAAATCTTTAGGTAAAGTAGATTTTGTAGAAGAAAAAATCTCCGGAAAGATTCACTGGAGAAAACGTAAAATTGGTGAGATCATAGAGGATTTACAAAAAGGAGATACTATCCTTTTAAATGAATTTTCCAGATTGGGACGAAGTATGCTTGAATGCATGGAAATTATTTCTATTGCGACAGAGAAAGGCATTAATATTTATACTGTCAAAGGAAACTGGCAACTTGACGATACCATACAAAGTAAAGTGATGGCAATGGTATTTTCTATGGTATCAGAGATTGAACGGGACTTGATTTCCAAAAGAACAAAAGAAGCGCTGCAGACAAAAAAAGCAAACGGAATTAAATTAGGTAGACCAAAAGGACCAGGAAAAAGTAAACTTGATACTCACAAATTGGAAATAGAAGCTTTACTTAAAAATGGTTCTACCAAAAAATTTATAGCAAAACGCTATAATTCGACTCCGGCGAACCTCCATAACTGGATAAAAAAAAATAAAATACAGGATTCCCCAAATTAGTTTTATAAATTTATCTATTAAAAATTAAATTTTAATAGATTTTATCCTTAACCCTGTTTTTTTTACTTTTCGTCGACCGCCCCCTACTTCGCCAAACGCCTGGACGTTAGCTGTAATGAAACAAACCTATTTCTTAAGAAGCAGGAGATCCGCGAAGATTGAAAATTGCAACAGCTGCATTTAGGTAAAAACAGTATTCGTGGCGGTCTTTCCTTGGGTGAAATTCCTAAATTATGCTGCAGATTTTTCAACCTTCCACGCTTCCAGGTGCCGCTCAAAAAACTATAATGCCGAATTTTTACAAATCTTTTAAGCAAAATAAGCATCGTAAAACAGCAATCATTCCCATCTTCAAACCTTTGTTTTTACTCAAAGAATATAACTATTTCAAAGCTGATTCCCGCTCTTAGGAACTGTAATTACATTAGCGAAAATCTCTTTATACACTTTTAATCTCATCAAAATTGGCAAAAACTGGATATTGTCTCCGTACTAGATTACCATGTAATAAGATTTTTTTATATTAAATAAAAAGACCATTAAACGCACTATTTTCTACTGTAACTAATTTAAAAAGATAAAATTATATTCATAACGTATTAGATTACCAAATAGTTAAATATAATATACTAAATAAAATACTTACACACAATAATTTATTTTATATATTTATATAAATCTAGGATTTTTGCAATTAATTTGTATCAAATATCAAAATAAGTCAATTACGGAGTCATTATCTACTTTCTACAAAATATTATGAACTCTCAAACAGGCGGAGACATTATCCGGTTTTGTGAAGAAAAATTTAAATAAAAATAAAATTACAACACATTGAAAATAAGACTAATAAATATTTAATTTCCCCTTATTTTTACTAACATTTATTATTTTTTTTATAAAATTAGAAATGTTTATTATTTTAATATAATTAAGGGTTCAATTCGAAAAAAGCGTATTCCTTTTATTTAAAGTATCTTACAGCGTTTTAACTCTTAAATTTACGGAGACAATATCCTGCTTTACGGAAACAATATCCAAAATAACGGAGACATTATCTTTTTTAACGGAGACAATATCCAAGATATAGGAAACATTATCCGTAAATACGGAGACATTATCCTAAATGGTTTCTATCAATGCAAAAACAGCTTTAATGTAGGCTTCTCCTTTCACATCTACATCAATCTTACGTTTTAAATGTTTTGATAATTCCTGATAGCCTCTTACTTCGTACAGTTTTCTCATTATGCGCACCTGCTGATCGTCGAGTGCACGCTGTCTCTTCAGATACTTTAATGCTCTATCTATCTGTAATTCATCCAGTGTAGGGAATTTTTGGTCTATTCCTACTGCATTTTGAGTGTCGTAAATAATAAAATGATAATGTCCTTCTTTGTAAGAATAATTGAAACTGATATCATTAAAATTATCCAAATCTGCTTTTACACGAACAAGAAAATCCCTTTCAAAGCGGTAATTGCCTTCATATTTAGTTACCGGGATAGAAAGCTCCTTCAAAAGTTGAGTGTATTCTTTAATCACTCCTCCATTCTTGTTGAACTTCACCAACCACATTAAAAACCTCAAAGTATTGCTGGTTGATGTATTGAATGACAAATCTTTTTTAATGGAGTAATACTGGCTCATATTAAGCATGTGCTGCATTACGGCCTTATCCATCTTAAAGAATATTTGTTTCTTGTTCCAACTTGGTTCAAGGATGAAAGGAACTGCTTTATATCCATTAATGGTTTCATCTTTAAGGCGTAACCAATTGATATTAGTCATGTTAACCAATGCTTCCTGAATAGCAGAGTTTTTCATTTTACGCTGAGGATTGATGTCTGCAATGGAAACTGCAAAATCTACAACGCCCTGGTGAGCCCAGCCTTCGAAATAGTCATCAAAAGTCAATTGCTTATCTGTAGCAGTATTTAAAGAAGATTTTGGAGTAATAAACATCGCCTGATCATCTTTCACTGCAGAAAGAATCATCGTAATAATACGCTGCTCAATGATAGACGTTTCCTGAGAAATAAGCACTTCCCGGAAATCATTTGAAATCAAAACTTTTTTTCGCTGTTTTGAAGTTAGTGTTTCTCTTTTCATGGGTGACTGACCATCTTTTTTACTCATTTGAAAGGCTTTTTTGTTGAATGAGATCTTCGTTGAAGTCCTTATTGAAAGGCTGATGAATACGCACAAACTCGTCAAGCCTCCAAATCTTTAACAGCAAACCTACGAAAAATTGAATGGAATCTTTGGTATTGCCAATAATGAAAATGAACTTAGCACTATTTTGGGATAATGTCTCCGTATAGTATGTCATTTCCAAATCTTTATCTCTGAAATTTGTGGGAATATACTCTAGCCTGCGGAAAAACTGTTTTAAAATATTAAAGTTTTTATGTTCCACGGAGACAATATCCAAAATTATTGTCTCGGTTGTTTTTCTTACCTGTTGAATCTCCTTGATAAATGCTGAAACGATGTTCAAGTTGAAATATACTCCGGAAATATCATTATCATTGCCTAAAACCAGCTTATCAAAGCTATTAGAGGTAAAGTATTCTTTAATGTTTTGCGCTTTACTGAAACTTAGCTCTCCGTTGGAAGAACAATACTGCGTATTTGCCGGGTTAAAAATTTCAGCATAGCTCATTGCATCAAAAACACTTTCAAAAACGGATAATGTCTCCGTGACTTCCGGTTTTTCAGAAAACGTAAATCCAATTGAATTTTTTGAATTTACATCAAACCATTTTTTGTTAAAATAATCTCCTTTTCCCGTAAAAACTCTGTGTATACCAACCACGTCGCCACTTATATCTTTCACAAAGTAAGATAAACTGGTTGTATTATCTTTCCTGTAAGTAAATAATGTATTTTGAAAAACTCCAGAGAGTATAGTATCTCGATTGAACTTACGGTACTGCTCCAAATACTCCCAATGAAGACTTATTTTTTGGATAATGTCTCCGTTAATCTGATAATGAGTCGGCTCGACCTCTTCAGAAACTTGAGCAAAATAGGTTTTTGATACTTTTATTCTACTATCATCATTACCCAATCCTAAAAACAAGCGCAGTTCTTGGTTGATTTCTCCCGGTAAAGCTGAAGTATTATTCAAAATTCTTTTTTTGATAAACTGGATAATGTCTCCGCTATCTTGATTCATAATCGAATAATACATCTTCACACCTGATCTTTCATGATGAAAAAAACGGATAATGTCTCCGTGATTTCCATTTTGATGAAGCACATACGCTTTTTTGCATTTATCAAAACTGTACAGGCTTCCCATTTTGAACAGAAAATACTGCTCAATATCCACTTCTCTTTTTACTCTTTCCCAGTCTAAAGTGTAACTCATTTAAGAATCTGATTTCGATTTTCTTCCTCTCAGTTTTTCGTCTTCTCTGATGTAATCTGGTCTCGATTGGATTTTGTCTCCGTATTTCTTCTTCAATTTTTGAATGCTTTCTTCCAAAAGATCCCAGTCTTTATAGTAAAGATCCCCACTTACCACTTTATTGTAAGTAACATCTTTTATAAAATCGAAATATTCTCCAGGAATGTAAACAGTAGTTGTTGTTCCATAAGCTTCATCTGAATTGCGCTTTCTACCGCCTTTCTTGTTTTTCTCCTGTTCACGGATAAAATCTGGTCTTGGAACAATATTTTTGTGAGTAGGAATTATCAAATCCATTGCTTCTACAAAAGCTTCAGATTGGTTGTAAAAAATTAACCTTTCCTCTGTTGCCTTGTAGAACACCAAATCTTTGAGAAACTCCAGAGAATCTGCTTTTAAAAAGATGGTAAAAGACCGTTTCGTCTGATTTACTGTAATTTGTTTCGCATAAGAGGTTTTATTGGTTTGAGCAGTCGCCAAAGCGGCTTTTGCTTCCAAAATTTCTTTTTTCACAGGTCTTTTCTTTTCAACAGGCCTCTTTATTTCATTTACCAAATCCTTTTCTACCTTCGGCGCCGTCTCTTCGACTTTCTCTACAACTTCTTTCGGCTCTTGTTTTTTAACCTCGTCAATAACTACTTCAACAGTTTCTTCATCTTTTACGGAGACAATATCCACTTTTTCATCTTCAGCAGGTTTTAACTCCTCTTCTTTTTGCTTTAAGGTTTTAAAGTTTTTAAACAGATTCGCTTTCATACTTCTTTATTTTAGATTTAATCTCTTTTACTAAATTCTTATAATCTTCCGCAGCTCTACTGCTGGAATTCACCTGGAAGATATTTTTCCCTTCCTGCTTTGCTTTCTCAATATTCATATCCTGTCGAATATATGTTTTAAAGAAATAGTCTTTCGCTTCCTCTTCTTGCTTAATCATTTCACTGTACTTCCTAAAATTAACCGTATTTGTAAGTACTTTGTTAAAGAAAAAACCTAAAAATTCAAGATTAGGATTATGCTTTTCTTTTATATTCATAAATGCAGGAAGCAAATTATCAATCCCGGCAAAAGAATATTGCTCAGCTTCAATAGGAGACATTACGTAATCCGATGCACACAGAGCCATTTCACCTAAAGTCAGTTTTTTCATCAAAGGACGTGGAGGACAATCTATGAGAACATAATCAAAGGGCATCTGCTCTAACAAGTTTGTTAAATTTGTTTTCAGCGTATCCCTGTTGTAACTCTCTTCTTCTTCCAGCAAAGCGTCGCCTGCAAGAATATACACATTAGAACTGCCATGGTGTTTCAGTCTGAATTCCCCGGTATTATCTAAAAAATTTTTCACTGTATACGGATAGTCATCTTCGATACCGTAACCCATTGAAAGATTTTTTTGACTATCGAAGTCAATTAAAAGCACATTTACTCCCTTTTTCTTAGACAATGCAGCTCCTACATGAATTGCGGTAGTAGTCTTCCCTACTCCTCCTTTTTGCGTAATAATTGAAATAATCGACATAAACAAATAGTATAGATATTTCAAATTTACACAATTAAACAATCATACACAATCATTAAAACAAATAATTATATTAAATAATGTATTGTATAACTTAATATATTTATCTAACTTATATATTTTAAAAACTTTTTACAATTTAAACATTTCATTCATTTAGAACATTTAAAAATACTTTCCTTATCTCAAAAATAAATTAAACTCTTTTTAATATAAAGAATATATTACTTTTACCAAATAGACTATTTATTGTATTTAATAAATTTTAAATATTAGCAAAAAATTATCTAATAATATATCAAATTAAGGAATATATGCAATGTTATATTTTATAGATTCACTAATTAATTACATTTCAATTTTTAGGATTAATAAAATAGTAAAAATATGAATATACATAATTAATACAATTTATACAATGTAATATTTTAATTATTTATATTGTTTTAAATATTTGAATACTAAGTTGGTACTTAAAAAATAAATTATTACTTTTACGGCATAGTTAGAATCGGCAGTTGTTAATCTTTGTAACAATCTGTAATGCCGATCTGGTTTGACTTTTCAGCAAACAGCTATTCAAAAAAAACTAAAATCCCAACAGTTTCTCTGGAAACAATAAACTATTATTTAGTCACACCAAAACTAAAGAAATATTATTATGATTATTGGTACTCACCAAGAAAGAGATATTGCAATTGATATTTTATGCAAATCTTTTTACAATGTTTTAATTCCAAATTCTATCAACTTTGTTGTAAATGAGAATGGAAATCGCTACAAAAAATTAAAAGCTTTAATGAGCTATCAAGTTGATTTGAGTCTTCTATATGGCAAAGTTTTTCTTAGTAATGACAGAAAAGGCGTTATATTATTTTTAGATAATCCTCCGCAAAGTTTAAAAAGATTCTACCTCGAATTGAAGTTAATCTTCAAATGCATTGGGATCAGCAACGTTTTTAAAGTATTGAAGCTTGAAAATCTGCTTAAAAAGAATCATCCGGAACACGAATACATCCATCTTTGGTTAATGGGAGTAATCCCTGAGATGCAGGGCAAAGGAGCAGGAAGCCAACTCCTCAATGAATCTTTGCAGCAATTTAGAGACGATTTTATTTTTGTTGAAACTACAACAACCGAAAATCTGAATTTTTACCAGAAAAACGGATTTGCAATATTCAACGAAACACACCAACTCGATTATCCACTATATTTTTTGAAAAATGTTTAGTACAGAAATCTATCTTTCAACTTTTATTTACATTTCACTGTTCACTACGTTACTCTTTATTGGCATAATTAATAGCATCCAGAAATGGAAAAAGCCAGATCGCAATTATTATTTAAAATATACCGCATTATGGGCTTCCGGATTAGTTTACAATTTGGTGGAAGGCTTACTTCCTGATCCGAACTTTTCTATTGCTATTATGCCTCAAAATATCGTAGCCTGGACAGTTGGCATTTCAGTCGCCTATCATTTTCTTGTCTTTATAAAAAAAGAATATCAAGTTGAATTTCACAAAAAAAATATACCTCTCAACACAGTGGGAATGGTTTCACTCCTTTTATTCGTTTTACTTTTTATTTTACCGTATACAATCACCAAATCAATTGATCAATCAAGGGTATTTTTTGTGTCTTTCTTTCTAATTGCCCTTTCGGTAGCTAATTTATTCTTCGTCAATCAACTTTACAAAAGAATAAAGGCAGAAGAAAATATTTATCTAAAAGTACATTCTTTTAATGGCATCATGGGGTTTTTAGGGCTCTTCTCTTTACCTTTTACAATCATTATATTTGGAGATAACCAATTCATTGAGCAAAGCTTTTTCTCTCTTGGTATTTTTTTCGTGACAGTAGATTATTTTTTTTACCACAAAAGAAAAGAGGAGTTCAAAAAAGCGATTTCATTTGAAAATTTAACCAACAGAGAAACCGAAATACTAAAAATGATATTGGAAAATCCAGAACTGAAATATGCTCAAATCAGTGATCAATTAAACATTTCCGAAAAAACACTTTCAACTCATCTTTCCAATATCTATAAAAAAACTGATCTTACCAGCAAAAAAGATATTGAAGAATTAAGTGAGGGCTTAAGAAGATCCATTGTTGCTTAAATAATGATTAAAATCCCCGATGAAGTTTAAATTTACCAACTAAACAAGCTGAAATAAAAATCATTCATTTTCAGCACATTGTAACAAATAAGGGTAAGCACTTACTAAAATAAGTCACTATTTAAGTATCCTTTTGTCTTTGTTTTTTTCTTGACCGCAATATGTTTGCAGCAAAGAAAAACGAATGCAAATTATTGATTTAAGCTTACGAAACTGGATGATTTTGATTACCACTTTAGGTTTTCTGTCATCTTTGGTCTATCTGCTTTTCAAATCAAAATCTTATTTTGCTACAGCATTTTTTACACTTAGTTATTTTTCATTTTTAGCTTTTGCTTACTGGAAAATTGATAGTTTAAAATTTATTATTTTCTATCAATTCTCTCCAAGCTTTTTTATTGGCTCAATAACTTTTCTTCTACTAAAGCCAGCTAAGACAGACCCGATTTGGGATGTGGAATTTAGCACCAACAAAGGCACTAAAATACTGAGAGGAGTTCAAAGAGGGGTTGCTGTTTTTGGTGCTGCAGGTTCGGGAAAAACAATTTCTGTGATCCACAATCTGATTCTACATTTTTCCAGAGAAAAATTTTCCGGAATCATTTATGATTTTAAAGACGGAGAATTGACCGAGTTAGCAATTCCAGCATTCGGAAATCAACTTAGAATTATCGCAATACATCAACCGGAAATAGGTTTCAGAGTCAATCCTATAGATCCACGGTTTTTAAACGGAGAAAAAGACGTCAATGAAATCGTTACGGTCATCATGGATAACCTAATCAACAGTGGAGTAGGGAAGGGCGATGACTTTTTTAAAGACAGTGCGTCATCACTTCTATCTAGTGTAATTCTAAAATTTTCATTCACTCATCCAGAATATTGCACATTACCACACATCATTAGCTTTATCCTCGGGATTGATTTTAGCAGTAAGTCTGAAACGCCAGCTTTAGGTGGTGAAGAAACTGAAAATAAATTCGGAAAACTAAAAGATTTTCTAACAGATAATGAACGGGTTGCTCTTCAAGGCTCAGCTTTTATCATGGGGCTTTCGTCTGAAAGACAGACGGCTTCAGTGATTTCTACTTTGGCCAACGCTCTCAGAAAGATCTCTTTTCCCGAAGCTTTTTGGGTCCTCAGTGGAAATGAAATTTCATTTGACATCAATTCAGAAAAAAATAACAGTGTCATATCTGTTATAAATGAACCTAAATCAAGTCGGTTTTTAAGTCCTATCAACGCCACAATCATCCATGCTATTACGAAGCAAATGATGGTGAGAGGGAGAAAGCCATCATTTCTTCTGCTTGATGAAGCTCCGACCATTAAACTTTTAAACATGGCACAAATTCCGGCGACCATGCGAAGCTTTGGAGTTGCTGTTGTGTACTGTGCTCAGGATATTGTACAGGGAACTGTACAATATGGCAGAGATGGATTTAAGGAAATCATTGCCAATCTTTCAACCCAGTTCTTTGGTAAATCTAATGACCCTGATACTTCAAAATTCTACGAATCTTTTTTTGAACTCATAAAGCAACAGACAAAATCTGTTTCTACAAAAGGAATGGTAAGTCTTTTCAGTACTGGTGAAACAAGTACAACTATAGGAGAAAAAGAAGTTTCAAAATTCCGGGCAAGTAGATTCAATTCTCTGAAAGTGGGAGAGTTTGCTTTTTTATCGGATGGAAATACCGACATCGTAAAATTTAAACCACCGAAAATCGAAAAAGGTAAAATACCGATAAGGAAGAAAATAACCCAGGAAATGCTGGAAAGAAATTTCAGCCAAATCATTGACGAAGCAAAACTATTAATTGATTAAAATATAATGAAAAGAATCTTAAAGAAAGCGTTTATCAGCTTGCTAATGCTACAAACATTAAATCTCTCTGCACAAAGTATCAATCTGAAAGGACCCGCCCAAAATCTAGCGAACGAACTGAAAGGCGTGTTTCCTTACATCGCAGTCTGCATTTTTATTGTGGTTATTCTATCCAATCTTGGTCATTTCGCAAGCCAAAATGGAGACTGGAAAAAAGGACTGACTAATATTGTGATTTTTGCTGCAGTTCTAGGAGCTATTGTAGGTCTTGTTTCTTACGTGGGAAATCTTCAGGTATAATGTCAGGAATTAGAAAAAATCTAAAAGGTTACAGGCAAAAACCAACTATTTATGGCCTCAATACAATTGGTTTTATTATTACTGCTACCATCACCGTCCTTTCACTACTCTCTTTTTTGAATGGAGTCTCTTTTCAAAAAATAATTGTAGTAGCTACAATAATAGGGAGTACATATCTGGTTTCACTAATGCTTTCTACCAACAAATCGATCAATGAATGGCTTTTCGATGAAACGCTACCTAAAGAATTCAGCAATGACGAATAAATTATTTTTATATGCAAACGAAAACAAAGTTGTGGGAACCAATGGTGTATTTGCAATGGGTTTCAAATTGGAACTGATTGAAAAATATGCCATGGGTGAGGAAGATTACGAAGCTGTAGATCAACTTTGGAATCAAACATTGAAGGATATGCCTTCAGGTTCAGTCTTCTTAAAACAGGATATTTTCACAGAACAAAAACTCGACACCGATGCTTATCCAGGAGAAAATTATCTGCAGAAGGCAACCAAGGAATACTTTAGAGGTAAGCCATTACTGAATCATCAATGTTTTGTGTTTCTCGTTCTTCCTCCGGGAAATATTTTAAATACCAATATCACGAATCCTTTTAAACGTTTAAACAGGAAGGTTTTTGGGAGTTTTGATGACAGAATCAATCAGTTTATAACAACTGTTGAACAAATCGTGAGTTTCTTAAATACCGGTAAAATCAATGCAGGAAAAGCTTTCACATTAAGCCCTTTCAGTAAGGAACAAATGCTTGAATATTATGATTTTTATTTTAATAATTTCCAGAATGACTGTACTGCAGATCGCATCTTGAAAGATGATTATTTACAAATTGGAAATAAAAAACTTGCCGCACTAAGTACAAAAGATGAAGAAAAAATGCCGGAGTCATTTAAAGATTTATATGTTGACAAGAACTTTTCAACGCCTAAATACAAGTTTTTTCAAAACATCGGTGATCTCTTTGGTTTTGAACTGAATTTTGATCACGTTTACAATCAGATTATTTGTTTCGAGGATAATCAGAAAGAACTTAATAAACTGAGAAATCGACTGGATTTACTTAAAAAATCTTCTTCCTTTGATCCTAATAATAAAGCTAATGCTAAAAAGCTTACGATTCTTACTGACCAAATTGCTGATGATATCGATTCTGAGAGAATCATCAAAGCGCATTTTAATATTCTTTTCTCTGCCGAAAATGAGGCGGATTTAAAAGTCAGGCGAAATTTAATTATTGAAAAGTTTAAAAGTGTAGATGTAAAACCACGACAAGCTATTGGGAATTTTCTAAACTCAATTTTCACCAATTCTTTTTATCTGTTTGCACACTGTCTTTCAGAAAAACAATTATTCTACGGAAATCTGAGCACCGCAACTCTATTCCTTAACAACTGTTCTCATTACAAAAATGACGAAAAAGGAATTCTTTTTAATTCAAGAATAGGAAATATTCCGGTGCTGGTTGATCAATGGGATGAAGAAAAGAGATATATGAATGCAAGAAACTTTATGATTTTTGCTCCTACTGGAGGTGGAAAATCATTTACTGCGAACCATATTCTTCGCCATGCTTACGAAGAAAATGCAAGAATAGTAATTATCGATCTGGGAGAATCTTACCGTAAGTTTTCAGCTCTGTATCCTGAAGACAGTGTTTTTGTGAGATATAAAGAAGGTAAACCTATAGGATTAAATCCTTTTGATTTGCAAGGTGATAATCTCAGTTCCCAAAAAACATTTGAACTTGCAGAAATCGTGTTAACGCATTATAAAAGAGATTCGCCTGCGACTGAGAACGAAAAAACTGCTTTGCGAAAAATCATTGAGGCTTATTATAGATCTGGGATTGAGAATCCAAGTCTTTTAAATTTTGTAACAGCAGTAAAAGACACAAAAGATCATATTCTGAATGATCTTAATATTCAATCAGATTTTTTCAACATTGAGGAGTTTCTATTCGCAATGAGCGAGTTTGAAAACGGAGGAATTTATGACTTTCTATACAAAACAGAGGACAATTCAGACCTAGATAGAATAAAAGACAAGAATCTCATTGTCTTTGAGCTGGATGAAGTTAAAGATAATCAACTTTTACTTTCAATAATGCTTCAATTGGTTTCTTCGGTTATTCAGGAAACTATCTGGAAAGATAAAAGCACGAAGGGTTATATTTTATTTGATGAAGTCGCAAAGCAGTTCAAATTTAAAGGTGTTTTTGAAAAAATTGAATATTTCTACCAAGCCGGCCGAAAGCAGAATGCTTCAATCGGCATTATTCTACAATCTATTTCACAACTACCTGACGAAGGAGAAAAAGGACAGATTGCAAAAACCATTATCGAAAATACTCAAGTTGTATATGTGCTGAACGCCAAAGATTACAGAGCATTACAATCCAGATTCGGGATGAGCGAGCACGCTTATCATCAGATGAGTTCTCTCAGTTCAAAATTTGAAGGAAACGAAAAATATTCTGAAGTTTTTATCATGCGTGGAAACCATCATCAGGTTTACCGACTAGTGGTACCAGAGAAAGTTTATTGGGCTTATCAAACCGAAGGTGCTAAGAATGAAGAGTTAATGACTATTTATTCACAAACTCAGAATATGGAAACTGCAATTAATCAATACATACAATCACAAAATTAAATTTATGAAGAAAATCTTATGTGCTATGGCACTTACCGCAAGTCTTTTTGCTTACAGCCAACTCGCTGTAACCGATGCAACTGCCAATTACACGATGTCTCAGCAATTGGTGAGCTCTGCAAAACAATTAAAAGAACTGCAGGGAACATATAAAGTCATGAAGTCTGGCTATGAAAAATACCAGAAATTGAATGGTTATGTTCAGCAAATGGGACATCTGCAGAATATTATTGCAAAACAAAATGAAGCCATCAAAAATGCTAAAAAGATTGTTGAAATCGCAAAGAGAAAAGAATTTGATGTAAGTGGAGTTACCAGAAGTCTACAGCAAATTTCAGGTTCTGTGAAAACTGTTCAGGCTCTTTTAAAAGAAGGTGTTTTCAAAATGGATGACAGCCAGAGGATAAATTTGCTGGAAAAAGAAACTGAAAAAGTTTCTTCAGCAAATACCGCAATCAAAATTAAACTGGTAAAAATGAGTTATTAATGGATTATTCTTGGTTAACAGATTTAAACAATCTCATTTCTTCCAACAACTTATTCTCCTATACCATTATCGGGGCAAAATCTTTAGCAATGGTTCTTTTACTGTTTAAGATATTCGGAAACTTTCTACAGACTGCCGAAAACCCTGAAATGCCCAAAATAGGTGGAATCATAAGTATTATTGGATACGGATTATTGATTATAGGAAGTGATTGGGTTGTTAATGTTATTGAAACAGTTTTCGCAAATATTGACATTAGTGTTGCAGATCAAAAACCACTGTATGACGACAGTGTGAAAAGATATCTCCTGCAACTTGATCAGTTGGCAGATGATATGGGACCGATCGATAAAATGTCGTATTACACCTCGCTGATGCCACTGTATCTAACTACAGGTCTAATGACATTCACACAGGAAATATTAGCTGTTTTAGATATTGCAGTAGTAGGAATGTATCTTATTCAAAGAGTTTTCCTTTTGCAGCTTTTCAAATTTATTTTTCCGTTTGCAATTGCTTTGTCTACCACAAAAGGTTTCGAAGAAATGTTTTCCCGCTGGATTAAAATCTACATCGGTCTTTTTGTTTTAGGAATTGCTTATGTCGCCATCATTGAATTTACATCAATCATTTACGGATTTATACAGGATAAAATAGGATTAGATTTTCATACGATAAACTACGATACAGATTTACGATATCTGTTTGCTTACACTATTGGAGCTTCACTTATTGCCTTCATGGTAAAGCTTGGTCTTTTTGCATTGGTCACAAAAGAAGTAAGAGGATATTTTAACTAAAAATTTATGAAAGAACAAAAGATTACAGTGGGGAAAAATCTCTACACTGATCTCAATAAAAACAAAAGAACTGTTTGGGCAATACTGATTGTATCGGTGATTTCAATTATATGCTTCACTTACTTTTCTCTAGTTGTGTACAGCGACAGTACCACTAAAATTTACACGATCAACAATCGTGGCGATCTAATACCCTTGTCGTTAGTGGATGAACAGAGAGATAAAATAAAAGTAGTTCAGTCAAATGCCGAATATTTTGCAAAACAACTCTACGAATTAGATCAGTACAACCTGAAAGATAAGAAGGAAAAACTACTGTGGTTAGTTGACAAACAGCCCACTGAAATCATAAAAGACAAAGAAAGAAAAAATTACTATTCTAATTTTTTAAGTATCAACGGTCTAATTCAGAAGGCCGAAATTATACCGGACTCATGGGAGATAAGTCAGGTTGAAGAAAACCCTTTGGTTAATTTTTCTGTTATCATTAAGAGGATTAATGGTAACAACGAAGAGTTTTTTAAAGCTGATATTAAACTGAGAATGACAAAAGTTCATATCAACTATCCCTTTAATCCTTTTGGATTCTTGATCACAAATTTCGAGGAATCATTAAGCAGAATAGAAAAACCTTCTGATGATGAACAGGAAAACCTTGACAGTCTTAAAAGTAACCAGCCTAAACCCGTCGTTGAGTAATGGAAAAATTTAAACAAATCTGGAAAAGTCAATCTGAAGATCAGCGTCGAAAAATTATTGCATACAGTATAGTAGGAGTTTTAGGTGTAGGAATGTTCTCAGCAGTTTATCTCATAAAAAGCGAAGATACTATTCAAAAAGTTGATGAACTTTCCAATCCGGATGCCAAAGCAGGTAAGAACTACAATAGTAGACTGGAAGCTAACCAAATGGATCGTAAAGACTCAAGCAATATCAATATGGCGATAGATGAGATTTTCGGAACATCAAAACCAGAACCAGTCACGGAAGAACAAGCGGAAATCAATTCTGAAACATATTATGAACCAAACTATTCTTCGCCTCAAAGTTCTCAAACCAATTATTCAGGTTCAGCAAGGGGAGGAGGAGCTTCAACACGCAGAAGTTATCAATACGAAAATGAGAAAAACAATGATTCTGAATTTTATGAAGAACCCCAAAATACTTTAGGTATTTCTAAGGCAGAAAAAAGAGAATCTACCAAACGTTACAGCAAAAAAGAGCTGGTAGGCTTAGAGGAATTAGCAGAAAACATTGACAGAGAAGAAGACATTTCTAACCTTCAACAGGAGAAAAAAACCATGCAGATTAAAGCAAGACTTCTGTCTCAAGGCTTTATCAATACAGGGAAATCTATTTCATTTGTTCTCCTTGAAAAAGCGAAAATTAATGATGTAACGACAAAAAAAGGTCAGATAGTCACAGGCGTTGCCCAGGAACAAAACAACCGGCTAATGGTAAAGTTTACCACCATAAAAGCTGATGGCAAAATTATTCCAGTAGAAATGCAGCTCTACGGCTCAGACGGCATGGAAGGATTACCTATTTCAGGAGTTGAACAACAGTCATCTGGCAGAACGTCATCCATTATTAACAGTACGATTGGGAGCGTTCCAGTCATTGGTGGTATTGCAAACGATGCCATTCAAAATACCAGCAGCAATCGAAAATCAAATATCAAATTAACCCCAAACATTTCATGCATCATTTTATATAAAATTTAATATGAAAAAAATCTTAATTTTTGCTTTTCTATTAACGATAAGCAAAGCGTATTCACAAACCGCAACTATTTCAGATTCGGTAAAAGTAGAAAACACTAATGTTTCAGCAACCGAGAAACATATTACTATTTCTGAAAAAATATTGAAGAAAAAAGGTTGGATTAACAACCGAAATTCTTTCTACACCAGAGGAATGCTTGGTTTTATTAAAGGTATTTATTCAGGTGACAAAAAGATTTTCGTTTTAGCGGAATTCAGAAATACCACCAACATTAATTATGACATTGAAAGCATCTCATTTTTGTCTAATCCTATTAGAAATGGTGTGAAACAAATTGAAGCAGATGAAAAAATATATGTCCCTGTATATCAAACTGAGGCCGAATCCATCGATAAAAAATCAACTAAGAGAGTTGTTTTTGCCTTTGAAAAATTTACAATTTCTGATGATAAAAATATCATTTTAATAATGAACGAATTAGAAGGAGAGAGAACAATTTCACTTGAAATAAAACCACAATATATATCAAAAGCAGAATTTATCAACTAATAAGTATGAAAAAAATATTCACAACAACGTTATTACTGATTGGTTTCCTGGCTTTCTCCCAAGGCAGAAGAGCTGATCAGAATGCCTTACAAGCATCGTTTGGAGTAATGCCTGATACCGAAAAAACTGATCAAACTTCATTTATGATGAAAGCTGGCTACTCAAAAGTAATCGGTAAAAAAGGGTTTTTAGGTAAAGCTGAAATATTTTACCAAAAATATGGCGTGGGATACATTGATTCCCAGATTTTGCCGTATCAAAAAATCGGAATTTCTGCTCAGGCAGGATGGTCATTTGAAAATCTGTCACCATTCTTTCTTAATATATATTTGGGTGGCTTTGCTGCACACGAAACCGTTAACGGAGGGAAAAGTAAAGACCTCATATATCAAGCTGAAATTCCGGAAAAGGTTAAAGGAATTACTTACGGAATTAACGGCGGTTTGGAAGCGGAATTAATAATTTATAAAAATGTAAGCTTCACCGTAGATTACAATCAGTACTATGACCTCAAGTCAAATTTTTCCGAAACAAGCTACGGAGTACTCGGAGGTTTAAAAGTCTATTTAAATTAAACTTTATGATGGAAAACAGAAAAAATTACATCGAGATTATTTGGGTTTCATGCCTTGGCTTACTTTCCGCAATTCTGTGGGCAGTCCTCGGCTTTCTGACCTACGTCTTATACACATCAACCATTCTTACTGAAAAAAAAGAAGTATTAGATTTCTTGAATAACCGAAATGTTACAAATACCTTTCTCGGATTCGGATTACTATTTATTCTTTCTCTCATTGCGACTGCATTATTATTTAAAAAAATCAAAAATATTGAAATATGAAAAAACTACTTTTAATTTTCTGCACTCTAGTATGTATAGTCAGTTGTCAAAGTGATCGTGAATTGGAAGATTCTAGTTCTTCTCAATTTTCGTTTAGCATTGACCGTGACGAAAATTTCATTGAAAAAGCAGTAGGAGAGACAAACCAGTTAAAATTTAATGTAAATCCAACCTATGATTTTAGTTCGCTTGAAACCTCCATAAAATTCACAACCAATTTGGATGGTGTATTAAAATTAAATGGGGAAATTTTAAATGCTAATCAAAAATATACATTGACCTCAAAAGATAATATTTTTGAATATATCGGTAATGTCTCCGGAATACATCAACTGAAGTTTACCGTTCAAAATTCTAAAGGATTTTCTGCAGAAGAATCTTTTGAACTAAAATATTCGATTTCTGAGTTTGCTCTTACGTACATCGGTGGAACTGCTGACATTTATCAAGGTGATGAAACTAATTATTTAATGAAAATTGTTCCTGGCGCAGGGCAATTATCGAGTGGATACCAAATCAAGTTTAATGACTATAATTCGAACAATGGTAGTATAAAGCTAAATGGAGTAGATGCTCAAATAGGTCAGTTTTATCCTCTGCCAAATATTGATAATTTCAACATCGTTCTGAAGACAAACCAAATAGGTCAGGGTGCGCTGAATTACACTGTTAAAAACAGCACTGTAAGCAAAGATTATGATATTCAGCAAACCATAATAGCAAGAAAAATTGTTGTCGAATCAATGAACATCAATTCAACTTCCGTTGTCCCAAATTCTCCCATGTCATTAATTGGTATAGTAAAAAAAACACCCATTACTTCAAATTCATCTGTGAGCTATAAAACATGGATTTCTTCTGCTTCAAATAATAATATGACCGGTATACAGAACACAAACAACATCTATATTCCTTATGCTTTAACTTCTACTGGAAGTTTTAACTATAATTTCAATGCTGTAAATTCAGGAACCTATACCTACAATATTCAGTTTAAAGATGAATATGGAAATGAAAGTGATGTTGAATCTTTTACTGTACAAGTTCAGGCACCTTTAGAATTTATAGGAACACCCTCGGGGAGCTATACGATGTCCCGACAATTCTATCCTTCAGGTGGCAATAATGGATATCGGGTGCATTCAAAAGAGTACATGAAAAATTTTAAAGTTCAGGCAGGTGGATCTAATTCAATTACTCAGATAAAATATGAATATAGATTTACCTTTGCGCAGACTCCAAGGTTATTTACGTATGAGGAAAACTTCAACAGCGGAAATAATACTGTGGAATATAATAACACAACGGTTCCTGCACAGTTTTTACTAAGCTCTAATAATTTCTCTTTCACCGATACAGCAATACCGATTGTTGATGGAACGCTTAAAATTATCGTATTCGCTTCCGATGGAACATCTATTACCCAGACAGTTCCTATAGATGTTAATTTTGTGAATTATTAAAATAATATCTTCTCACATTCAACAGATTGTGTTTGGTTTTTTGGTGACAAAGGCTTGGATTTTTTCTGAGCCTTTGTTTTATAAAAATACCACTAAGTAGGTATTTTAGATAATAACCTCTTACTGTAACTTTATTAAAATTACAGACATGAAAAAACTATCTATTATTCTACATTTCCTCATGATAGGAATCTTCTTTTCGCACGCTCAAAAAAAAGTAGAGAAAATTGAATTAAATGGAGATACATATACCGTCAGTAAAGTTTTTCCAAAAGAAATTCTAGGGAAATATCTCTACGAAAAAAAGGGAGAACCTATTGTAGAACTTTACGAAAACGGAGAAGGTGTTTTTCAACCTCATATGACCGCTCCAATCAAGATTAAGTTTTGGATTGACTGTGATGAAAAAGGTATTCCCAGAAAAGAACAGCATATAGAATCCAGATATGGTTATACGTTACTCATTCAATATTTGGATGGCACCAACGGCAATTATGCTGTAGGGAAATATGACCTAATGGGAGTGCATATTCTGAAAGATTCGGGTTATGCTGTGATTTATGGTGAAAGGTATAAAGCTTTGACTGAATAATTTTCAACTCATCTATTCTTTTACATAAACTGATTTTTTTAAATCAGTTTTTTCGCTTTTAAAATAGCTCCAAGCTGAAATAATGTTTTAGCACCATATTGCCTGCGTATTGCTGTCAATCTTTTTTCTATAGTGCTTATGCTCACTTTTATGGCTTTCTCTTTTTGCAGATAAAGTGCTATTTCATTTATTTGCAGCCCTCTTTCTAAGCATTTTAAAATTTCAAGATCACGATTTTCCACAAGTTTATTTTTTTGTATAAATGTATGAATTAAATATTTATCTCATTTTACGTTATCCCATAGTATTTATATTGGACATGTTGCTATATTTGAGAAAAATTTATTCCATGAAAAAACTATTATTGCTGTCAGCTGTAATTTTCAGCACATTCGTCCTTGCTCAACAATCAAAATTTTCGGGCAACTATTCCACAAAATCTTTAAAGGAAATACACAAAACAGTACCTGAAAATGAAAAAAGTGAATTCTATAAACAATATTTCCGTGCCCTTTACTTTGAGGATATGAAAGACGTTTTTAATTATAAAAACTATTCTGATATCATTTTAAAAAAGTTCACGGATACTATTCTTTCGCATTATGATGGTGGAGAAGTTGTAAGTAATGATAATGAAGTTTTTAAACCAAGTACAACTTGGGACAAATATTTAGAAGACTATAATGCATACCTGAATATTGATCCTAAAGAAACAGATAGTCTTATTGCCAAAACGTTACTATTTAGAGATAAAGAGGAAAAGAAAAAATTCTTTGAAGGTTTGAAGGTTCAGATGGGTTCCTATTTTGATAAAGCCGAAAAATCTCCCGAACAACTTAAAAAAGAATACGAAGAATTAATTGCGGTCGAAAAAGAAAATTTTGAAAATGATCAATCTACAAGCATCGGATTGAAAACGATTCTGTATACACTGGATCAACAATTTGCCACCCAAGAAACTTCCGAAGAATTTCGATATTTATTACAAAAAAATTTCAGTTCTAGTATTGGTTTTGGCAATTACTTACCTTATCCCTCGAATGAAGCAGGAGAGGCCTCAGCTTTTGAAAGTTTACCTGGAGAAATACTTACTTACGCTACTGAAACAGGTACGGCAGAAGGCAGAAGTTTTCATAGCTACAAAATTACCGGAGACAATATAATACCAATAACTATTGACTCTTTTGATGATAATTTTTACAAAAAGGTTTCAAAGTATGCAAAAACAGGATGGCGCACAGAGCCTCGAGCTTTCTACACTATTGAGAAAAATAAAATAGGAGAATATGTTATTTCAACAGGCTTGTATACAGTAGATGACTTTAGCACCGCTCCTTCAATGAGTATCGAATATAAAACCACAGATTTTAAAAGTTTTACGCCTTTAAGAATTGCCAAGAATGAAGATGATAATCTTGTTTGGAAAAAGATTAAGTAAATAAAAGCCTGATTTTTTTGACTATGTACCACTGCCGTAGATTGGCAGGGTTGCACTCTACATTTATATAACTATAAATGAAAATCAGCGACTTCAATTTTAAAAAATTAAAAATCTAAACTATGCCAAAATTTTATTGCAAATGGTGCGGTAGCAATTACTCAAGTGTATCTTCTTTAGCTTCATTATCGTGTTCAAAAAATCCTGAAGGAAAAAAACACGCCCTTTACGAAGGCTCTGAAAAATCTCAATACACTTGTAAGTGTTGTGGAGCTAAATACTCCAGCTTATCGAGTTTAACCTCGCTTTCGTGTTCAAAAAGTCCAACAAAGAAACATCAGCCAGCATTATAAATGAAAAACTTCACAGCAATCGATTTTGAAACCGCGCAGGGTTTTCGCCACACGATCTGTCAGGTTGGGCTTGTACGCGTAGAGAACGGAGTCGTAACCAATGAAGTTAACCTTCTCGTTCAGCCTCCAGATAATTATTATTGGCCAAGATTTACTGAGATTCATGGAATCACACCGATAATGACAAGAAATTCTGCTACTTTCAATCAGATCTGGCATCAGATTGAACCTTTTATTAAAGGACAAACCGTTGTGGCTCACAATGGTTTGTCTTTCGATTTTCCGGTACTTCAAAAGACGCTGGAATATTACGGAATGACTGCCCCTGCATACGATAAACATTGTACTTACAGAATCTTTAAACAAAATCTGGCTTCACTTTGTGGTCAGTATAATATTTCACTAAACCACCACGATGCACTGAGCGATGCGAAAGCTTGTGCGGAGTTGTTTTTAATACATTTGAGAAATGGGAACCAAAATTAATATAAAATCTTACTTTGAAAAAGGACAGTTTGTTGTTCCTGAATATCAACGTGGCTATAAATGGTCTGTAAAAGATAAAAAAAATGAAAGCTCAATAACTTATTTTATAAAATCTCTAAGACAAGCTTATGATAATGAGCTTAAAGAGTATTTCATTGAGGCTGTGACAGTAGTAGAAGAAAGTGGAAAAATTATTCTTGTGGATGGACAGCAAAGAACAACTTCTCTTTTCCTTCTATTTGCATTTTTAGAAGATAAAGATTTTATAAAAAATAAATTGAATTATGATGTTCGTAAGGACAGTCATGAGTGGCTTAACAATTATTTATTAGAGTCCGCATATTCTCCAGATGAAGATGATAGTCAGGATATTTATTATTTCAAACAAGCTATTATTCAAATCAAAAATATTCTTGACGAAAATTTCGACCTTAGAGATTTTTCATTGTTTATTAAAAATAATGTCTTTCTTCTCTACAATGTAATTTCTAAAGATAAAGCCATAAATACATTTATTGCTTTAAATGGCTTGAAAGCAATAATGAAAGATGAAGAATTAATTAAATCTGATTTACTTATTAAATCATCAAGAATTCAAAACAACATTAATCAGAATAAAGAACAGCAATTCGGAATTGAATGGAAAATTAATGAAGATCGGGGACGATTAGCCAGAAATTGGGATAAGTGGCTATATTGGTGGAACCAAGATGAAATAAAAGATTATTTTGGTACGGGAAATCATCATCCTTTGTATTATCTCTTAATAACATACTGGAATATAAGTGGTGAAAATAAAAAATCAAAAGATTTTTCATTTGACAACTTTAAATCTCAATTTATATCTGATGGTATAAGTGCGAAAAAACACTTTGAGGGTCTTCGAAAACTTCAAAAAACCTTTGAAGACTTATATAATAACCCCCTAAGTCATAATTTTTTAGGCTTAATACTTAAAACCAGCAACTCGAGAGAAAGCTCTTTACGCTATTTTTTAGATGCAAAAAACACGGATAAAATTAAATTGGAAGAATATTCAAAATGGTCTTTGATAGGATCAACACATCTCGAAATTATAAACAATACAACTGAAAAAGTTAATGATTTAGAGACGGAAGAATATGTATGTGTCAAAAATAGAAAAGCTAGAGAAGCAATTGATCTAGTTAACGAAAAATATGTTTATTGGAACGAAAATGATGGAGAATACAAAGATTCTAGAAAAGAATTCGCATTTCGATTTTTGTTACTTCTAAACATTTTGGAGGATAATAAACTTAAAAGAAAATTTGATTTTTCAATCTGGCAAAATCGATCTTTAGAGCATATTTTTCCAAAGTCGAAAATGAAGATTCTTGACTTTAATAATGATGATTATATTGAAGGTAGTATTCATTGTATTGGAAACTTGGTCTTACTTTATGGAAAAGATAATTCTTCTTTTGGGGCGAAAGATTTCTCTGAGAAAAAAGACACCTATTTTAATACATCTCTTACATTTTCAAGCAGAAATCTCCTACATACAATATCTACATTTTCGAAGTCAAGTTGGACAGAAATAGAAATAATTTCCAACAAAACATCAACCATCAAATACTTGAATAAATATTATGAATTTAATTAATACACAAGAATATTCATTAAAGGAATTATTTTCCACCTCCAATAGAAAAATTATAATCCCAGATTTTCAAAGAGATTATTGTTGGGGCGATAAGTCCCATGGGGAAAATAATGATAAAGATTTAGTCAATGATTTCTTAGATACGCTACTTGAAGAGTTTGATAACAATAAATCTGAGATTATACTTGGCAAGATCGACGCCTATGAAAATCCTACTGATCATATCTATCTTACAGACGGTCAACAAAGAGTCACAACTTTGTATCTTTTGATTGGAATGCTGCACAAAAAATTTCAAGAAACATACCTGAAAAATTGTCTAATTTCTGATTTTGAAGAGTTGGATGACGATCAAGAACCTTATTTACAATATGCAGTGAGAGAAACTACAGTATTCTTTCTGAGAGACTTAGTTAATGAGTTTTTTATTAAGGAAAATGATTTAAAAGTCTATGACATAAAAAATCAGGCTTGGTTTTTTAATGAATATACTTTAGATCCTTCAACAAAAAGCATGATATCAGCATTAGAAATTATCGAAAGTAAATCAGCAGATTTAACTTCAGATTTTTGTCAGTTTGTGGTTGAAAATATTAAAATTCAATATTATAATGTTCAAGATAAAAAGCATGGAGAAGAGCGCTTTGTCATAATCAATACAACTGGGAAAAGTCTTACAGTTTCAGAAAATATAAAACCAATTTTATTAGGAAATACACAAAACTCAGAATTGGCAAAGCAATGGGAAGAAAGAGAAACATGGTTTTGGAAAAACAAAAAAAAAGATGAAAACATTTCAGATGAAGGTGTGAATGATTTTCTCACGTGGTATTTTAAGATAAAGAAACAGCAAGACAATATTGATATCATCAAGGAAGCTAAATTTCTATTAAGAAAAAATGATAATGAGGGCAATTTAAATAATATTAACGTTTATTTTGAAGCTTTGAAAACCATTATTTCGTTACTCGAAATTGAAAAATTTCAAAATCAATTCACTTACATTAATGGTAAAAACAATGTTTTAAATATTGTTGATATTAGAAATCTTAATTTAGAAAGAGTGCACAATATTTTGTTACCATTGCTAGCATTCATTGTTAAATTTGAGGATATAGAATCTATCTATGAATTCCTCAGAAGATTAAGAAAAAATTATTTTGATTTAAAAAGAAAGCACAGAAAGAACAACTATTTGGATTGGAGATATGTTCTTAAAATAATAGAAATTTCTAATTCATTACAGGAAATTCTAACTTTTAATACTATCGAAAATTCAATAGAAAGAATATCAAATATTCCAGTTAACATTTGGTATAATGATGAAGAAAAAACAAAAGAACAACTATCAGAGCATAAAAACTTAATTAACAAATGGGAGGATCATCCTGACTTCATGGGAGATCTATTTCCTCTTTTTGCCATTAGTGAAAATTTAAATATTTCTGATTTAGAAAAATTTTACACTGCTTATCTAAAAATAAATCCGAAGCAGTTTACTTACTCTACCAATATTAAACTCGGAAATATTTATCGATTAATTCTATACCTGAATGATGGTGTTTTTGAGCACCGAACCGTGGATGGATGGGGCTATTGTATGCGTAATAACTCGGATAAAAAATTATTTCTTCATACTGATTTCAAAATAATTTGGAAAAATTTCAAATCACTTTCAGAACAAGAATTATTGGAGTTTTTTAACGATAGGCTTAAAGAATTTTTTAAAACTACCGTTTTACGACATGGCGAAAATGTAGTCGAATTTGAAGATCTAATTAAAGACACCCGTAAGATTGGCCACTACGAAAGAGTTTTATTATGGGCAATTTTAGAGTTTTTAGATAATGACAATGAGATGTATTTTGATGGAAGTATTGCACAATTTTGGGAGAAACCTAATTTGATAAAAGTTGAAAATACAATGTCTGAAAATCAAATACAAGATTATTCTATAGGTAATTTAATTCTTGGAACGAGTTATTACAATAATAAAACGGGAAAATTTGACTATTGCCAATATCCATTGATGAAAATGCTGCAGGATAAAAAATCAACAATAACACAATCAGAAATCGAGGAAAATACCACAAGAATTACTCGAAAATTAAAAACTTTAATATAAATATACCCCGCCACCCCTTGTCCAACTCCCCATCTACCTTTGTCAAAAAAAGAACATGGAGACAACGACAAAAAAGCAAATTCTTGAAAATATCGGGAAAGTTTATGAAAAAGCAAAAGCTTGTCATTTGGAAGAATCATTCTTCAAAAGTATAGAAGCTGAGATTGATAGTCTTTCCCAATATTTTAAGACAACCGAGGTGCAGACCTTTTTTATTGCAATGGTTTTTACTTTTAATTACTCGTAGTGCATTATTAAATTAATTCAATTTTAAGTCTATTCATTTTTCTACTGAAAACAAAAACATTTACAAACTGAATGAAAGTTAATGCTGTTATTTTGCTCAATACCCTTGTTTTAAAACCGTTAAAAGATTTTGCGTAATTGTTTCTGATTTTAAATTGGTCGCAAAGTTGAGAGAATAAAGTCTCAATTCTTTTTCTGGATTTTCTGAAAATATATTTTTGTTTTTGATAATTTTTTTGGTTGTTTCTCATGGGTGTATCCAGCTTTATATTCGCATAATTGAACAAATCTGTTTGCACTTGGGTGGATAAATAACCCCTGTCTCCAATCAACGTACAATTGTTCATTTGATGCTTGATATCTTGCAAAAAATGAATATCATGAATGCTTGCTGTAGAAATATCAAAACTTTGGAAAACTCCGGAAACAGAACAAACAGCATGTAATTTGTAACCATAATAATAACTCGATTGAGAAGCGCAATAACCTTTGCTGGGAAACGAAAATTCATTTTCCTTACAAATTTTAGAGCGGTTCGCTCTTGCGTTTTTACAGATTTCTAAAGGCATCGAATCTACAATAAAAGTGGTTTCCATCTCATTAAATTTAGCAACCATAAGTTTTCTAATATTTTCCAAGTGTAAGAAAAGCTTTCTTTTTCTGCGATTAAACACACTTCTCTCAATCATTCCCTTTAGTTTTGAATTAGAGAGGTATCTAAACAACTGATATTCTGAATCTATCGATAAATATTCCGCAGAAATATTTATTGCAATGAGCTCTAAATCAGATAATTTTGGTTTAATTGGTTTGAAATAAAAATTTTCTTTGATGGTTAATTTTCTTAATTCCTTTAAAATAAAATCGTAAATTGCATCTAGGTCATTCATAACGTATTAGATTGATAGTCAATACAATATACGAAATTTTCGTATTATGAGTAACCTTTTTTATAATGCACTACGGGTTTTTAATTATAAAGGTGATACGGCAGATCTTAATATTTTAAGTGATTACTTTGGCTGTAATCCGCTGCGAATGTTGGAGTTTCATGAGGAGCTAGAAAATCTCTGCAAGAAAGGTCTTTTCCATAAAGAGAAATCGAAACGGAGATTGAAAATTTCAGGCGCTGGAGATCAGTATACAGTGGAAGAAAAAATAACTGAAGCCGTATTACAAGGTCTTCCATTGCCACAAATTAAAGCCAAAAAAGCATCAAGCATTACAGAGCTTTTGGAACAAATTTATGATTTGGGAACGAAAAGGGATGAAGACATTATTTCAACAATGACACTGTTTAGAGAAACAGAATTTCATATTGAAAAAAACATGCATTTGCCGCTTATCAATAGGATTTCTCAACTCGAATTCAGAATTCAAGAAACTTATCTTTTCCTCTATCTCATTTGGAAAACCATTTCTGGAAGCGAGACAACAGATATCGGACGCGCATTAGAAGGTATTTATGATATGAAGCAGGTGAGATTTGATAAGATGCAAAAGCTTATCTCTGAAGAACACATTTTAGTTAAAAATAACTGGGTTGAAATTGTTCCTGCTGATTTTTTCAATGATACAGAAATGAAACTGACGGATGTTTCACTTCAGTTTTTAAATGATTGCGATATTAAATTATTTATCAAAAAAAAGAAAAAAAACAATGTCATTGAGCCCTCAGACATTATTCAGAGAGAACTCATTTTTGATTTAGAAGAAATGAAACAATTGGAAACTCTGAAAAATCTGTTGCAGGAAGAAAAGTTTGTTGAAACTCAGAAAAGACTTAAAGAAAAGGGATTACCAGAAGGGATTACTGTCTTGTTACATGGCCACCCCGGAACGGGAAAGACCGAAGTCGTTAATCAGCTGGCAAAAGCAACAAAACGACAGATTATGAAAGTGGATATCAGTCAGACAAAATCGAAATGGTTTGGTGAAAGTGAAAAAATGATCAAACGAATTTTTACAGATTATCAGACATTTTCAAAAGATTGTGATCAAACACCAATTCTACTGTTTAACGAAGCAGATGCTATCATTTCAAAAAGAAAAGAGTTGACTTCATCGAATGTTGCCCAGACAGAAAATGCAGTACAGAATATCCTCCTTGAAGAGCTAGAAAACTTTGCAGGAATACTGATGGCGACAACAAATTTGGCAGAAAACCTGGATTCTGCTTTTGACAGAAGATTTCTTTTTAAAATAGTCTTTCATAAACCAGGCACTGAAGTGAGAGCAAAGATTTGGAAATCCAAAATTGCTACACTGAGAAGTTGGCAATATAATAATCTTGCAGAAAAATTTGATTTTTCAGGCGGGCAAATTGATAATATTATCCGTAAAATTGAGATACAGCAGATCATTAATAATGTACCGATAAATTTCGAAGGCATTGAGTCTTTCTGTAATGAAGAAATGATGATTCCTCAAAACTCTGCAATAGGCTTTATTCATTCAAAAAATTAGAAATGGCAACGATAACAAGTATGGGAATTAAGCTCATCAGAATTTCACCTGCAAATTTCTATCTTTTGGAAATTTCAGATAACGCAGGGATTTCCTGAACAGTTAGATATTCCGGTTCGAAAGAAGTAGGAGAGTTTTATGATCTGAAACGGCGAGGAGAAACTATTTTTGCACTCACTTCAACCGGTACATTTCGCTCAGTGGATGCCGGAGCGTATTGGATGAAGACATCATGATATTGGCATTTTAAATTTAAAAAAACAACCCATGGCAAAACAAGAACAAATGCTCCGGCTTCAATATATTCAGGATTTTCTACGAACCCGCAAAGATCGTGGGGCTACCTATTTGGAAATTGACCAATATCTTGAAAAAAAGTTTCAGGAAAAAGATCATGCAGATTTAAGTTTCTCCGAACGTACTTTCAAACGGGATCGGGAAGTGATGGAAAATGTTTTGGGAATCAAAATTATTTTTGATTTCAGCAAGAAAATTTATTTTATTGAAAATGAAGAGCTCACCAATGCTGAAGAATCTGTTTTCGATAATCTTCTTTTAGTAGAGGCTTACAGGGAAGCAAAAGCCAATTCTGAAATCATGTTTTTCGAACCGAGAAAATCCCGAGGTTTAAATTTACTACACGGAATCATTCATGCCATTCTCCATCAAAATGTTTTAAGTTTCACGTACACTAAATTTTGGACAGACGAAACTTCTCAACGTGCTGTAGAACCATATGCTTTAAAGGAGTTTCAACATCGTTGGTATCTTTTGGCTAATGAGTATAAAGCTGACAAACTCTTTGTCAAAACATTCGCTTTGGACAGAATTATGGATCTCGAAATAAAAAGCACCAGGTTTAAAAAACAACAATATAACGTAAAAGAAGCTTTCAAAAACAGTTTTGGAATAATCTCGGCCGACGGCGAGCCACAAGAAATCATTCTTTCCTTCGACTGGGAACAGGGAAATTATATCAAATCTTTACCGCTCCATCATTCCCAAACCATCTTGAAAGAAGAGAAAGGAAGAACTTTCTTTAGATATTTATTATCTCCAACTTATGATTTCAAAAAAGAAATTTTGTCATTTGGGAATAGGGTAATGGTGGTTGCACCGAAGGATTTTCGGGAGAAAATTTTAGGTGAGATTGGGGAGATATTTAAAAATTATAATATTTAACCTGAGTTCGGGTTAAGCGAAGCTTAAAAATAATTGACCATCATTTACTTTTTTCAAGTTTAATGATGAATTTTCTTTGAAACTTGGTCTGTATTTTTTTACGTAAAATTCTCCATCTAAAAAAACAATAATTACATCGTTTTCTTTCGGTAACATTCCTTTTTGAATTATTAAAATATCACCGTCAAAAATTCCTATTCCATTTAGTGAATCGCCTGTAACAAAAGCAAAAAAAACAGTTTCTTTATCTTTTATTAGAAGCTTTAGAAGATCTATTGTATCTTCAGGAAAATCAAGTGCAGGACTTTCAAAACTTCCGTAACCACCTGCTTTTACTTTGGCAGGGAGAACAGGGATAATAATATTATCATCATCCGTAAATTTTAATAATTGAATTGGACTTTTCACACTACAAAATTAGACAGATTTTTATAAGTTAATTTATGATTTCCGTTAAAGTTTTCTGCAACAAATCAAAATGCCCACTACGACAGAACTTGACGTAATTAAATTTTTATACAATAAATGTTTAATTGAGATTTAACCACTTAAAAATAATTTTTAAGTTTTTTTAAAAAAAATTTTGTAATTTTGTAAACTAAATAAGAAACCCAGCAATTTGGTAATCACTGAGTTTCATATTGAACTTTAAATATTGATTTGTATTTATACAATCATCTAAACATCATTAAAGTGCGTTCCGTACACGATGTTTGCCAAAAGTGGAACTTTTGATTTATTTCATTTGATTCTACATTTTAAAAGTTTAAAAACTACCTTGGGAATTGGCGTTTCAGATGGTAGTTTTTTTTTATTCTTAATCCGGCGCTCCGGATATCTATTTCTAATCTTCTGTTTCAACACTAAATTCAAAAAGTTTACTTTTAAGAGTACTCTTAAACTTTTTTTTCTTTAGTGAAAGCAAGCAGATTGCTACGATACATATAAATAAAAGTACCGCTACAATCCAAATTGTTATCATTTCCATTGGTAATCACTGATTTTCTTAACCCTAAATTGAGTATATATACTCCGACAAAAAGCATTATTAAAGTGCGTTCCCTGCACGATGCTTTTGAATACAAAAAGTGGAACCTACGATTTATTTCATATGTTTTTTACATTTTAAAAGTTTGACTGTCTTGGAAAATTGGCGTTTCAGATGACAGTATTACAAAGATACTAAAAATTCTCTCTGGCTGTTTTAGGCTGTATTTTCAGACTGTAAAGATACAAAGCGCATTTTCGGATTCCAAAAAGGTAAAATTTATTACTAAGTTTCCTTATATTATGATCATTTATTTTACAAATTTAAGAGTAATAATGCTGATATACAAAAGGGTTGACACTGAGATTAAACATCTTTGTTAATGCCTTCTGTCAGCTTGATTGGAGCCATCGGTTAAATTTTTTTTAACACAAAAAAAATCCCCGACTATTTCGAGGACTAAAAACTAATAACCATGAAACTCAGTTAACCATGAGAATCACACAAATATAAGAATTAATTATAATTTTTTAATTTTCTAAACTCCCACGGAGCAACCATTTTAGAATCTTTCCATAATCCAACCTTTTTATTTCTTGCAATATTTTCCAAATCACCTAATTTTTTATTAGCTGAATACCTAAAGTACTACCATCCTAAACCTGCCCTAATGATTTCTTCAGATAAATATTTTTCGTTACCATAATAAACTTTTGCGATAGTTCTTCCATATCTGTCAACATCTGTTTGAATAAATTTAATAGTTTTTCCAAAAACCTGATCACTTGTATATTGTTTTGCATTTTTTCCGAACGGTTGACCGCTTTCTGGGCAGTCAACCTCTGCTAATCTTAAGGTCTTTTGAGATTTATCACTAAGTAGAACTAAAATAGTATCACCATCTTTGATACCAATAACTTTTGCAGAGTTTTGAGCCATTAGTGAGATTGGCAGTAAAAAAAGCATAAAAAAATTGTGGGTTTAAAAATTACTAGCTATATTTGCACTTGAAAACAGAAAAAAAATGTACAATTCAATTAATATTTCTTCTATTATTATTGCGGGTGTGATTTCACATACCGGGGAGGAATAATTTTGATATAATCTAAAAGATATATTTGAAAGCCTCCCGAGAAATCAGGAGGCTTTTTTTATTGACATTAAACTAAAAAGAACAAAATGAAATCATATAACAACACTATTATTATCAGCATTATTATTAGCTCGCCACCGTGAGAGATGCTGCTTTATGCCAAATTGTAAGCCTTTCTCATTTCGGGAAAGGCTTTTTTTATTCCCAAAAATCAATTATCAACTCAATAAAAAAAATAAATATGTATTCAAACAACGAAACAGTCCTTTTTTTGGACGGAAAATTTGTAAAGGCTAACGAATCTACAACCGATTTGTACAGTCAAACGCTTCATTATGGCTACGGTGCATTTGAAGGTATTCGTTCTTATGAAACCAAAAATGGAACTAAAGTATTTAAAGCCGAAGAACATTATGAACGCTTGAAAAAATCCTGCGAATTGGTAAAAATCCCTTTCGATTGCACTGTTCAAGAGTTAGTCCAAGCTACTTACGAGTTACTGGAAAAAAACAATTTAAAAAATGCTTACATCCGACCATTGGTGTATTGTGGACAAAATATGAGTTTGTCAAAACCTACCAGGGTTTCGGTGATGATTGCCGCTTGGGACTGGGGAGCGTATTTGGGAGAAAAATTACTACGATTAACGGTTTCCTCCTATTGCCGTCCACATCCAAAATCCATCCACATTGAAGCGAAAGTCTGCGGTCATTATGTCAATTCGATTTTGGCAACCAACGAAGCAAAAGACAATGGATTCGACGAAGCCTTGCTTTTGGATAGCGATGGATTTTTAGCCGAAGGTCCGGGTGCAAATTTGTTCTTTGAAAAAGACGGAAAACTATTCACGCCTCAATTAGGAAACATCCTTCCGGGCATCACCAGAGCCACTGTTTTGGAGTTAGCCGAACAATTAGGTCTGGAACTGCATCAAGGAAAATTTACCAGAGAAGATCTTTTTCAAGCTGATAGTGCCTTTTACTGCGGAACGGCTGCCGAGGTAGTGGGTATATTATCGGTGGACACTTATCAATTTCCAAAAAACTGGAATGATTCCTTAGGTAAAAAACTTCAAGATGCTTATTCACTTTTGGTACGAGAACCTTTAAAACAGCTCAATTTAAACTAATGAAAACACTCAACAAATACAGTAGAACCATCACACAAGATGAAACCCAACCTGCAGCACAAGCCATGCTTTATGGAATAGGTTTAACCGAAGACGATTTGCAAAAAGCACAAGTGGGAATTGTGAGTATGGGTTACGAAGGAAATCCCTGCAACATGCACCTCAACGATTTGGCTAAAGAAGTAAAAGCTGGTGTGCAACAAGAGGATTTAGTAGGATTGATATTTAATACCATTGGTGTGAGTGACGGTATATCAAACGGAACTGACGGTATGCGTTTTTCTTTGGTTTCCAGAGATGTGATCGCCGATTCCATAGAAACGGTGGTGAGTGCCCAATGGTACGATGCTGTATTGGCGGTAGTAGGTTGCGATAAAAATATGC
Source organism: Chryseobacterium turcicum (assembly GCF_021010565.1). NCBI lineage: Bacteria > Pseudomonadati > Bacteroidota > Flavobacteriia > Flavobacteriales > Weeksellaceae > Chryseobacterium > Chryseobacterium turcicum. Next base: position 115,546 of record NZ_JAJNAY010000003.1, read on the forward strand.
CTGGTTCTATCATCGCCATGGGAAGATTAAATCGTCCTGCAATCATGGTTTATGGCGGAACGATCCATTCTGGAAAATGGAAAGGAGAATCGCTCAATATCGTTTCAGCTTTTGAAGCTTTAGGTAAAAAATTCAGTAACACCATTTCCGATGAAGATTACAAAGGTATAATCAAAAACGCTTGTCCTGGCGCGGGTGCTTGTGGCGGTATGTACACAGCAAATACGATGGCTTCGGCTATTGAAGCTTTGGGAATGAGTTTACCTTACAGTTCATCCAATCCTGCGTTGAGCAGCAATAAAAAAATGGAATGTTTTGATACAGGAAAAGCCATCAAAGTGTTGTTGGAAAAAGACATTAAGCCCAAAGACATCATGACCCGAAAAGCCTTTGAAAATGCCATGACCATGGTAACGGTTTTGGGCGGCTCTACCAATGCCGTAATGCACCTGATAGCAATGGCACATTCGGTGGATTTGGAATTGACTTTGAATGATTTCCAAAAGGTAAGTAACCGTGTTCCAGTGTTGGCAGATTTAAAACCAAGTGGAAAATACCTCATGGAAGATTTGCACGAAGCAGGTGGTGTTCCAGCAGTAATGAAATATTTATTGAAACACAATTTATTACATAGAGATTGTTTAACTGTTACAGGAAAAACAATTGTTGAAAATTTGGAAGCTGTGGAAGATTTAACCGAAGGTCAGAAAGTATTTCTTCCATTGGAAAATCCAGTGAAAGCAAATGGACATCTGCAAATGCTCTACGGAAATTTAGCTACCGAGGGAAGTGTAGCTAAAATAAGTGGCAAAGAGGGCGATTATTTTGAAGGAACAGCCAAAGTATTTGACGATGAATATGCAGTGATTGATGGTGTGCGAAACGGAGAAGTAAAACCCGGGAATGTGGTAGTAATCCGTTATTGCGGACCAAGAGGCGGACCGGGAATGCCTGAAATGCTCAAACCAACTTCAGCAATTATGGGTGCAGGATTGGGAAATTCAGTGGCTTTAATTACCGACGGTAGATTTTCGGGTGGAACGCATGGTTTTGTGGTAGGACACATCACTCCGGAAGCTTTTGTAGGTGGAACAATTGCCTTGGTAAATGATGGAGATTTGATTGCGATTGACACAAAAAATAATACGATCAATTTAAAAGTATCTGAACAGGAATTGGAAAAACGAAAAGCAGCATGGAAACAACCTCCATTGAAAGCAAATAAAGGGGTTTTGTACAAATATGCACAATGCGTTTCGAGTGCTTCATTGGGGTGTGTAACCGATAAATAATTAAAAAATGAAAACAACGGAATTAAAAATAACAGGTGCAGAAGCGGTGATACAAAGCCTGAAAGCCGAAGGTGTAAAAACGATATTTGGTTATCCAGGCGGTGCTATCATGCCAATTTATGATGCCTTGTTTCATCATCTTGAAGAAGTAAATCATATCTTGACAAGACACGAGCAAGGTGCTATACATGCAGCTCAAGGATATGCTAGAACTTCAGGAAAAACAGGGGTTGTATTTGCTACTTCTGGTCCGGGAGCCACCAATTTAATTACAGGTTTAGCCGATGCCCTGATTGATTCTACGCCCTTGGTTTGCATCACCGGACAGGTGGCTTCTCATCTCTTGGGAACTGATGCTTTTCAGGAAACCGATGTCATGGGAATTTCGATGCCGGTAACCAAATGGAATTGTCAGGTAACCAAAGCAGCAGATATAGCACCCACTTTAGCTAAAGCATTTTACATCGCCTCGTCTGGTCGTCCGGGGCCGGTTTTGGTGGATATTACCAAAGATGCCCAGTTTGAAAAACTGGATTTCTCTTACGAAAAGTGTACATCGGTGAGAAGCTACCAACCTAAGCCAAAATTGAATGTAGATCAAGTGCAAGCAGCAACCAAGTTTTTGAATGAGGCAAAAAAACCTTTGATGATTGTCGGACAAGGAATTATGCTTTCCAATGCAGAAGAAGAATTATTGGCTTTTGCCGAAAAAACGGGTATTCCGGTGGCTTCTACGCTTTTGGGATTAGGAGCTTTTCCAAGTCATCACCCTTTATTTGTTGGAATGGTAGGCATGCATGGCAATTATGCACCCAATGTAAAAACCAATGAGTGCGATGTGTTGCTTGCCGTGGGAATGCGTTTTGACGACCGTGTTACAGGTGATGTTTCCCGGTATGCAACACAAGCAAAAGTGGTTCATGTTGATATAGACACTGCCGAAATCAATAAAATCATAAAAGCCGATGCTCCTGTTGTAGCCGATGCCAAAGAAGCACTAACCGTTTTAGCAGATTTGGTAGAAAAACAAACTCATCAAAATTGGTTGGATGAATTTCATCAAGCGAAGCAAAAGGAATTACAGGTACTTTCAGAAAATAGAGAAAAGGAATTTTCAGATGAACTGAGAATGGATTTGGTGATTGATTTACTTTCTCAAAAAACCAAGGGCAATGCAATCGTTGTAACCGATGTGGGACAGCACCAAATGATGGCGGCACAGTTCTATCAGTATAATCAAACCAAAAGTAATGTTACATCTGGCGGATTGGGAACGATGGGTTTTGCACTTCCAGCCGCTATTGGAGCAAAAATGGCAAATCCGGAAAAACAAGTCGTAGCTATCATTGGAGATGGTGGTTTTCAAATGACCTTGCAGGAATTGGGAACCATGATGCAGAATAATATCGGCGTGAAAATCATCATCTTAAACAATGGTTATTTGGGAATGGTGAGGCAATGGCAACAAATGTTCTTTGAAAAAAGATATTCGTTTACCGACATTCAAAGTCCTGATTTTGTGGCTTTGGCAGCCTCTTACAACATCAAAGGTCAAAAAGTTGAAAGACAGGAGGACTTGAACAACGCATTAGACCAACTTTTAAACACAGAAAATGCGTACCTGTTGGAAGTGAAAGTTGCCAGAGAAGATAATGTTTTTCCGATGGTGCCAACAGGTGCTTCGGTAGCTGAAATAAGATTACAATAATTATAAAACGGATAAAATGGAAACAATGAACAAAACATTTACCGTATCCATATTTACGGAAAATACAATCGGAATGCTCAACCGTATCACCATCATATTTACAAGACGACATTTGAATATTGACAGCATCACCGCTTCTGAAACAGAGGTTAAAAATGTGCACCGTTACACTATCGTTTTGAGAACAAACAGAGAACAAATAGATAAAGTTGTTGGGCAAATCGACAAATTAATTGATGTTCTGAAAGCCTTTGTACACGAAGATAATGAAGTAGTACATCAGGAAATTGCGTTATATAAAATCAAAACAACAGAACTTAAATCCAACAATGTAGAGCAAGTGGTTAGAGAAAATAGTGCCAAAGTTCTCACCGTAGATCCCGATTTTATCGTCATTGAAAAAACAGGGCACAAAGCAGATACACAGGTTTTATTTGAGAAATTGAAACCCTTTGGTATTCTGGAATTTGCCCGCTCAGGAAGAGTAGCAGTTACCAAACCAATGAAAGAATTAAGTACTTATTTAAAAGAATTAGAAATCAATTAAAAAAAATAATACAATATAAAATGGCACAATTAAATTTTGGCGGCGTAATGGAAAATGTCGTAACACGAGAAGAGTTTTCATTAGAGAAAGCAAGAGAAATATTAAAAAACGAAACTGTTGCAGTCATTGGATACGGCGTGCAAGGTCCGGGACAAGCCTTAAATTTGAAAGATAATGGCGTAAAAGTAATTGTAGGACAACGAAAAGGGACAAAGAGTTGGGACAAAGCACTTGCTGATGGTTGGGTAGAAAATGAAACTCTTTTCGAAGTGGAAACCGCTTGCGAAAAAGGCACTTTACTCATGAATTTATTATCAGATGCAGGGCAAATACAAGCATGGGAAACGATGAAAAAAAATTTGACAACAGGAAAAGCCCTGTATTTTTCACATGGTTTTGGCGTTACTTTTCATGAAAAAACAGGTATCGTGCCACCTAAAGATGTAGATGTGTTTTTGGTGGCTCCCAAAGGTTCGGGAACTTCGTTAAGAACATTATTTTTAAAAGGGCAAGGTTTAAATTCCAGTTATGCCGTTTTTCAAAATGCAACCGGAAAAGCTGAAGAAAAAGCATTGGCATTAGGCATCGCTATCGGTTCTGGTTATTTGTTTGAAACCACATTTCAAAAAGAAGTATACAGCGATTTGACTGGCGAACGAGGCGTTTTGATGGGAGCTATCGCAGGTGTTTTTGAGGCTCAATATAATGTGCTTCGTCAGCGAGGACATTCGCCAAGTGAAGCCTTCAACGAAACTGTAGAAGAATTGACCCAAAGTTTAATGCCTTTGGTAGCCGAAAACGGAATGGATTGGATGTTTGCCAATTGCAGTACCACTGCACAACGAGGAGCATTGGATTGGAAAGGTAAATTTAGAGAAGCTACCACTCCTGTTTTTAATGAACTGTATGATGACGTGCTTTCAGGTAAAGAAGCAGCCATCGTTATCGAAGCCAACAGCAAGCCAGATTACAGAGAAAAACTCAACGCAGAACTCAAAGAAATACAACAAAGTGAGTTGTGGCAAACTGGAATGCAAGTTCGAAAATTAAGACCTCAAACCAAATGATACATTTAGCAAAAATACAAGAGGCAGCCGAAAACCTGAAAGGTGTGGCTGTGCATACGCCTCTTGTGAAAAACGAAAACCTGAGCGAGCGATTTGCTGCTCAGGTTTATTTGAAACGGGAAGATTTACAACCTGTACGATCCTACAAATTGCGTGGAGCGTATCATAAAATAAGTTCGCTTTCCGAAAATGATATAAAACTCGGCGTTGTATGTGCAAGTGCGGGTAATCACGCTCAAGGAGTGGCTTTTGCGTGTAGAAAACTGAACATAAAAGCCGTTATTTATATGCCTATTACCACGCCTGCACAAAAAATAAAGCAGGTAAAACTCTTTGGAAAAGAAAATGTAGAGGTTGTGTTGAAAGGTGATACTTTTGACGATGCCTACAACGAAGCCCTTCTTTTCAGCCAGAAGAATAAGGCAGTTTTCGTTCATCCGTTTGATGATGAATTGGTTATTTCCGGACAAGGAACTGTAGGATTGGAAATTGTGGAAGACAGCAAATGTAAAATTGATTTTTTATTCTTCCCAATTGGAGGTGGCGGTTTGGCAGCAGGGGTCGTTTCGGTTTTTAAACAATTGAGTCCTGAAACTAACCTTATCGGTATAGAACCACAAGGAGCAGCCTCTATGAAAACATCGTTGGAAAACGGTAAAAATACTGCATTGACGAACATTGATAAATTTGTAGATGGAGCTGCCGTAAAACGGGTGGGCGACAAAACATTTGAAATCTGCCAACATTCGTTAGATGACATCGTCTTAGTGCCTGAAGGGAAAGTTTGCACAACAATTTTACAATTATATAACGAAGAAGCCATTGTTGTAGAACCAGCTGGTGCATTGAGTATTGCAGCCTTGGATTCGTATAAAGACCAAATCAAAGGTAAAAATGTGGTGTGCATTGTTAGTGGCAGCAACAATGACATTACAAGAATGGAAGAAATAAAAGAGCGATCCTTGATGTTTGAAGGATTGAAGCATTATTTCATCATCAACTTTCCACAACGACCAGGAGCATTAAAAGAATTTGTAAATGATGTCTTAGGAGAAAATGATGACATTACTTATTTCCAGTTCACTAAAAAGAACAACCGCGAAGAAGGTCCGGCTGTTGTTGGCGTAGAACTAAAATACAGTTCTGATTTAGATAGTATGGAACAAAAAATGAAAACTAAAAAAATAAATTATCAGCATCTAAACGAGCAGAAAGAATTGTTTACACATTTGATTTTCTAGGGTTAAAATAGGAGTGGATAGAAATCTTTCCACTCCTTTAACTTCCGTCACTTTTTTCAAAATTCAAAAAATATTCTCAAATGAGCAACAAGAATATTGCTCCTGATAAATGTGATAGCATAAATAAAAGAGACCTTAACATCTGTTTCTGCCTGTACTGCTTTAAAATTAACGGACTACGCATTCTCTCATGAGAAATTAAATTCACAAGAAGAAGGCCATGGTACAAACAATAGCAGCCGTTATAGCAGTATAAAATAGACCTATGATAGTTCCGTAACCTAGCTTTTTGTGTACTGTCGAATATTTTCCTGGTAATGTTTTTTTCTTTTTCAAATTCTTATTAGCACTGAAAACAGTAATTCCCCAGAAAATATAGGTGATTACCGCACCTATGATATGTGCAATCAATAAACTATTAAAGAATAACGTCCCGGTATATTTACTGTTAGAAACGAGACTGCCTGATCCACCCGAAACCCTTATTTGAACTTCTAAAATAATCAGTGCAACAATACAGGTCCAGAACAATCGTTTTTGAATTTTGACGTGGACATCAAGGTTCTTTTTCTTAATTTGAGAAACAGCATAAACCGAAATAAAGGGGGCTGAAATTGACAATATTAGCATTCCCACTATAATTGACAACGTAATGTTCATAATTTTGATTTTTAATTAAATGTTTTTCTGTTAAAACTCGAAAATTACTCCAAGGGAAGGTAAAGGATGTCCAGTTTTATTGTAAAGAATAACTGGTATGGCGTTGCTTCCATCAGCAGTAATAGGTTGTCCATTGGTAGTCACAAAGCCTGTATTATCTTCGTTTCGCTTAAACGTAAAGTTCGGGTTGGTTTCATTTTTTTGCATCAATAAGTTTTGTACATCTAGATATATGCCCAACGATGTCTTTTTAAAGTTGAATTTCTTATCCACTCGGAAATCCAGTTGGTTGAAATTGGAAAGTCTGTTCTGGTTCAATAAGGAAGCATCTGGAATTCCCTGGCCCAGCAACAAATAGTTTTGTTGTGAGGCTGCCAGATCATATGGTGTATAAGGATTTCCTCCTGCAAAACGATACTTCAGTCCCAAGTCCCAGTCATTTTTCATTTTATACCCTAAAGTTGCAGAAAACAGATGTCTGTTATCCCAGGATGAAGGAGCTAATACGCCATCTACTCCCGAAAATTTACTAACTACATAAGAATAACTAAGCAGATAGAAAAGGTTCTTAGTCATCTTTTGCTGCATAAAAGCTTCAATTCCATACGTTTCTCCTATACCTATCGATAATATGCGTTCGCTACCAACCGATCCGTACTGAGTTCCCTGATTGGCCAATGAAATTCCTGTTGTTTCAGACACAGGGTAATCGCTATATCTCTTATAGAAACCTTCCAATGTGAACCTCAGTGAATTCTTTGGTAAGAACTCAGTTCCCAGAACATAATGAGTTGAACGGGTATAGTCCATATCTTTATTCATGAAATTACCTGCTTCATCCTTATATCCCAATGCGGTATATATAGGTGCCTTAAAATAAGTACCAGCAGATGCATTCAAGTTCCATTGGTCACTCAGACGATAAGAAGCGGATAAACGAGGAGAAAGTGTCTTCAAGGGATCATTTCCTGTCTCGGTCATGCTGTTCATATCCGTACGGATACCTCCCGATAAGAGTAATCTGTCATCCAGAAAACGTTTTGAAGCATGCGCAAACAATCCATATTTGAAGAAGTCGATCTTACTGTTGAACTGGATGGTTCTTTCTGGGGCTACAACATTGCCATCTTCATCTTTTACCTCAGCAGACACTTTATTAAATACATCTCCGTTATAACCTACGTATTGGGCATCCAAACCAGCTGAAAACTTCCAACCGTTAACAAACTTATTGTAATCAAAACGGAACTTATTTTCCACTTCATCTGATTCGATTAATAAAGTCCTGTTCTGTTCAATTTTGTTCTCGTCTTCAAATTTATCCAATGTTGTATTGAACATGTTCCTACTTAAGGTGAAGTTCATGTAGCCATTCTCGATCTTTCTGTTAAGATTAAAGCCCATGGTATAAGTCCATTGGTTTACATAAGGCGTTGAACGGAGAATATAAGTGTGTTCGGGAGTAGATTCCTTTGTAGGTGCAAATCCAAACTTATCAATGGCTCCAATACCAATAGCAGTTAATGTTGTCTTATCATTGAATTTGTGATTAACTTTATATTGAAAATCATAAAAGTCTGGACGGATTGGGAGATCTACCATTTTAAACAGCATTCCTAAATAGGATTTACGCACAGAACTCAGGAATGTTGTTTTAGGGGAAAGCGGACCTTCCAGCGTTAATGCGGTTTCTGTCATACTTGCACGAATATTTCCCGACAAACGATCGGGGTTACCGTTTCTTTGATTGATAACAAAGGTAGAAGACAATGCATCGCTGTATCTCGAATCGAATGCAGATGTTGTCAGTTTGAGATCCTCGATAAACGAGACGTTCAAAATTCCCTGTGCACCTCCCGAACTTCCCTGTGTCTGGAAGTGGTTTAAAACTGGTATTTCTATACCATCCAGATAATAAACGTTTTCATTGGGTGCACCACCACGTATGATAATATCATTCCGCTCACCTACACCATTGCTTAAACCGACTCCGGGCAACGTTTGTACCACTTTTGAAACATCAAAATTTCCTCCGGGGTTTGATTTTATTTCCTGAGATGTCAATTTCTGGACAGACATAGGAGTAATCATATCGGTTGCAGTTGCAGAAGCACTTCTATTGACTGTGATTGTAACGCCTTCAAGTTGTGCCGCTTCCGGTTGCAATTCAAAGTGCATAATCCTGTCATTGCCTGAGCTTACTTCTATATTGTATTGTGTAAACTTTTGATACCCAACTGAGGAAGCGTTAATCGTATAGGTGCCTACAGGAACGTTAAGCCTAAAAGTTCCCGTACTGTCAGTAAGCGTAGCAAACGAGGTCCCGTTAACGCTAATACTCACTCCAATAAGTCTCTCGTGGGTGTCCATATCTTCCACAGTACCGATAACATTTCCCATTTTTTGAGCAATCGCAGGTGTTGATAATAAGAAAAATACACTTAAATAGATAAGCACTTTGATATTCTCTTTCATTATGTCTTGTTTAAAAAGCAAAGGAAGATTTTTTCTACCTTTGAAAGAAATCTAATAGACCAATCTTTCATTTTTTACCATGAAGGTGTATTTTTGAATCGTGAAGTATCCGGAGTTTCTTCACTTAACAAAATAGCATACTCACTCATAAAATCAGTGAGTTTGTCGATAAATTTTGTAAATTTTTAATAGAAAATGGAATTTAGCATCCTATGAAAATCATAACAAGAAATCAAAATACAGTTACAACCTTAGTGGGTATAACCCTCTTAGCAGTATTACTGTTTCTTATGATTCCGCATTCTTATGGGATCGCATTGCCTTTTGTTTATTGGGTCAATCAATTTTTCTTTTTCATTTTGATGCTGGGACTTACTTATTTCAATACAAAATGGTTGGCACCTAAATTACTCTTCCAAAGAAAATATTTTCAATACTATCTCACTTTATTTCTTTCGTGTGTATTGATTATTATAATTCTCAGTAAGTTGGATGAGTTGCTCAATGTTTCGGAGGAAATAAGAAAAATAGCTGGGTTACATAATACCCAAAAAAAACAGGGACATGGCAATTTATCCGTATTTTTCTATATTTTCTTGATTGAAATATTGGTGCTTGGTGTCAATATTATTGGCATATTGATTAAAAAATGGCAAGATGAGAAGAATAAACGCCTACAAGTAGAAAAAGACAAGATAGAAATGGAGCTTTCGTTTTTAAAATCACAAATTAACCCTCATTTCTTCTTTAACAGTCTCAACACGGTAAATGCTTTGACCTATACAGATGTTGACCAATCTAGAAATGCTCTTAAAAAATTAGGGAAAATAATGCGGCACGTTTTATATAACACATCCAATCAATCTTCTACTATTGCATCAGAAATAGAGTTTATTTCCAATTATTTGGAATTGATGAAAATGCGATCTGCCCAGAAGGTTTCAATTGATTTTTCGGTGGATATCGTCTCTCCTGATCAAAAAATTGCTTCGATGCTGTTTTTGCCTTTTATAGAAAACGCATTCAAATATGGCATCAGCACACAGACACATAGTCCGATTACCATTAGGATTACAGAAAAAGATCAATCATTGGTGTTCTATACAAAGAATAAAGTTTTTGAAAAAATCGTGGACAACAAGTTGGATGATGATCAAAACCATGGTATCGGAATACAGAATACGGAAAGACGGCTGGAACTAATTTATCCTGGCAGGTATTCCTTGGCAATAAATAAGGTTGATGGCTTTGAGGTGCAACTTAAAATTGATTTAAATGAAAATTAGATGTATAACCGTAGATGACGAGCCCTTAGCATTGAATATGATTAGCTCCTTTGTCAGACAAACACCTTTTCTGGAACTTGTTGCTGAATTTGACAATGCGATCGATGCTCTTAATTATATTCAATCCAATCCTGTTCAATTACTACTGCTCGACATTCAAATGGCAGATCTTACCGGTATGGAACTTGCAAGGGTTTTGGCAGCAGATGCCAGTAAGCATAAACCGTTTATCATCTTTACGACAGCTTATAGTGAATTTGCATTAGAAGGATATCGCGTGGATGCTATTGACTACGTACTTAAACCGTTTG